>NZ_JBRBEM010000005.1:0-178771 GCF_052805615.1 Pelomicrobium sp. P1
AGGGCCGTGAAACGGCGCCGCGCCGATGATAGTGGGGGGCTATCCCCCGCGAAAGTAGGTCACCGCCAGGCACCCCCACAAAGCGCCGAAGGCCCCTCACGGGGCCTTCGGCATTTTGAGCCGGGGCGTGCAGTGGCTGGAAGGCTTTGGGGAATCCGGTTTTTTTCTTCCACCCCTTTCGCTATTCTGTTAAACTTCCAAAGTTACAGTTACATAAAGAGAAGATGGGCCGGGCGCCCATTTTTTGTTTGTGTTGATGAAACGAACCTTGGCCCTTGAGGCGTTGGTGGAGCAGGTACTTCAAAACCTGGGCTACGAGCTCGTCGACTTCGAACGGGTGTCTCACAGCAAGCTCATCCGCGTGTTTATCGATCAACCGGGAGGGGTGAGCGTGGAAGATTGCGCCTCGGTGAGCAACCACCTCACGCGCCTCTTCGCCGTGGAGGCGGTGGATTATGACCGGCTTGAGGTCTCGTCTCCAGGTCTGGACCGCCCGTTAAGAAAAGTATCGGATTTCCAGAGGTTCGTCGGGGAACGAGTTCGCATCAGGCTGCGCCATCCCCGAGAAGGCCGCTCCAATTTCGTCGTCACCTTGAAAGCCGTCGAGGGAACAAAAATACGGGCAAGCCTGGAGAGCACGGAACTGGAGTTCGATATCGACGATTTGGACAAAGCGCGGCTCGTGCCGCGGTTTTAAACGGTTACAGGGGAATCGCTTGGCAGGACAGGCTTTGCATATAGAGACAGGGCGAACCATGAGTCGGGAAGTTCTAATGCTGGTGGACGCGCTGGCCAGGGAGAAGAGCGTCAACAAGGACGTGGTCTTCGGTGCCTTGGAAATGGCGCTCGCCTCGGCGACCAAAAAGCGGTTCCGTGACGACATGGACGTGCGCGTGTCCATAGATCGAAGCACGGGCGATTACCGATCCTATCGGCGCTGGCTTGTCGTCAACGACGAGGAGGTGGAGTTTCCGGACCAGCAGATCGGCCTGAGCGAGGCTCGCAAGCGCAACCCCGATGTCCAGGTTGGCGATTACATCGAGGAACCGCTCGAGCCGGTGGAGTTCGGCCGTATCGGTGCCCAGACCGCCAAGCAGGTTATCCTCCAGAAGATCCGGGATGCCGAGCGCGAGCAGATCCTGAACGACTTCCTGGAGCGCAACGAGCACCTGGTGACGGGCGTGATCAAGCGCATGGACCGAGGCAACGCCATCATCGAATCCGGTCGGCTGGAAGCGCTGCTGCCAAGGGATCAGATGATCCCGAAAGAAAGCCTGCGGGTAGGAGACCGGGTGCGCGCCTACCTGCTGCGGGTGGATCGCCAGAGCCGTGGGCCGCAACTGATCCTCTCCCGAGTGGCCAACGAGTTCCTGGTCAAATTGTTCGAGCTGGAGGTGCCGGAGATCGAAGAGGGGCTGATCGAAATCAAGGGAGCCGCCCGGGACCCGGGTTCCCGCGCCAAGATCGCGGTCAAGTCGAACGATCCCCGGCTGGATCCCATCGGCACCTGCGTGGGCATGCGCGGCACCCGCGTCCAGGCGGTGACCGGCGAGCTGGCCGGAGAAAGGGTGGACATCGTGCTTTGGTCCCCGGACCCCGCCACTTTCGTGATCAACGCCCTCGCGCCGGCCGAAGTGAGCAGTATCGTCGTCGATGAAGAAAAGCACAGCATGGACATCGTCGTCGAGGAAGATCAACTGGCCCAGGCAATCGGCCGCAACGGTCAGAATGTGCGGCTCGCTTCCGAGCTCACCGGCTGGGAGCTCAACATTATGACCGTCGAGGAATCGAAGAAGAAAGGCGAAGAAGAGGCCGCTGCTATCCGCAAGCTTTTCATGGAGCGCCTCGATGTGGACGAGGAGGTGGCGAACATCCTGATCCAGGAAGGCTTTTCAACCCTGGAGGAAATCGCCTACGTTCCGATCAACGAGATGCTGGAGATCGAAGCGTTCGACGAGGAAACGGTCAACGAGCTGCGCAGCCGGGCCCGCGGTGCCTTGCTGAACGAGGCGATCGCGAGCGAGGAGCAACTGGAGGCGGACATCGGCGATCTCATGACCCTGGAAGGGATGGAGGCCGGTGTTGCCCGGAAACTGGTGGCGCAGGGCGTTTCCACCAAGGAGGCGCTGGCTGACCTGGCGGTGGACGACGTAGTGGAAATGACCGGGATCGACGCCGAGCTGGCCAAGAAGCTCATCATGGCAGCTCGCGCTCCATGGTTCGAACAAGAGGGTAAGGCAGAGTAATGGCACAGATGAACGTCGCCCAATTCGCCCGCGAGCTAGGCCTGCCCGCGACGTTGTTGCTGGAGCAGCTCAACGCCGCCGGGGTGGCCAAGACCATGGTGGACGACCCGCTCACGGAGCAGGACAAAACCCAACTCCTCGAGTACCTGCGCAAGGTCCACGGGGCCAAGGAGCCCAAGCAGAAGATCACGCTGACGCGGCGGCAGACTTCGGAAATCAAGAAAGCCGACAGCACCGGCAAGGCCCGCACCATCCAGGTAGAGGTGCGGAAGAAACGGGTGCTGGTGCGCCGCGACGTCACCGCGCAGGAAGTCCCGGCGCAGGAGCCCCCCCCCTCTCCGGCGCTAGTGCTGGATCAGGCGCAGCAGACGCTGCGGGAGGAGGAGGCCCGCAAGCAGGCCGAGCTGGCGGCCCGCCAGGCGGCCGAAGCCGAGGAGAAACGGGCCCGCCGCCAGCGCAAGAAGCAGGAGCCCGAGACCGCGGCCGGGGAGGAAACACAGGCACTGACGGCGGCGGTCGAAGCCGCCAGTGCTTCCGCCCCAGGCGTGGAGGAACCCGTCAAGGAAGCCGCTAAAGCGGCCCCGGCGGCTGCGGCGCCGATTTCGGAAGGCACTCTCCATCGCCCCGCGGCCAAAGCGCCGGAAGGCGGGGAAAAGGCGGAAAAGAAGGGGGTCAAGAAACCGGCGAAGGACACGGTGGCCTGGAAGGAGGAGGTCGCCAGGCGGCGCACCATCAAGACCCGGGGCGACACGGCGCTCGCCCAAGGCTGGAAGGAACGCAAGGCCGGTGCGCGGCACAAGGGGGGCGGCGAGCAGCCCGCCGCCTTCGCCCCGCCCAGCGAGCCGGTGGTCAAGGAAATCCTGGTTCCCGAGACCATCACCGTCGGCGAGCTGGCCCACAGGATGTCCGTCAAGGCTGCCGAGGTCATCAAGACCCTCATGAGACTGGGCACCATGGCCACCATCAACCAGGTCCTCGATCAGGACACCGCCATGATCGTGGTGGAGGAGATGGGGCATGTCGCGAAGCGGGCCAAGCTGGACGATCCGGAAGCCTTGTTGAGTGAGGCGCAGGCGGCGGTCAGCGCGCCGCTCGAGCCACGTGCCCCGGTCGTGACGGTCATGGGGCACGTGGACCACGGCAAGACCTCGCTGCTCGATTTCATTCGCCGCACCCGCGTGGCGAGCGGAGAAGCCGGGGGCATCACGCAGCACATCGGCGCGTATCACGTCAAAACCCCGCGCGGAGAGATCACCTTCCTGGATACGCCCGGGCACGAAGCGTTCACCGCGATGCGGGCGCGGGGCGCCAGGGTGACCGACCTGGTGGTGCTGGTCGTTGCGGCGGACGACGGCGTGATGCCGCAAACCGTCGAGGCGATCAATCACGCCAAGGCCGCCAAGGTGCCGATCGTAGTGGCGGTCAACAAGATCGACAAGCCAGAAGCGAACCCGGAACGGGTCAAGCAGGAGCTGGTGAGCCACGGGGTCGTGCCCGAGGAGTGGGGCGGCGACACCATGTTCGTCGAAGTCTCGGCCAAGACCGGGCAGGGCATAGACAATTTGCTGGAGAGCATCCTGTTGCAGGCCGAGGTTCTGGAGCTCAAGGCGCCGCGGGAGGCGCCTGCCAAGGGCATCGTCATCGAATCGCGGCTGGACCGCGGTCGAGGCCCGGTCGCCACCATCCTGGTGCAGAGCGGCACCCTGCGGCGCGGCGACGTGGCTCTCGTCGGCGCGGTGTATGGGCGCATCCGGGCGATGCAGGACGAGAACGGCAAGCCGGTGGAGGCGGCCGGCCCTTCGATCCCGGTGGAGATCCAGGGCCTCTCCGACGTGCCGCAGGCGGGCGACGAGCTGGTGGTCCTCGGCGACGAGCGCAAGGCGCGGGAGATCGCTCTCTTCCGCCAGGGGAGGTTCCGGGACGTCAAGCTCGCGAAGCAGCAGGCGGCCAAGCTGGAGAACGTGTTCGAGCAGATGGGCGAAGGCCAGACGAAGAGCCTTTCTCTCATCATCAAGGCCGATGTCCAGGGTTCGTACGAGGCGCTGGCGCACGCCCTACAGAAGCTCTCGACGGACGAGGTCAAGGTCAACATCGTTCATACGGGCGTGGGCGGCATCACCGAGTCGGACGTCAACCTGGCGCTCGCCTCCAAGGCGGTGATCATCGGCTTCAACAGCCGCCCAGACGCGACGGCACGCAAGCTGATCGCCTCCACCGGCGTCGACGTCCGCTACTACAACGTCATTTACGAAGCGGTAGACGAGGTCAAGGCGGCGCTGTCCGGCATGCTGGCGCCGGAGAAAAAGGAGAACGTCATCGGCCTGGTGGAGGTCCGCAACGTGTTCAAGATCTCGAAGGTGGGCGCGGTGGCCGGCTGCTACGTGACCGAAGGGGTGGTGAGGCGCAATTCCCAGGTCCGGGTGATCCGGGACAACGTGGTCATCCATACCGGGGAACTGGAGTCCTTGAAGCGCTTCAAGGAAGACGTCCGCGAGGTAAAGGCCGGGTTCGAGTGCGGTATCGCCCTCAAGGGTTTTGAAGACATCAGGGTCGGGGACCAGTTCGAGGTGTTCGAAGTCGTTGAGGTGGCTCGCACCCTGTGACCGGCGGGCCCGCTTGGCTTGGGGCCAAGGCGTGGACCTCCGGGGGCGAGGAGAACGGTCATGACGAGGCCCGGAGCGCGAGCACAGCGGGTGGCGCGCGAGATTCAGCGGGAGCTGGCCTGCCTGATCCGCGACGAAGTCAAGGATCCCCGCGTGGGCATGGTGACGCTGACCGAGGTCGAGTTGAGCCCCGATTTGTCCTTCGCCAAGGTCTATTACACCAGCCTGGGCGGGCGGGACGACAAGGAGACCGCGGAAGGGCTGCGCCGCGCCGCGCCCTTCCTGCGAGGAATGCTAGGGCAGCGCCTGCGGCTTCGGACCGTGCCCGAGCTTCGCTTCGTTTTCGATCCATCCGTCGAAGGGGGTATGCGGCTTTCGCGCCTGATCGACGAAGCGGTCGCCGCCGATCGCCTCAAAGGGGGCGACAAGCCCGACCCGGATTGAGCGCCGCTCCTCCTCGACCGCGACGCATGGCCCGCCACCGTATCGACATCGACGGCGTGCTCCTGTTGGACAAGCCGGCGGGCATCACGTCCAACGCCGCCCTGCAGGGCGTCAAGCGCCTGTTCGGAGCGGCCAAGGCCGGCCACGGCGGAACCCTGGATCCCATGGCGACCGGCCTGCTCCCGGTCGCCATGGGAGAAGCCACCAAGTTCCTCGGGAGTCTGCTCGAGGCCCGCAAGACCTACAAGGCCACGGTGCGCTTCGGCGTGCGCACTACGACAGGTGACGCGGAAGGGACGGTGGTCGAGCGCCGTCCGGTCTCGGTGACGCCCGCCCAATTGGAGACGGCGGTGACCTCCTTCACCGGGAAAGTCCGGCAGATTCCGCCCATGTACAGCGCCCTCAAGCGCAACGGGCGCCCGCTCTACCGTTACGCCCGGCAAGGCGTCGAAGTGGAGCGGCAAGCGCGCGAGGTGGAGATCTACCGGCTGGTGATCGAGGCGTTTCACGGCGAAGGGGCGACTTTGCTGGTGGAATGCAGCAAGGGTACCTATGTCCGCACTCTGGCGGAAGATCTGGGCGCGGCCCTCGGCTGCGGGGCCCATCTGGAAGCGCTGCGGCGCACAGGAATCGGGCCGTTCTCGGTCGAGCAGGCCGTTACCCCGAACCGGCTGGAGGCGTTGACCGAGGACGGGTGCAGGGCCCTGCTTCTCCCCGTGGATGCCCCGCTGGCTTCCTTGCCCAGGCTCGACGTGGCGCCGGCGGCCGAGCGGGCCCTGTTCCTAGGGCAGCCCGTCGCCGCTCCCGGCGGCGCAGCCGGGCCGGTCCGGCTCTATGCCGACCAGGGGCGATTTTTGGGGGTAGGCGAGAGCACTGGCGACGGCTGGGTGCGGCCCCGAAGGCTGATCCGCCCAGAGCGCCGGATCCAGGGCGGGGAGGGGGCGCGCATTCTTAGAAGCGCCAAGGGGTTACTTGAGCGTTAGCGTTTATACAGGATATAATGATAGTCTTTAGTGGAGCGATAAATGGCTATCACGACAGCAGAAAAATCCAAAATCATGCAGGACTTTCAGCGAGCCAAGGGGGACACAGGCTCGCCTGAAGTTCAGATCGCCCTGCTGACCGCGCGCATCAACTACCTCACCGAGCACTTCAAAACGCACGCGAAGGATCATCATTCCCGGCGCGGCCTGTTGCGCCTGGTCAGTCGCCGGCGGAAGCTCCTCGACTACTTGCGCACCCGCGACCCAGAGGCCTACCGCAAGCTCGTCGATCGGCTGGGCCTGCGCAAATAGGGGCTCGGCAGAGCGATTGGCTTCGGAACGATGGGGAATCTGATTTATCGAATGACCGGAGCCGTCCCTGCGCGCTGCCTGCGCCTTCGCGTCGCGCCTTTTTCTTTTCTAGCGAACCGCCTATTCCAGCGAGGTAAACGTCTTGGCGTACTTCAAGAAAACCTTAACCTACGGTAGGCACCAGCTCACGCTGGAAACGGGAGAGATCGCGCGGCAAGCGGATGGCGCGGTCCTCGTCAACTTGGACGATACGGTGGTCCTGGTGACCGTGGTCGCGGCGAAAGAGGCCAAGGAGGGTCAGGACTTCTTTCCTCTCACTGTCGACTACCTGGAGCGCACCTACGCCGCCGGCCGGATCCCCGGGGGCTTTTTCAAGCGGGAAGGGCGCCCGTCGGAGAAGGAAACCCTGACCTCCCGCCTGATCGACCGTCCGCTGCGTCCCCTGTTCCCTGAAGGCTTCTACAACGAAGTCCAAATCGTTGCCACCGTCGTTTCCTCCAACAACGAGGTTGATTCCGATATCCCGGCCATGATCGGCGCCTCGGCTGCGCTGGCTCTGGCGGGAATTCCTTTCAACGGCCCCATCGGGGCGGCCCGCGTCGGCTACCTTGAAGGGCAATACGTGCTCAATCCCACCGTCTCCGAGCTCAAGCGCTCGGCGCTGAATCTGGTGGTGGCGGGGACCGAGCAAGGCGTGCTGATGGTGGAGTCGGAGGCCATGGAGTTGCCGGAAGAAGTCATGCTTGGCGCCGTGGTTTTCGGCCACCAGCAAATGCAGCCGGTGATCCAGGCGATCCACGAGATGGTGGAGGCGGCTGGCAAACCGGAATGGGAGTGGACTCCCCCCGCCAAGGACCCGGAGCTCGTCGCCCGGGTCGCCGAGCTGGCCGAAGCGGATGTGAAGGAAGCCTATTCGATCAAAACCAAGCAGACCCGCTCGGAGCGGCTCAAGCAGATCCAGAAACGCCTCCTTGAGGCCCTCAATACGGGGGACAAGGTGGGACCGGCGAGGGAAAACGAGATCAAGAACCTACTCTTCGACCTCGAATACAAGGTGGTGCGCGAACGCATCCTCGCGGGGGAGCCCCGCATCGACGGGCGCGACACGCGAACCATCCGGCCGATCACCATCCGCACCGGCGTCCTTCCGCGCACCCACGGCTCCGCCCTCTTTACCCGCGGGGAGACCCAGGCGCTGGCGGTGGTGACCCTCGGCACCCAGCGGGACGAGCAGATCATCGACGCGCTCACCGGCGAGTATACCGAGCGCTTCATGCTTCACTACAACATGCCCCCGTACGCCACGGGGGAAACGGGCCGCGTCGGCCCGCCCAAGCGGCGGGAGATCGGCCACGGCAGGCTCGCCAAGCGGGCGCTGGCGGCCGTGATCCCGCCCCAGGAGGAATTCGGCTATTCCCTGCGGGTGGTCTCGGAGATCACCGAGTCGAACGGCTCTAGCTCCATGGCCACCGTCTGCGCCGGTTGCCTGGCGTTGATGGACGCCGGGGTGCCGATGAAGGGGCACGTCGCCGGCATCGCCATGGGGTTGATCAAGGAAGGCAACCGCTTCGCCGTGCTGTCGGACATCCTGGGCGACGAAGATCATCTGGGCGACATGGATTTCAAGGTGGCCGGGACGGAACGGGGGGTCACCGCGCTGCAGATGGACATCAAGATCACCGGCATCACCAAGGAGATCATGCAGGTCGCGCTCAACCAGGCGCGGGAAGGGCGCATGCACATCCTGGAACTGATGAAGCAGGCCATGCCGGCGACCAAACCCGAAATCTCCATCCATGCGCCGCGCATCATCAAGATGAAGATCAACCCGGAGAAGATTCGCGACGTCATCGGCAAGGGCGGCGCGGTGATCCGAGCATTGACTGAAGAGACGGGGACCACCATCGATATCGAGGACGACGGCACCGTGACCATCGCCTGCGTGAGCGCCGAGGGGGGCATGCTCGCCAAGAAGCGCATCGAGGAGATCACGGCCGAAGTCGAAGTGGGCAAGATTTACGAGGGTACCGTGCTGAGGCTGCTCGACTTCGGCGCCATCGTAAGCGTCCTGCCCGGCAAAGACGGGCTCCTGCACATTTCCCAAATCGCCAACGAGCGGGTCAACAACGTGGCCGACTATCTCAAGGAGGGCCAACTGATCCGGGTCAAGGTGCTGGAGGCCGACGACAAGGGACGGCTGCGGCTGAGCATGAAAGCGGCGCTGGCCGAAGAGGCGCAGTCCCCTTCCAGCACTACCCCGGTGCCGTAAAGACCCCAGGGCGGTTTACGGGAAGGCGCCTTTTTGCCCTAGGGTGTTTTTCCTCTTCGCGCCGTCTCGTCCCGCGGCAAGCTTCCCCGGCGGCCGCGGGGAAAGAAGAGGACCTATTTCGCTACCTGCCGCTCCCTCAACTCATCCAGCGTCTTGCAGTCGATGCATAGCGATGCGGTCGGACGCGCTTCCAGGCGTTTGAGCCCGATTTCCGCTCCACAGCTTTCGCAATATCCGTATTCTCCCGCATCGATCCGGGCGATGGTTTCATCGATCTTCTTGATAAGCTTGCGTTCCCGATCCCGGTTGCGTAGCTCGAGCGCCATGTCCGATTCCTGGCTGGCCCGGTCGTTCGGATCGGCGAACACCGTCGCCTCGTCCTGCATGGCGTGAACGGTGCGGTCGATGTCCTGGCTGAGTTCGAGCTTCAGCGTCTCCAGCACTTTCCGGAAATAGGCGAGCTGCCGCGGATTCATGTAAGGCTCTCCCTTTTTGGGCTTGTAGGGAGGAAGCGTCTTGCTGCCTTGGCTCGGCATAGGGGTCGGCCTCTGTGCACAAAAAAGCGCTTTAATAGCAAAATCGCGGCTACACCGCAAGTGAAAACAGCCTTACAAGGCAGCAATTTCATTGATTTTTTCCAGGGAGGGCGGTATATTTTTTCTTTTCCGGGGTGTAGCGCAGCCTGGTAGCGCTCCTGGTTTGGGACCAGGATGTCGGGAGTTCAAATCTCTCCACCCCGACCAGATCGGGTACCCATTCGGAAAGGCGGGCGAGCCTGTGGAGCGCCTCGTGCCCGTAGCTCAACCGGATAGAGCACCAGCCTTCTAAGCTGGGGGTTACAGGTTCGATTCCTGTCGGGCACGCCCTACCAGCGCGAATGGGTGCCGTCCGTGGTGGCGGTAGCTCAACGGTAGAGTCCCGGATTGTGATTCCGGTTGTTGTGGGTTCGAATCCCATCCGCCACCCCATTTCCCTCCGGGCGCTTCCGCCGGCGGCCGTGTTTTTCTCCGCGGGATCGTCCAGCCTTTCTCGCTGCGGCGCAGCTCAGGATCGGTTCGATTCGCCCCGCCCGCCGGGCGCCCAAGCATACCAGCGGCGCTCTAGGAGATCGAAGAGTCCCTGGACCAGGAGGGCGAAGACGGCCGCCGGAATCGCCCCGGCGAGAAGCATCTTCTGATCGTTGAGGGCGAGACCCGCCACGATGCGCTCCCCGTAGCCGCCCGCGCCGATGAAAGCGGCAATGGTGGCGGTGCCCACGTTGATGACCGCCGAGGTCTTAATTCCCGCCAGGATGGCGCGGCCGGCGAGGGGCAGCTCGATCAGCCCCAGGCGCTGGGCCGCCGATAGCCCCAGAGCGACGGCGGATTGCCTGACCCCCAGCGGAACCTCCTGCAGGCCGGCGTGGGTGTTGCGCACGATGGGCAGGAGCCCGTAGAGCACCAGAGCCACCAAAGCGGGCACCACCCCGATCCGCTGCAGGGCGGCGATCAGGAAGGCGAGCAGCGCCAAAGCGGGGATCGTCTGGATGACGCCCACCGCTCCGAGCATCACCGCACCGACCCTGGGAGCGCGCTGGGCGGCGATGCCGAGGGGGATGCCGATGGCCGCGCTCAGGACCAGAGAACCGAAGACCAGCAGCACGTGCTCCAGGGTCAAGCGCGCGAGATCCGGCCCGGTCAAGACCTCCAGCAAGCTTTGTTCTCTCGGTGGTGAGCCTGCGGCGCTCCGGCCGCCGAGAAAGCCGGCCGCCACGTCGGCGAAGCTCTTGCCCCCGAGTTCCGCTTCGGCATTGAGGCGCACCATGGTGGACGCGGGTATCGTCCCGGCCAGGGCTTCGAGGGCTCGCCACGCTTTCGGGAAGCGGCTGGGCGCGTCGGTGCGGTAGACCAGCACGGCCTCGTAGGAAGGAAAATATTTCCGGTCGTCCTCCAATACCCGGAGCCGGTAGCGGGTGAGCTTGGCGTCGGTCGTATAGACATCGATCACGTCCACTTGGCCCGCCGCCAGCGCCGCATAAGCGAGCCCGTGGTCGAGCCCGCGCGGGTTGGAAAACGGTAAGCCGTACGCCTCCTTCAGGCCCGGCCAGCCGTCGCGCCGGCCCAGGAATTCCTGGGACAATCCCAGCCGTAGGTCCGGGTGGTCCACAAGATCGGAAATCCGGTTGAGCCTCCGCCGCTCGGCCACATCCTCCCGCACCGCCAGGGCGTAGGTATTGTTGAATCCCAGGGGAATGCCGACGGCGAGGCCATAGGGGGCGAGCTGGAGATTGAGCTTAGCGAGGCTGGAGGGCTGGGAATTGCCCAGGATTTCTCGGTCCAAGGTCCCCGTATATTCGGGATAGATGTCGATGGCGCCCGACTTGATCGCCTCGAACACGATGGCGGTATTGCCCAGCCCGGGCCGGTGTATCGCGATCTCACCCACCCGCAGAACCGTTTGGCGCACGATCTCCCCCAGGATGTAGGACTCGGTAAAGCGCTTCGAACCGACGATGAGCGTTTCGGCGGTCGCGCTCCTGGGGGGCGGGGCGAGGGCAGCGGCCAGGACCGCCACGAGCGCCAGGGGAAGCCCGCCGCGCCGAAGGCAAAGCCCGACCCGGGCCGGACGGAAAGAGGGGCGATCCGGCCAGCGGGGGGATCTTTCGGCCATCGGTGAGGAGGCAGGGGCACTTGTCCGGGACACTGCCCAGGATTTTTCAAAAAGCCTTATAATCCGCACTTTTATTTTTCTCGTGTTGACCGCCAACAACCTCCATTGCGTCCGAGGGGAGCGGGAAGTCTTCCGCGAGGTGGGCTTCGAGCTAACCTCGGGGGGCCTGCTCCACGTCGCGGGACCCAACGGCAGCGGCAAAACCAGCCTGCTTCGCATGCTGTGCGGCCTCCTCGCCCCCGAATCGGGGGAGATCCGCTGGGGCGGGGAACCGATTCGCAGTCTGGGCGACGAATATTTCGCGCAGTTCCATTATGTGGGGCACCTGAACGGGATCAAGGACGAGCTGAGCGCCCGGGAAAACCTGAAGGTCTTTGCCGGGCTGGCGGGACAGCCGATCGGCGAGGGCTGGGCGCTCGATGCCTTGCGCCGGCTGGGCTTGGGCGGGCGAGAGGATTTTCCGGTGAAATGGTTGTCCCAAGGGCAGAAGCGGCGCGTGGCCCTCGCCCGCTTGACCCTCATGAACCGCCCCTTGTGGGTGCTGGACGAGCCTTTCGCCGGCCTGGACCAGGAGGCGATCGCCCTGGTGCAGGGGCTCGTGGAAAGGCACCTGGAGCAGGGGGGGCTGGCGGTGGTGACTACGCACCAGGAGATGCAGATCCGGGGCGCCCGGGTGCAGCGGCTCCTGCTGGCCGGGTGAGGGATGCTGGCCGCCTTGCGCTGGGTGGTGGTGCGGGATCTGACGCTGGCCTTGCGCCAGCGCTCGGATGTGATGACGACCTTGTTTTTTTTTGTCATCGTGGTGAGCCTCTTTCCTCTGGGAGTGGGGCCGGAACTGGACAAGCTACGGCCGCTGGCGGCCGGGGTGGTATGGGTCGCGGCGCTGCTCGCCTCCATGCTCTCCCTGGGGCGAGTGTTCGCCCATGACTATACGGACGGCACCTTGGAGCAGTTGTTGATTTCTCCCCAACCCCTTTCTCTGCTGGTGCTGGGGAAGATTATCGCCCACTGGATCGTCTCCGGCGTCCCGCTGGTGGTCATGGCGCCGCTCCTCGGGTTGCAGTACGACTTGTGGGGAGGTCCCCTCGCGGTGCTGGTCCTGTCCCTGCTGCTCGGCACGCCGGTCTTGTCGGCCATCGGAGCGGTGGGCGCCGCCCTCACCCTGGGCTTGCGCGGCGCCAGCGTCCTGGTGGCCCTGCTGGTTCTTCCCTTGTACGTCCCGGTGCTGATTTTCGGCGCGGGTGCGGTGGACGCGGCGGCCTCGGGGATCGGGATCGAGGGCCATCTTTCCCTCCTGGGGGCCTTCCTGCTGGCGTCCCTGGCGCTCTCGCCCTGGGCTGCCGCCCTGGCGTTGCGGGTCTCGATGGAGTGAGGAAGCATGGGGCGCGCAAACATCAACTGGTTCAAGTACGCTTCTCCGTCCACTTTCTATGGCCTGGCGGGGCGCCTGATCCCCTGGTTCGGCGCGGCCTCCGCGCTACTCTTCGCCGTGGGCCTTTATCTTGGCTTTTTCGTCGCCCCCACCGATTTCCAGCAGGGGGAGGTCTACCGTATCATCTTTCTGCACGTGCCGGCCGCCTGGATGTCCATGTTCCTCTACGTGGTGATGGCCGCCTACTGCGCCCTGGGGCTCGTCTTCAACACCCGGCTCTCCTTCATGATGGCGCGGGCCATCGCCCCGACCGGGGCGCTGTTCACCTTCATCGCCTTGTGGACCGGGGCGCTGTGGGGGCGGCCCACCTGGGGCACCTACTGGGTGTGGGACGCGCGGCTCACCTCCGAGCTGATCTTGCTCTTTCTCTATCTCGGCTATCTCGCGCTGCAGGCGGCGATCGAAGACCCGCGCCGCGGCGACCGGGCCGGGGCGGTCCTCGCCCTGGTGGGGGTGGTGAACGTGCCCATCATCTACTACTCGGTCGAGTGGTGGAACACCCTGCACCAGGGGGCCTCGGTCAGCTTGACCGCCGCCCCCAAGATGGCCGCCCTCATGCTGCAGGCGATGCTGGTCATGGCGGGCGCCTGTTGGACCTATTCCGTTGCCGTGATCCTGGCGCGGGTGCGCTGCATCATCCTGGAGCGGGAGCGGCGCGTCGCGTGGGCGGCCGAACTTTCGGGACGGAGCGTATGAGCTGGGGCAGCCTAGAGAATTTCCTGGCCATGGGGGGCTACGGCTTCTATGTCTGGGGCGCCTACGCGATTTCCCTGCTCACCCTGGCGATCGAGGTGGCGGCGGTGGTGCACCGGCGCCGGGCGCTGCGCATGGCCACGATGGATAAAGAGGAGAGGTTGAGACATGAAGGCTCGGCATAAGCGCCTGGCCCTGGTGGCCGCCGCCCTGGCCTTGCTCGCGCTTGCCACCGGGCTGGTGCTGAACGCGTTTCGCACGAGTCTCGTGTTTTTCTTCACGCCTTCCCAGGTGGCGGCTCAGGAGGCGCCCCTCGACAAGGCCTTCCGCATCGGCGGCCTGGTGGAGGAGGGCAGCGTGCGGCGGGAGCCGGACGGGCTGACGGTGCGCTTCAACGTGACCGACACCGCCAAGACCATCCCGGTCGTCTACCGCGGGATCCTTCCCGATCTGTTCCGCGAAGGCAAGGGCGTGGTGACCCAGGGACGGTTGCGGGAAGACGGCGTTTTCGTCGCTACCGAGGTGCTCGCCAAGCACGACGAAAACTACATGCCGCCCGAAGCCGCCCACGCACTGGAGCAAGCAAGCAAGGCCCAGCGGACGGTGGTGGAGGGGGGGAAATGAGGATCCGGCCATGATTCCCGAGCTCGGCCAGTTCGCCCTGATCCTGGCCCTTCTGCTGGCTTTGGTCCAGGGAACCGTTCCGATAATCGGCGCAGCGCTGGGAGTGCGCGGCTGGATGGCGGCGGCCCGACCTCTGGCCCACGGGCAATTCGTCTTCGTGGCCATTGCCTTCGGCTGTCTCGCCTGGTCGTTCGCGCACAACGACTTTTCGGTTCTCAACGTCGCCACCAACTCCAATTCGCTCCTGCCCCTGCACTACCGCATCGCTGCCACCTGGGGTTCCCACGAAGGCTCGATGCTGCTCTGGGCGCTGACGCTCGCTCTCTGGACGGTGGCGGTGACGCTCTTCAGCCGCCGGCTGCCCGAGGAGATGGTGGCCCGAGTGCTGGGCGTCATGGGGTTGGTGAGCGTGGGCTTTCTCCTGTTTTTGTTGCTCACCTCCAACCCCTTCGAGCGCCTTCTTCCTCCCGCGCCCGAAGGGCGCGACTTAAACCCCCTGCTGCAGGACCCGGGCATGGTGATCCATCCCCCGTTGCTGTACATGGGCTACGTGGGCTTTTCGGTCGCCTTCGCTTTCGCCGTCTCGGCGCTGCTCTCCGGGCGCCTAGACGCCTCCTGGGCGCGCTGGTCCCGCCCTTGGACCACTTGCGCCTGGATGTTCCTCACCCTCGGCATCCTGCTGGGGAGCTTCTGGGCCTACTACGAGCTGGGCTGGGGCGGCTGGTGGTTCTGGGACCCGGTGGAGAATGCCTCCTTCATGCCGTGGCTCGTGGGCACGGCGCTCATCCACTCCCTGGCGGTCACCGAGAAGCGCGGGGCCTTCAAGAGCTGGACCGTGCTGCTGGCGATCGCCGCCTTCTCCTTGAGCCTGCTGGGCACCTTCCTGGTGCGCTCCGGCGTCCTCACCTCGGTGCACGCCTTCGCCACGGATCCCAAGCGCGGCGTGTTCATCCTGGGCCTTCTCACCCTGGTGGTGGGGGGCTCGCTCCTGCTCTATGCGCTACGGGCGCCGCGGGTAGGCCTGGGCGGGCGCTTCGAGCTCCTCTCTCGGGAGTCTTTGCTGCTCGCGAACAACGTGCTGCTGGTGGTGGCCTGCGGCACGGTGCTGCTTGGCACCCTCTATCCGCTGATCGTGGACGCCCTCGGCCTGGGCAAGCTCTCGGTGGGCCCGCCCTATTTCAACGCCGTGTTCGTGCCCTTGATGGCGCCGCTCCTCTTCCTGATCGGTGTGGGGCCGCTTGCCCGATGGAAAGAGGCGAGTCTGGCGGAGCTGGCCCGGCGCCTGCGCTGGGCTCTTGCGACCGGGATGGCCACCGCCCTTGTCCTGCCCTTCCTCCTGGGCGCGTGGACCCCCTTGATCGCCCTGGGGCTGCTGCTTAGCGCCTGGATCGTGGCGAGCGTGGTGGTGGCGCTCTGGGGGCGGCTGCGGGAGGCTTCCGGCGGCGGAAGCCTGGGGGCGCGGCTCAAGCGTCAGTCCTGGAGCTACTACGGCATGCACCTCGCCCACCTGGGGGTGGCGGTGTTCGTCTTCGGCGTGACGCTGGTCAAGGGCTACGAGACGGAGACCGACGTGCGCATGGGGGTCGGGGACACGGTCGCCGTGGGCGGCTATGCCTTTCGTTTCGAGGGCGTCACCGAGCGATCCGGTCCCAACTATTCGGCGCTGCGGGGCACGGTGACGGTCACCCGGGCCGGTCGCCCCATAAGTACCCTCCATCCGGAAAAGCGTTTCTACCCGGCTTCCGGCCAGACCATGACCGAGGCGGCCATCGATTACGGCTTCACCCGCCACCTCTACGTCTCCCTGGGCGAGCCCTTGCCCGAGGGGGCCTGGAGCGTGCGCCTCTACCACAAGCCCTTCGTCGGCTGGATCTGGGGCGGGGGGCTCCTCATGGCCCTCGGGGGGCTGCTTGCCCTCGCCGACCGGCGCTACCGGCTCGCCGGCCGGCGGGGGAAGGAAGCGGAGGCAAAGGCAGCCTCTGCGACCCAGGAGCTCGCACCGCAGACCGCGCGGCCATGATCCGCTCCCTCCTCCCCCTGGGGCTTTTTGCGGCGGTGGCCGCCTTCCTGTTCGTCGGGCTTGGCCGCAACCCGCGGGAGGTGCCCTCGCCCCTCGTGGGCAAGCCCGCCCCCGAGATCGGGCTCGCCCTCCTGCGCGACCCGCAAAAGAGCTTCCGCACGGCCGATCTCCAGGGCCAGGTCTGGCTGTTGAACGTCTGGGCCTCCTGGTGCGTCGCCTGCCGGGAGGAGCATCCCCTGCTCCTGGAGGTGGCCCGCTCGGGGGTGGTGCCCCTCGTGGGGCTCAACTACAAAGACCACCGGGATGAGGCGCTCGCCTGGCTCGAGCGCTTCGGCGACCCCTACCGCTTCAGCGTCAT
The DNA here is from genome assembly GCF_052805615.1 of Pelomicrobium sp. P1. Taxonomy (NCBI): domain Bacteria; kingdom Pseudomonadati; phylum Pseudomonadota; class Hydrogenophilia; genus Pelomicrobium; species Pelomicrobium sp. P1. Next base: position 16,634 of record NZ_JBRBEM010000005.1, read on the forward strand.
GGACCGGGAGGGCCGGGTGGGGATCGACTACGGGGTCTACGGGGTGCCGGAGACCTTCGTGATCGACGCGGAAGGGGTGATCCGCTACAAGCACATCGGGCCCCTTACCCCGGAGCGCTGGCGCGAGCGGCTGCTGCCCCTGATCCGGGAGCTTCAGGGATGAGGCGGGCGTTGGGGCTGTGGCTGCTCTTCGCCCTCGTGGCGGGGCCGGTCGCGGCGAAAGAGGCGGCGCCCCGGGCCGAGGACCCCCGCCTGGAGGCGCGCCTTCAGGCCCTCGCCAAGGAGCTGCGCTGCCTCGTGTGCCAGAACGAGTCCCTGGCGGACTCCAACGCCGATCTCGCCCGGGACCTGCGCCGGGAGATCCGGGAGATGATGCGAGAAGGCCGCAGCGATCGGGAGGTGGTGGACTTCCTGGTCGCCCGCTACGGGGACTTCGTGCTCTACCGCCCGCCAGTCAAATCCACCACCCTTCCCCTGTGGGCCGGACCCTTCGTGCTGCTGGCGATCGGGCTCGGGGTCCTCCTCGTGGTGGTGCGCCGGCGCCAAGCCCATGAGCCGCCCTTGAGCGAGGAGGAAGCCCGTCAAGCCGAGGCCTTGCTCGCCGCAGAGGGAGAACGGGAAGGACAATGACCGCTTTCTTAGTGGCGAGCGGGACGCTCCTCGCCCTCGCCCTGGCTTTCATCCTCGTGCCCCTGCTGCGGGGTTCCCGCCGGGCCGGAGGCGCCAATCCCCTGGGTGTCAACCGAGCCGTCTACCAGGATCAGCGTGAGGAACTTGCCCGGGAACGGGAAAACGGGCTGCTGACCGACGGCCAGTACCAGGAAGCCTTGGACGAGCTCAAGCGCCGCATGCTCCGAGATCTGGACACCGCCTCGTCTGCCGGCAAGACGCCCGTTCGCGGCAGATGGCGGTTTGCCCTTCCCGTCCTTCTGGCGCTGGCGGTGCCGATCGCTTCGATCCTGCTCTATCTCCAGATCGGCAGCCCCGATGCCCTGCGCCTGGCCGCCACCGGACCGGCGGCCCCGTCCCCTGCAGATGTGGAAACCCTGGTGGCCCGTCTGGCGCAACGGCTCGAAGAGCACCCGGAAGATGCCCGAGGTTGGGCCTTGCTCGGCCGGTCCTATTCGGCGCTGGGACGGTTCGACCAGGCGGTGGCGGCTCTCGAGCGGGCGAGGGCTCTGAGTCCCGACGACGCGGCGGTCCTGGCCGACTTGGCCGACGCGCTGGCCATGGGTCAGGGACGATCCCTTCTGGGGCGGCCCACGGAGCTGCTCACCCGTGCGCTGGAAATCGATCCTCGCCATCCCAAGTCCCTGGCCCTGGCGGGGGCGGCAGCCTTCGAGCGGGGCGAGTACGCCGCCGCCGTCGACTACTGGGAGCGGCTGGCGGCTCAGCTCGAGCCGGGCTCCGAGCTGGCCCAGCGGGTGGCGGAGAGCCTTTCCGAGGCCCGCGATCGGCTCTCGAAAGGAAATGTGAGCCGCCAGGGAAGCGGCGCTCCGGTCGCCGCGGAGGGGAACGGGCGGCTGGCCGGGATTGCCACCCTGAGCCCGGCCTTGGCGGGACGGGTCAAGCCCGACGATACTCTGTTCATCTATGCCCGCGCGGCGGAGGGCCCGCCCATGCCCCTCGCCATCCTGCGGGCGAAAGCCTACGACCTTCCCCTGAGCTTCACCCTGGATGACAGCATGGCCATGGTGCCCGGTGTCTCCCTTTCCGGCGTCCCGAAGGTGGTGGTGATCGCCCGGATCTCTAAGTCCGGGAGCGCCGAGCTGCGGAGCGGCGACCTGGTGGGCAGGGCAGGTCCGGTGACCCCGGGCGCCCGGGACGTGCGCATCGTGATCGACCAGGTCGTCCCCTGAGGCTTCCAGAAGCCCGCGCTGGGTTTAGGTTTTTTTCTCACTTTGGTGGTTGCCTGGGGGCTGGGACCGGCTGTGCTTTCGCTGGCCGGGCTCAGGGCAGAGGGTCGCTGAAAGGCCCTCAGGTCTCAGGCACAGGCCCGGCGCAACTCGTGGGCCATCCACAGGGCAAAGGTGAACACACCGACCGCGCCCGCCTGGTGGGCGGCGGCGAGGGGCAGGGGAACCACCAGGAGCAGGGTGGCGATGCCCAGGGCGATCTGCAGCGCTACCATGCCGAGCAGGGCATGGGCAGCCAGCCGGGCGCGGGGAGGCAGGGAAAAGCGCTGCGCCCGGAACCAAAAGACCGGCACGAGGAACGCCAGCAGCCAGGCGATCAAGCGGTGGTTGAACTGGACGGTGGCCATGTTGCTGTAGAAGTTAGCGTGCCACGGCTCCAGCATGAACAGCTCGGGCGGGACGAGCCGTCCGTTCATCAGGGGAAACGTGTTGTAGGCGAAGCCCGCCCGCAGTCCCGCCACCAAGCCTCCCGAGAGCACCATCAGGAAAACCAGGGCGGTCAGGGCATAGGCGAAGCGCTTGAGCCCCTGCAGACGGGAATCCCCCGGCGGCCGCGGTTTTTTCGCCCGCATCAGGTCGAGGGCGATCCAGAACAGGGCGCCGTAGATCAGGAACGCAAGCCCCAGGTGGGCAGTCAGGCGCAGGGGGCTCACCCGGGGATCTTCCACCAGGCCGCTCTGGACCATGTACCAGCCCAACGCGCCCTGAAGCCCCCCTAGCACGAAGATCGCGCCGAGCTTGTAAGCAAGCGGCCGGTCGATGCAGCGCTTGATCGCGAAGTAGACGAGGGGCACGAGAAAGACGACGCCGATGGCGCGACCGAGCAGGCGGTGGAAGTACTCCCACCAGAAAATACCCTTGAACTCGTCCAGGGACATGCCCTTGTTGACCTGCTGGTATTCGGGCGTCTGCTGGTACTTGTGGAACAGGGCGTCCCAGTCCTCCTGAGACAAGGGCGGGACGGTGCCCACGATGGGCTGCCACTCCACAATGGAAAGCCCCGAATGGGTGAGCCGGGTGACGCCGCCCACCACCACCATGGCGAACACCAGGGCACAGCAGGCGAAGAGCCAGGCGATGACCGCCCTGGGCGGGGCCGAAGAAGGCATGGCGTTCGCGGGTCTCACCGATGGGAAAATTCGTGCCGCGGGAACGGGGAGGGCACCGGCCGGCCGGAGGCGGCGCCCATGATACGGTCTCGAGCCAGCCCAGGCAATAACTGCTCCCCGGGCCGGCTCACCTCACCCGCAGCAGCCGCTGGCGCTCCCGTTCCCATTCCCGCTGGCGCTCCGCCTCCCGCTTGTCGTGCTGCTTCTTGCCCCGGGCGAGGCCGATTTCCAGCTTGATCCGGCCGTTACGGTAATGCATGTCCAGGGGCACCAGGGTGTAGCCTCGCTGCTCCACCTTGCCGATGAGCCGCTTGATCTCCTCGGCATGGAGCAGCAGCTTGCGGGTGCGGGTGGGGTCCGGGTGCACGTGGGTGGATGCGGTGGGGAGCGGGCTCACGTGGCAGCCCACCAGGAACACCTCCCCCTTGCTCACCACCACGTAGGCTTCCTTGAGCTGGACCCGCCCCGCCCGGATCGCCTTCGCCTCCCAGCCCTCCAGGGCGATGCCGGCCTCGTAGCGCTCTTCGATGAAGTAGTCGTGGAACGCTTTTTTGTTCTGGGCGATGCTCATTGAGTGAGATCAAGGCGAAAATGCGATATTTTAACAATTTTTGCTTTCGCTTCTGGCGGTGTCCGAGGCCCTCGTACGACCCATGGCCGAAGTCCAGCGTTCCGTCATCGTGCCGTATTCGGCCCAGGAGATGTATCAGCTCGTGGATCAGGTGAAGCGCTACCCCGAGTTCATGCCCTGGTGCGGCGGCGCTTCCGAGACGCCGATCGACGGCAACCGCAGCCACGCTACCATCGTCATCGATTACCACCATATCCGCCAGAGCTTCACCACGGAGAACACCAAGCAGCCCCCTGAGCTGATCGAGATGGAGCTCAGGCACGGCCCCTTCAGGCGCCTGGACGGCCACTGGCGCTTCGTTCCCCTGGGAGACAAGGCTTGCAAGGTGGAGTTTCGGCTCCACTACGAGTTTTCCCACAAGCTGCTGGAAAAGCTGGTGGGGCCCGTGTTTCACCGGATCGCCAACAGCTTCGTCGAGGCCTTCGCCCGGCGGGCCGAGCAGATCTACGGCGAACGATGAGCGGCGAGCTGACGGTGGAGGTGATTTACGCGCTGCCGGCCGTCCAGCGGCTCAAGCGGATCGCCGTGCCGCCGGGCACCACCGTGCAGCAGGCCATCGAGCGCTCCGGAATCCTCCAGGACTTTCCCGAGATCGACCTGACGAAAAACAAGGTGGGGGTGTTCGGCAAGCTCACCCGGCTGGACGCGCCCCTGAAAGACCGGGACCGGGTGGAAATCTACCGCCCGCTCATCGCCGACCCCAAGGAGGTGCGGCGCCGGCGGGTGGAGGCGGGCTCCCGACGCAAGCCGGAAGGCTGACCGGGCGGCTGCGGGCCGCCAGCGGCGGAGGCCTCAAGGGCCGCACCACCTGGCCACTTCCCTGCGCCACTTCTCGGTCTCCTCGGCCCGCTGCTCGTCGCTCAGGTACTCCCGCTCCCCCTGGGGCGTGTAGCGCAATACCCGTCCGGCCTGGGTATAGCTCGCCAGGTTGGCCCGGGCTGCATCGCAGTTCTGGGCCTTGAGCTGGGCCTCTTTTTGCGCTTTGAGCTCCTCCTCCGCCCGCTCTGCCCGCCGCTTCCTGAACTCGAGCTCCTGCTCCTGGAGACTCTTGGGCGCCGGGGGCGCGACATTTTCCGCCGCCGGCTGGGCAGAGGAAGGTGCCTTGATGGCCGTTCCTGCCTGGAGGCAGCGGGCCGACGGCTGGTCCGTGTAATACGCCCGGCCTTGGGCGTCGCTGCACTTGTAAAGATCCGCAAGGGCCGGCAGCGTGAAAAGGGCCAGGGTCGCCGCCGCGAGCCCTCTGGTCATGATGTTCATTCGATCCGCTCCTTGCTTTAACCGCCGGGGAAAGAGGATGATGCAAATGCCCTACAGCCTACACACTTCTACTTTTTTGTCAATGCATTGCATTTAAAAGCTAATGTCGAATCGACATTTACCCTCTGGCTACAGGGTCGGTATAATGATGTTTTGTGGCAGGTAGGAAAAAATGCGCCTCATCGAAAAGGCTCTCACGTTCGACGACGTTCTCCTCGTTCCCGCCCACTCCACTGTTCTGCCCCGCGAAGTGAGCCTGGAGACTTGGTTGACCCGGGAAATCAAGCTGAACATCCCCCTGGTGTCCGCCGCGATGGACACGGTCACAGAGGCGAACCTCGCCATCGCTATCGCCCAGGAAGGGGGCTTGGGCATCATCCACAAGAACATGACCGATCGGGCGCAAGCCCAAGAGGTGTTCAAGGTCAAGCGCTTCGAAAGCGGAGTGGTCAAAGACCCGATCACCGTCCCCCCCGACATGACGGTGCGCAAGGTGCTGGAGCTGCAGCGGGAGCACAAGATTTCCGGGTTGCCGGTGGTGGAGGGGCTCCGGGTGGTGGGCATCGTCACCAACCGGGACCTGCGCTTCGAGACCCGGCTGGACCAGCCGGTCAAGAACATCATGACCCCCCGGGAGCGGCTGGTCACGGTGCGGGAAGGCGCGCCTTTGGAAGAAGCGATGGCCCTGATGCACAAGCATCGCCTGGAGCGGGTGCTGGTGGTGAACAGCAGCTTCGAGCTCCGGGGGCTGATTACGGTGAAGGACATCCTCAAGTCCAGCGAGCACCCCAACGCGTGCAAGGACGCCCTGGGACGGCTACGGGTGGGGGCGGCCATCGGGGTGGGCGAAGGCAGCGAAGAGCGGGCCGCAGCCTTGGTGGAAGCGGGCGTGGACGTGATCGTGGTGGACACGGCCCACGGCCATTCCCAAGCGGTCCTGGACCGGGTACGCTGGGTCAAGCGCACGTTTCCCCAGGTGCAGGTGATCGGCGGCAACATCGCCACCGCAGCCGCCGCCCAAGCCCTCGTGGACTGCGGCGCGGATGGGGTCAAGGTGGGCATCGGCCCGGGATCGATCTGCACCACCCGAGTCGTGGCCGGCGTGGGCGTGCCCCAGATCACGGCCATCGCCAACGTGGCCAAGGCCCTCGAAGGTACCGGGGTGCCCCTGATCGCCGACGGGGGCATTCGCTACAGCGGCGACGTGGCCAAGGCGCTGGCCGCCGGCGCCTACTCGGTCATGCTGGGGGGGCTGTTTGCGGGCACTGAAGAATCGCCGGGCAAGATCGAGCTGTTCCAGGGCCGCTCCTACAAGACCTATCGGGGCATGGGCTCCCTGGGCGCCATGCAGCAGGGCTCCAGCGATCGCTACTTCCAGGACGCCGAGATGAGCTCCGACAAGTTGGTGCCCGAAGGTGTGGAGGGCCGCGTGCCCTACAAGGGGCCGGTGGTCAACGTGATCAACCAGTTGATCGGCGGCGTGCGTTCGGCCATGGGCTACTGCGGTTGCGCCACCATCGACGAGCTGCGGGCCAAGGCGGCGTTCGTCGAGATCACTTCCGCCGGCGTGCGCGAGTCCCACGTGCACGACGTGCAGATCACCAAGGAAGCGCCGAATTACCACGTCGAGTGAATCGTGAAGGATGGCCGGTGCCCGTCCCAGACCGGCAGGGTTATCCTCCGTTGAACCCCGACGCCTCGATCCCGTGCACGACCGCATCCTGATTCTTGATTTCGGTTCCCAGTACACGCAGCTCATCGCCCGCCGGGTGCGGGAGTGCCACGTGTACTGCGAGATCCATCCTTGCGACGCTCCCGAGGAATTCATCCGCGCCTTCTCTCCTAAGGGCATCATCCTGTCCGGCGGGCCGGCGTCGGTGTACGAGGAAGCGACGCCCCGGGCGCCGGAGATCGTGTTCCGTCTGGGCGTACCCGTGCTGGGCATCTGCTACGGCATGCAGACCATGGCGGCCCAGCTCGGGGGCACGGTGGAAAACTCCAAGATGCGGGAATTCGGTTACGCCGAGGTCCGGGCGCGGGGCCACTCGCGCCTGCTTCGCGACCTCCAGGACCGGGTGACGCCGGAAGGGCATGGCCTCCTGGACGTGTGGATGAGCCACGGCGACAAGGTGATCGACCTGCCGCCGGGCTTCAAGGTGATCGCCAGCAACGCCGCTTCGCCCATCGCCGGCATGGCCGACGAAACGCGCGGATTCTATGGCCTGCAGTTCCACCCGGAAGTGACCCACACGCTCCAGGGCAAGGCCATCCTGGAGCGCTTCGTACACACCATCTGCGGCTGCCGGACCGACTGGAACATGCCCGACTACGTGGAGGAGGCGGTGGGCCGCATCCGCTCCGAAGTGGGCGGAGACGAAGTGATCCTGGGGCTCTCCGGCGGCGTCGACTCCTCGGTCGCCGCGGCCCTCATCCACCGGGCGATCGGCGAGCAGCTCACCTGCATCTTCGTGGACACCGGGCTGCTGCGCTTGAACGAGGCCGAGCAGGTCATGGACACCTTCGCCCGCCATCTGGGGGTGAAGGTGCTGATGGTGGACGCTTCCGAGCGCTTCATGCGGGCGCTGGAAGGGGTGGCCGATCCGGAGGAGAAGCGCAGGATCATCGGGCGTGAGTTCGTGCACGTGTTCCAGGAGCAGGCGGAAAAACTGGGCGACGCCCGCTGGCTGGCCCAAGGCACCATCTATCCCGATGTCATCGAATCGGCGGGAGCGAAGACCAAGAAGGCCCGCACCATCAAATCCCACCACAACGTGGGCGGGCTGCCTGAGACGCTCCATCTCAAGCTCCTGGAGCCCCTGCGGGAGCTGTTCAAGGACGAGGTGCGCGAGCTAGGCCTCGCCCTAGGGCTTGCGCCGGAGATCGTGTTCCGCCATCCGTTTCCCGGTCCGGGTCTGGGAGTAAGAATCTTGGGGGAAGTCAGGCGGGAATACGCCGACATTCTGCGCCAGGCGGACGCCATCTTCATCGACGAGCTGCGGGCTTCCGGCTGGTACGAGAAGGTGAGCCAGGCCTTCGCCGTGTTCCTGCCGGTGAAATCGGTGGGGGTCATGGGAGACGGCCGCACCTACGAGTACGTGGTGGCGCTGCGCGCGGTGGAAACCCAGGACTTCATGACCGCCCGCTGGGCGGAACTTCCCCATAGCCTCCTCTCCCGAGTCTCCAACCGCATCATCAACGAGGTGCGCGGCATCAACCGCGTGGTCTACGACATCTCTGGCAAGCCGCCGGCTACCATCGAGTGGGAGTGATGGCGACGCCTGTCGCACAACGCGACCTGTTCGACGAACCCGGCGCGGCGCTCTCGATCCGCATCGAATCCGCTGACAAGGCGCTGAGCAAGAACCAGCGCTTGTTTAACCAGCTTGCGGAACGGCTGCGGGCGCTGCGCGCCGAGCTGACTTCCTGGCAGCATGCACTGGACCGGTCCGGAGTCGCGCCGCTGCGGAAATCGAACCGCTGCAGCGCGAGTTGCTGGCCAAGCAACGGGCGGCCGTGTTGTTCATGGATGGGCTCCTCGCCAGCACGGCGGCGAAAGGTGACCGGCTGACGCGTAGCCGCGGGCCAGGCTGCGCAATACCGTCGTCGCTTTGGCCGAAACCGTGCTGCAGGCCGGACCCGATGACGAAGTCGAAGCCGTTTTCGGCCGCCACAGCGGTTTGCGACATCGGGACTTGCTACAAGCCGAGGTGGACCTGGCCGAAGCCATGTTCGGCCGGATGCTCGGCGAAGACATTGTTGCCGGCCACGAAGCGAAAAACGCCGAAGAGCTGATCGAACACGCGGGCGAGTCAGTCGGTGCGCGAGGTCTTCCGCCGCCTGGCGGCTGCGCTGCATCCCGATCGCGAGCCGGACGCCGCCGAGCGCGAACGCAAGACCGCGTTGATACAACGCGTGAACCGGGCCTACGAGCGCAACGACCTGCTGGAACTGCTCACGGTGCAGATCGAGATCGAGCAGATCGATTCCAATCATCTTGCGCAAGCTTCCGGAGAGCGTCTCGGTCACTGCTGCTCCGTCTTGCGCGAACAGCAGCGGGCGCTGCAAGACGAACTGGCCACGATCCAGGAACCGTTTCGCGCCGCGTTAGGTGTCGGCCTCGGCCTCCGGCCGGCGATGCTCGATACGTTGCTCGACCAGGGCGCTAGGTCGCTGCGCGAAACCCTCGATAGCCTGCGCAGCGATATGGAAGCGTTGCGCAACCCGATGCGGCGAGCCGCGATCATCGACGGCGCCCTAGCGGATGACGAGCGGGTCGATCCGATCGAGGCTATGCTGCTCGCGGCAGCCTTTGCGTCGGCTGAGCCCCGGAGGCGCAAGAGAAAGACCCGGCGGCCCTGAGCCGATTTTGTGAAAATCAGTTACATGGAGTACCTGCTCTGGCCGGTACAAAAAGCCTGGCACAAGGCGGGAAGGGAGCGGTAAGCTACAGTCCCCATGACCGACGCGGATTTCATGCGGGAGGCGATCGCCCTGGCCCGGGAGGCCTGGGCGGCGGGCGAGGTCCCCGTCGGGGCCGTCGTGGTGCGGGAAGGCTGCATCGTAGGCCGGGGACGCAACAGTCCGATCGCCCTGCGGGATCCCACCGCCCATGCGGAGGTGCTGGCCCTGCGGGACGCGGCCCTCAGGCTCGGCAACTATCGGCTGCCCGAGTGCGAGCTTTTCGTGACCGTGGAGCCGTGCCCTATGTGCCTGGGGGCGATTTTCCACGCCCGTATCCCCCGGCTGGTCTATGGCGCGCGGGATCCCAAGACCGGCGCCTGCGGGAGCGTGGTGGATCTGGCGGGGGAGCCGCGCCTCAACCATCACGCCCGAGTGGAGGGGGGGGTGCTGGCGGAGGAATGCGCTCGGCTGTTGACGGAATTCTTCGTGCAGCGGCGGCGGGCGGAAAATGTTGAGGATCGTTGTTAGAATAAGCGATCAACAGCTTGATCTGATTGAGGACGATCGCCTCCTTCGACGCTACCCGGTGTCCACGGCCGCTGCGGGAGCCGGGGAGCGGATGGGCAGCTTCAAAACACCCCGGGGCCGCCACCGGATCCGGGCAAAAATCGGCGCGGGCCAGCCTGTCAATACCGTCTTCGTCGGCCGGCGTCCCACCGGAGAAATCTTTACCCCCGAGCTGGCCGCCCGGCATCCCGATCGGGACTGGATCCTGACCCGCATCCTGTGGCTGTCAGGCTGCGAGCCCGGCTTCAACCGGCTCGGGAAGGTGGACAGCATGCGGCGCTACATCTACATCCACGGCGCGCCGGATACGGTTCCCATGGGGGTTCCCGCTTCCCATGGATGCATCCGCATGCGCAACGTCGATGTGATGGATCTGTTCGATCGGGTGCCGGTTGGCACCCCCGTAGAGATCCTAGAGTAAGTCCTGGGCGCTTGCACCGCAGCATAAGGCTCTCGCGCCCGCCAAAGGCCTTCAAGTCTGTCCGGAATCCCGGATTTCCAGGAAAAATTTGACGTTTCTCTCGTATTGTGCAGCGCGGAATTTTGGAGTAAAGTGCCCCGCCAAGCCGGGAGGATTGCTGCGCAGCATAAAAATTCGCCGTCGGAAATGCTGCGCAGCATGAGGCCGGGTAACTGCAGGAGGAAAGCGCATGAGGCTTGCTGGGAAGGTGTGCATCGTCACGGGGGCCGGCCGGGGCATCGGCAAGGCGACGGCGATCAAGTTCGCGCAGGAAGGCGCCAAGGTAGCGGTCTGCGACGTGACGCCGGAGTGGGTCGATGAAACGGTCCGGCAAATCCGCCAGGGGGACGGGGAAGCGGTGGGGTTCATCGTGGACGTCCGGGATCGCGCCAGCATCGAGCGCATGGTGAAAAAAATGGTGGCGACGTACGGCCGCATCGATTGCCTGGTCAACAACGCCGGCATCGTCCAAGACGCCCAGCTCAAGAACATGACCGACGAGCAGTTCGATCAGGTGATCGAGATCAACCTGAAGGGCGTCTACAACTGCGCCAAGGCGGTGGTGGACGTCATGCTCTCGCAACGCTCCGGTGTCATCCTTAGCACCTCCTCCGTAGTGGGCCTGTACGGCAACTTCGGCCAGACCAACTACGCCGCCAGCAAGTCCGCCGTCATCGGCATGACAAAGACCTGGGCCCGGGAACTGGGCCGAAACGGCATCCGGGCGAACGCCATCTGTCCGGGCTTCATCCAGACGCCCATCCTCAACTCCATGCCCGACCGGGTACTCGCCGCCATGGAACAGAAGGTCCCCCTGGGGCGCCTGGGCAAGCCGGAAGAGATCGCCGCCACGTTTGCCTTCCTCGCTTCGGACGAGGCGAGCTACATCAACGGCGCGGTGATCGAGGTGAGCGGGGGCATGTCCCTCTAGGGGGGATCATTCGAACAGCGCCTCGATTTTCCGCTGATCGGGCGGGGCGATGACCCCTTTCTCGGTGATCAGGCCCGTGACCAGGTCGGCGGGGGTCACGTCGAAGGCGGGGTTGCGCGCCTCCACGCCCTGGGACGCCCAGCGGCACTCGCCGTAACCCAGAACTTCCTCCGCTGGGCGTTCCTCGATGGGGATGGCCGATCCCTCCGCCAGGGATCGATCGATGGTGGATAAGGGGCAGGCCACATAAAAGGGGATGCCATGTCGCCGGGCGAGCACGGCGACCGTATAGGTGCCGATCTTGTTGGCTACGTCCCCATTGGCCGCCACCCGATCGGCGCCCACCACCACCAGATCCACTTCGCCCCGGCTCATCAGGTGTCCGACCGCGCTATCGGTCACCAGGGTCACCGGGATGCCTTCCTGGACCATCTCCCAGGCCGTGAGGCGCGCCCCCTGAAGAAAAGGGCGTGTTTCGGTAGCGATCACAGACACTTCCTTGCCCTGGGCCCGGGCGGAACGAATGACGCCCAGCGCCGTGCCGTGGCCCGCGGTGGCGAGGGCACCCGCGTTGCAATGGGTGAGGATCCGGGCCCCATGGGGCACCAGGGCTGCGCCCCGCTCCCCGATCGCCAGGTTGATTTGCAGGTCTTCGGCGAAGATCCGCTGGGCTTCCTCCAGCAGGGCGGCCGCGATTGCCTCGGACGGCCGCTCCCCAGCCTGCTTCCAGACGCGGCGCATGCGCTCAAGTGCCCAGAACAGGTTGACCGCCGTCGGTCGGCTTTGGGCCAGAACATCGAACGCCTGCGCCAGGGCGGCATCGAATGCTGGGCGCCCCTGGCCCGCCAGGCGCAATCCTTCCAGGGCAATTCCGAAGGCGGCGGCGCAGCCGATGGCCGGAGCGCCCCGCACCGCCATGGCGCGGATCGCCTGGGCGACCTCCTCGGCGCTCGCGCAGGTCACGTACTCGACGCCCCCGGGCAGCCGTCGCTGGTCGAGGAGCTCCAGCCGAGCGTCGCGCCAGCGCAGGGTCTCCACTTTGCTCGAAATGGGCATTACTCTTACCTTACAGGTCATCCGTGGTCCGAGCATTATAGGAGTCGTTCTACCCGAGGAAAGGAGGGATGAGGCCCGCTCTTCAGGGCGGTGACGGAGCAGCCATGAGATGGATCAAAAAAACGGCAAGCTAAAAATCCTCTTCATCTGCATGGGCAACATCTGCCGCTCGCCCATGGCAGTGGCGGTAATGCGCCGGCGCCTGGCCGAATCGGAAGATGGCGAGAGGATTTACGTGGAGGCAGCGGGAACCCATGGAGACTATCACGCGGGGGAACCCGCGGATCCGCGTGCGCGAAGGGCCGGTGCCGGACGGGGCTACTCTCTGGAAGGATTGGTGGCGCGAAAAGTCCGGGCGGAGGACTTCGTGACCTTCGATCTGATTCTGGCCATGGACCACCACAACCTGGCCCATCTCCGGCGGCTTTGCCCGGAGGAGTACCAGCACAAGCTGGGCCTGCTGCTGGAATACAGCCAGCGCTGGACCGGCAAAGACGTACCGGATCCGTACTATGGAGGACCCGAAGGTTTCGAGCGGGTCCTGGATATGATCGAGGAGGCCACCGAGGGCTTGCTTGCCGCCCTACGTAACGGCGGGCAGGCAAGCCTCGAAGAGTGATCAGGCGTCCCGGCGGGTCTCCACCTGGACCAGGGGCCCTTCGTCCAGGGCAGGGGCCGCGGGACGGGCTCGGCGAGGCCGGCGAGGCTCGCCGATCTCCGGCTCTAATGCTGCGGGAGCCCCGGCTTTCCCCGGATCGGTCTCGATCTGCACCAGCCCGCTCCCCGCCAGGGGGTCGGCGTCCAGGGCAATCCCCAGATCTTTCAAGACCGCCAGGCTGGGTGCCGCTTGGACTGCTTGCGGCTCCGGGGCGGCCGCCTCTGGGGAGACTACTTCCTCCTGCACCTTGGCGGGAGCCGGGGGCGGGGCGATCACCTCGGACTGGGTAGGCTCGACCGCTGCCTCGAATGTGACGGCTACCCCTTCCGGTGGGGCGGGCTGGACCGCCGCAGCCTGGGCAGGTGCCGGAGACCCGGTCAGCACCGCCTCGGCCGCCTGGGCCTCGCCGGTGCCGGCGACCAGTGGGGCGGTGGGCCTGGCCCCACCGGCGGGGACGGAAGGCTGGGCCACAGACTCCCGGGCGGGATAGTCCTCTCGGCGTTCACCCCGATGGCGCCGCCGCCGGCGCCTGCCGCCTCCCTCTTCGGCCCCCTCCGGCCCGCGGCCCTCTCGAACAGGCCCTGCGCTTTCCAGGGACGCAGCGGGCACCTCGACGGCGGGACGCTCTTCCCGCTTGGCCAGCGGCGCTTCCGCGATCCGCTCCCGCGGTTCGGGCTGAAGGGGCTTGGCTTTGGCCATGGAAGCTTCTTCCCGGGGCGAGCGGCGACCTTCTCCTCCGCGCCGGCGCCGGCGCCGTCCCGTTCCGCCTTCCGCCGTACTTCTCACCGGCACCGGGGTGGTCATTGCCGTCGGTGCGGGAGCTACCGCCTCCTTGTGCTCGCCGATCGCCCTGAACCACCTGAAGACCTTGGCCAGCAAAGACGGCCGTTCTCCCTTTGCCTCGGTGACGGCGGCAGGTTGCGGCGGGACGGGCACCTCTTCCCTAACGGCAGGGGGCGGCGGCTGGGAGGGGGTGAATCCCTTGACCATCGCCTCCGGCCGGACGGGCTTGGGCTCCTGCCAGGCCGGGATTTCCTCCTCCTCGGCGGGCTTTTCCACCAGCTCGAAGCTGGGCGGCAAGGGCTCTCCCCGATTGAGTTCGTCATGGCGCAAGCGCTTGATGGAATACTTGGGCGTCTCCAGATGGGGATTCGGCACCAGGATCACTTCCACCTTGAGGCGCGCTTCGATCGAATGGATATCGGCGCGTTTTTCGTTGAGCAGGAAGGTGGCCACGTCGACCGGCACCTGGGCGTGGATGACGGCTGTGTTCTCCTTCATGGCTTCTTCCTGGAGGATGCGCAAGATGTGCAAGGCCGAGGACTCCACGCTGCGGATATGGCCGATCCCGTTGCAGCGAGGGCAGGGCATGTAGCTCGTGTCCCCGATGGAAGGATGGAGGCGCTGGCGCGACAGCTCCAGCAGGCCGAAGCGGGAAATCTTTCCCATCTGGACCCGGGCGCGATCGTACTTGAGAGCTTCCCGCAAGCGGTTTTCCACCTCTCGCTGATTGCGGGGGTTTTCCATGTCGATGAAGTCGATGACTACCAGGCCGCCCACGTCCCGCAGCCGCAACTGCCGGGCCGCTTCGTCGGCCGCCTCCAGGTTGGTCATGAGGGCCGTCTGCTCGATATCCTGCCCTTTGGTGGCCCGGGCGGAGTTGACGTCGATGGCCACCAGCGCCTCCGTGTGGTCGAACACCAGGGAGCCCCCGGAGGGCAGGGCCACCTGCCGGGCGTAGGCCGTCTCGATCTGGTGCTCGATCTGAAAGCGGGAAAAGAGGGGAATATCGTCCCGGTAGAGTTTGATCCGGTTCACGTGGCTTGGCATCACGTGCCCCATGAACTGCCGGGCCTGCTCGTAGATCTCCTCGGTGTCGATCAGGATTTCCCCAATGTCCTGATGGTAATAGTCCCGGATGGCTCGGATGACCAGACTGCTCTCTTGATAGATAAGGAAAGGGCCGCTCTGGCTCTGGGCGGCGTTCTCAATGGCTTTCCATAGTTGCAGGAGATAGTTAAGATCCCACTTGAGCTCGTCCGCCGTGCGGCCGATGCCGGCCGTCCGGGCGATGACGCTCATGCCCTCCGGGATCTCGAGTTGGGCCAGGATCTCCCGCAACTCATTGCGGTCCTCTCCTTCGATGCGGCGGGAGATTCCCCCGGCCCGGGGGTTATTGGGCATGAGGACCAGGTAGCGGCCCGCCAGACTGATGTAGGTGGTCAGTGCGGCGCCTTTACTGCCCCGCTCATCCTTGTCCACCTGGACGATCAGCTCCTGGCCTTCTTTCAGTAGGTCCTGGATTCGGCCCCGGGCCTCCCCCTCGGTAGAGAGGGTGGAGCGGGCGATCTCCTTAAAGGGGAGGAAGCCGTGCCGTTCGCCACCGTAGTCGACAAAGGCGGCTTCTAAGCTGGGCTCGATGCGGGTGATAATACCCTTGTAAATGTTCCCCTTGCGCTGCTCCTTGCCCGCCGTTTCGATATCGAGGTCAACGAGTTTTTGTCCATCGACGATGGCGACCCGGAGTTCTTCTGGTTGGGTCGCGTTGAATAGCATGCGTTTCATTGTGTGGTCTCCCGCGCTCGCCACACGGGAAGCACAAGACCGGGCGTCCCCGGGTGGGGCGCGGGCGAAGCATCACCTTGCTCGTCTCGAACTCTGGCCGAGAGAATCGAGGGTCCCCGTCCATGGGCGTGCCAGCTCTCGTGCTTGTCGCTCGGGATCCGGGAGGGCCGTAGGCGTTGCCGTAACGCCGGGCTGGGATGCTGGACATCGGGAGGCCTGCGGAATTTGCCGAATGCTTCCGAGTGGGTTAAGCGCGTAATCGTGCTTTAGCCTGCCGCTACTTGTCTTCGTGGTGAGCGACATTAACCAATATCCTTCGCAGCCGGTGATCGAGGGCATTTTCGCGCCGGGCCGACCGCGATCAGGCGGCCAGCCTGCTGCATCGGCGCCCGTGACAGACGCGGCGTGCAGTTTATAAGTATAAGCAGAATGAATGGTTTAAGCAAAAGACCGGCGTTTCGGGACGAAGTGGGCGAGGCGGGCCACGAGCAGCGCATCGACAACTACCTGGCCAAGCGTTTGAAGGGGATCCCGAAGAGTCTGATTTACAGGATGTTACGCACCGGTGAAGTGCGGGTTAACAGCCGGCGGGTGGAACCCGGCTACCGCCTCCAGGCTGGGGATCAGGTGCGCATCCCGCCGGTCCGCCAGGGGGAGCGCCCGCAGCCTCGCTCGCCCCGGAGAGGACCGGATCTCTGGCAGCGGACCTTGTACGAGGATGAGCTGCTGGTCGCCATCGATAAACCGGCCGGCCTTGCGGTCCACGGAGGCAGCGGGGTCAGCCTGGGAGCTATCGAGGCCCTGCGGCTGCAGCGGCCAGGTCCCCGGTTCCTAGAGCTGGTCCACCGGCTGGACAAGGAAACTTCAGGGGTGTTGCTTCTGGCGAAAAAGCGCAGTGCCTTGACCGCGCTCCACGAGCAACTGCGCTCGGGAGAAGTGGAAAAAGTCTACCTGGCCCTGGCCAAGGGGCGCTGGCGCTGGCCGGAGCGGCGCGTTCTGCTGCCTTTGAACAAATACGTGACCGCCGCCGGGGAGCGGCGGGTGAGCGTGAAGGAAGGGGGGCAGGCGTCCGAAACCCGGTTCACCCTAGAGCGGGCATGGGAAGGGGCGAGCCTCCTCCGGGCCCGACTCATGACCGGCCGCACCCACCAGATCCGGGTCCATCTAGCCCACTTAGGGCATCCCATCGCCGGCGACGACAAGTACGGAGATTTCGCCTGGAACCGGCAGCTCGCCCGCTTAGGCCTGAAACGCATGTTCCTGCACGCGGCCCGCGTGGGTTTCCGCCATCCGGCCTCGGGGGCATACTTGGTCATCGATGCGCCGCTGCCCGAGGAGCTCAGGGATTTTATCGCCCTACTGGAGCAGCGCGACCTGGAGCCTGCCCATGGCTGACGCCCGCCGCTTCGATCTGCTGGTTTTCGACTGGGACGGGACCCTGGTGGACTCGGCGGCGGCCATCGTCGCCTCGGTGCAGGCCGCCTGCCGCGACCTGGGCCTGCCCGAGCCGACCGAGGAGGCCGCCCGCTACATCATCGGCCTAGGACTGAGCGAGGCGCTGGCCGCCTTGGTGCCCCAGTTGCCCGCCTCGCGTCACGGGGAGCTGGTGGAGCGCTACCGCTTCCATTTCCTTGCCCGGGACCCCGAGATTCCCCTGTTCCCGGGAGCGCGGGAGACGGTGGAGGGTTTGCATGCCCGGGGCTATCGGCTGGCCCTGGCGACCGGCAAGAGCCGGCGAGGCCTCGCCCGGGCCCTCGTAGCCACCGGGCTCGGGCCTTATTTCCACGCCTCCCGCTGCGCCGACGAATGTTTTTCCAAGCCCCATCCCGCGATGCTCCACGAGCTTCTGGAAGAATTCGGTCTGGCACCGGAACGGGCCCTGATGATCGGGGACACCGTCCATGACCTGCAGATGGCCCGCTACGCGGGCGTGCCGGCCCTGGCAGTCGCCTACGGCGCCCACCCCAAGCACGCGCTCCTGGCCCTCGAGCCCGTGGCATGCGTGCAGAGCATGGCCGAGCTGAACCGATGGCTGGCGACGAACGCCTGATCTGCGCCTCCGCCGACCTGCAGGACGGGGGGCCGGGAGCGCGCTTCTGGGTCGAGCGGTATGGAGTGCGGGTCACCGCTTTCGCGATCCGTCACGGCGGCCGCGTTTACGCCTACCTCAACCGCTGCGCCCATCTGGGCATCGAGCTGGACTGGCAGGAGGGCCGGTTTTTCGATGACTCCGGGGTATACTTGATCTGCTCGATGCACGGTGCGCTCTATGCGCCGGAGACGGGCCAGTGCGTCGCCGGGCCGTGCAGCGGGGCTTTCCTTACGCCGGTGGCCGTTGAAGAGGCGGATAACATGGTGATGTGCCGGGAAATTCGAAAGCGATGAACGATGGTCGAAAGCACTGACACAAGCCCCGGCTGGGAGCGCCAGGTGCTGGAAAAGGTCGCCCTGGCGGCGATCGAGGAGCAGCGGCGGGCCCGGCGCTGGGGGATCTTTTTCAAGCTGCTCGCCTTCCTCTACCTGTTCCTCCTGCTCTTCCTGGTCCTCGGCTGGATCGGCAAGACCGACATGGCGATTCCGGGCAAGCACAGCGCCCTGGTGGAGCTGCGGGGGATTATCGCCGCCGACGAGCGGGCGAGCGCCGATGTCGTGGTGTCCGGGCTGCGGCGGGCGTTTAAGGACAAGAACACGGCCGGGGTCATCCTGCGCATCAACAGCCCGGGCGGAAGCCCGGTCCAGGCGGCCTACATCAACAACGAGATCAAACGCTTGAGAAAAGCGCATCCCCACATACCGCTGTACGCTGTGGTGGAGGACGTCTGTGCATCGGGCGGCTACTACGCCGCCGTGGCGGCCGACAAGATCTTCGTCAATCGGGCGAGCATCGTCGGGTCCATCGGGGTGTTGATCGACGGTTTCGGCTTCAGCGAAGCGCTGAACAAGCTCGGCATCGAGCGGCGGCTGCTCGCCGCCGGAGAGAACAAGGGCTTCCTCGATCCCTTCTCGCCCATGGATCCCAAGCAGCGGGCCCACGCGATGAAGATGCTGGAGGAGATCCATCGCCAGTTCATCGAGGTGGTGCGCGAGGGCAGGGGAGAGCGGCTCAAGGAGACGCCCGAGCTCTTCAGCGGCCTGGTATGGACCGGCGCCCGGAGCATTGAGCTGGGTCTGGCCGACGACTTCGCCAGCGCCGCCGAGGTGGCCCGGGAAGTGATCAAGGCGGAAGAAATTGTCGATTTTACTCCTCAGGAAGGCCTGACCGAGCGGCTGGCCCGGCGTTTCGGCGCCGCGGCGGGCGCTGCCTTGATGACTTGGGGGGCCGGCCTTCCGCGCTAGGGAAAAGACCGGTTAGGATGCCAGGAATAGAAAGAGACAGGGATTTTCGCCCGGGGGCGCCGGGTTCTTCCTCCACTCGGCGATGGATCGGGTCTCGATCCGCTCGTCGGCGGCGGTCAGGTTCTCGGCGATGCACAAGTCCGTGAAGTCGTGGCACGCCTCCAGCAGCGCGGCGAAGAGCTGGGCGTTGCGGTAGGGTGTTTCCATCACGATCTGGGTGCAGCGGCGCCCTCGGGACTCCCGCTCGAGGGTTTCGATCCGGGCGCGGCGCTCGGCGGGCTTCACCGGCAGATAGCCATGGAAGGCGAACTGCTGGCTGTGGAGGCCCGAGGCCATCAACGCCAAGAGAAGGGAGGAGGGCCCCACCAGGGGCACCACGCGGATGCCCCGCCGATGGGCCAGGCGCACCAGGACGGCGCCCGGGTCCGCCACCGCCGGGCACCCGGCCTCGGAAGCGAGGCCCACGTCGTGTCCCGCCTCCAGGGGGGAGAGCAGGCGCTCCAGCTCCTCGAGTGGCGTGTGCTCGTCTAGGACCTCTATCTTGAGCCGCTGCAAGGGCAGCCGCGTGCCGTTCTGCTTGAGAAAGCGCCGCAGCGCCTTGGGTCCTTCGGCGATCCAATGCTCCAGGCGAGCGGCGAGCTGCCGCACGTCGGCGGGCAGGACCCGGCCCAGGTCGGTGTCGCCGAGGGGCGAAGGAACCAGATAGAGCACGCCGCGGCCGCGCCGCTCAGCGGAGCACACTGACCCCCTCCCGCTGCAGCATGGACACCAGCGCGATGAGCGGCAGCCCGATCAGGGCGGTCGGATCGTCGCTTTCGATCCGCTCGCACAAGGCGATGCCCAGGGACTCCACCCGTGCGGCTCCGGCGCAGTCGAAAGCCGGTTCCTTGGTCAGATAGCCGCGGATATCTTCCTCGCTCAGGGGGCGGAAGCGCACCCGGACCACCGCGACCTCGCTCTGGAGCGCTCCTGTGGCGCTGTTGAGCAGGCTCACCGCGGTATGGAACTCCACCTGACGGGCGCTCATGCGCTCAAGTTGCCGGAAGGCGTTGGCGTAGTCGCCCGGTTTTCCCAGCACCTGCCCGTCCAGTACCGCCACCTGGTCCGATCCGATGATCAGAGCCCGGGGATGGGCCTGCCGGGCGGCCTCCGCCTTGAGCCTGGACAGGCGCAGCGCCAGCGCCGGGGGCGCTTCGCCGGGAAGCGCGGATTCATCCACGTGGGGAGCGAAGACGTCGAAGGGGAGGCGCAACCGGGCGAGGAGCTCGCGCCGGTAGCGGGAGGTGGAAGCGAGTACGATGGGTGGCGATGGCGACATCACATGGCAGCTCGAGCCGTCGCGCCGGATTGGGGGCGCCCGGACCGTTTCGTCTGACCGGCGCTTCTTTCCTAAGTTTGACGCAAATTCAATGAAATAATATCATTAACTATTTATGTCTATTCAGGCGACGGTTGATTCCCTCCGCTTTGCACGCGAGGGAGGAAATCTAAAGGGTACAATTCGCGTTTCGAGCCTGCTCCGGCTCGCGGACTACCTGGCTTCCCGGGAAGGCGAAATTTCCTATCGCCTCGAGGGGATGGTCGACCAAGACGGCCACCCCATTTTGCGCCTCTCCATATCCGGAATGTTGGTGGTGCAGTGCCAGCGCTGCCTGGAGGCGATGGAGCTGCCAGTCGGTCTCCAGAGCGGATTCCGACTGGTGGCCTCCGAGCGGGACCTGGGCCCGGTGGAGGAGGAGCCGGAGGAGTGGACCGCATGGGTGGCGGACCCGAATCTGGACGTGGAGGCGCTGGTGGAAGACGAGTTGCTGCTAGCTGTGCCCTTCGCGCCGGTCCATGCCGATCCGGCTTGCGACCCCAAGCTGGCATCCCAGGATCTCGAAGCCGCCGACGGAGGGCCTTTCGCCGTGCTGGCCCTCCTCAAGGACAGAAAGAGCGTTGAACCATAGGAGTTCGCAATCATGGCCGTTCAGCAGAACAAGAAGTCGCCCTCGCGCCGGGGAATGCGCCGCTCCCACGATGCCCTCAGCAACCCGCCGCTCGCCATCGAGCCGACGACGGGAGAGGTGCACCTGCGACATCACATCAGCCCCAGCGGCCATTACCGAGGCCGCAAGGTGGTCAAGTCCAAAGGCGAGTAGCCGCAGCCGCGTCCAACGGCCGCGCCGTGGCTTGCTTGAGCGGATCGCCCGAGCGAAAGGCCCGGCGTTTCCGCGGTGACGCCGAGTCCCGAGGCGGGAGGGACATGACCGAATGAAAGTAACCGTGGCCATCGATTGCATGGGGGGCGATCACGGACCCCATGTAACGGTGCCGGCCGCCGTCGAGTGCCTGCGCCGGGACCCGGAATTGAGCGTGGTGCTGGTGGGCCTGCAGGAAGCGCTCGCCGCCGAACTGGCGAAGCTGGGCCGGCCCGCCGATGGGCGCTGCCGCATCCAGCACGCCGCCGAAGTGGTGGCCATGGACGAGCCCCCGGCCCTCGCCCTCAGGAACAAAAAGAACTCGTCCATGCGCCTGGCCATCAACCTGGTGAAAACCGGCGAGGCCGATGCCTGCGTGAGCGCCGGAAACACCGGGGCCTTGATGGCCATCGCCCGGTTCGTGCTGAAGACCCTGCCGGGGATCGAGCGTCCCGCGATAGCCTCGGTGCTGCCCACGCTCAAGGGCCACACCTGCGTGCTGGACCTAGGAGCCAACGTGGATTGCACCGCGGAACACCTGCTGCAGTTCGCCATCATGGGCTCGGTGCTGGTGTCCACGGTGGAGGACAAGCCCCGGCCGTCAGTGGGATTGCTCAACATCGGGCACGAGGCGATCAAGGGCAACGAGGTGGTGAAAAAGGCCGCCGAGCTCCTGCGCTTGAGCGGTCTCAATTTCTACGGCAACGTGGAAGGCGACGATCTCTACAAGGGAACGACGGACATCGTGGTGTGCGACGGGTTCGTAGGCAACGTGGCGCTCAAGACTTCCGAGGGACTCGCCCAGATGCTCGCCACCTTCTTGCGCGAGGAGTTTACCCGCAACCCGTTTCGTCGCTTGATCGGGCTCATCGCCCTGCCGGTGATCAACGCCTTCAAGCGGCGGGTGGACCATCGCCAGTACAACGGTGCAAGCTTCCTTGGCCTGAGAGGCATCGTGGTGAAGAGCCACGGATCGGCGGACGTCCTGGCCTTCCAGTACGCCATTCGCCGCGCCGTGGACGAGGTGCGGGGCGGAACCGCCAAATACACGGCCAAGCGGTTGAGCGAGCTGTTCCCGCAAGCCGCGGGAGAAGGCGTCGCCTGATGTATTCCCGCATCGTCGGCACCGGAAGCTATCTTCCGAGCAAGGTCCTCACCAACCGGGATCTGGAAAAACTGGTGGATACCAGCCACGAATGGATCGTGACCCGGACCGGCATCGAAGAACGCCGCATCGCGGACGAGGATCAAAAGGCGAGCGACCTGGCGCTGGAAGCGAGCCGCGCAGCCCTCGACGCCTCCGGCATCCGGCCGAACGATCTCGGCCTCATCGTCGTCGCCACCACCACGCCGGACCAGATTTTCCCGAGCACCGCTTGCGTACTGCAGGCGAAGCTTGGAGTCGAAAACGCATGCCCAGCCTTCGACGTGCAGGCCGTGTGCGGCGGCTTTGTGTACGCCCTGGCGCTGGCGGACCTGTACCTGCGGGCTGGCAAATGCCGCCACGCGCTGGTCGTCGGTAGCGAAATCTATTCGCGCATCCTCGATTGGACCGACCGTTCCACCTGCGTCCTTTTCGGCGACGGGGCGGGCGCGGTGGTGCTCGCCGCCGACCAGACGCCCGGCATCCTGACCCACCGCCTCCATGCAGACGGTCGCCACAGCGGCAGCCTCATGGTGCCGGGGCAGGTCTGCGGCGGTCGAGTCTCGGGACGGCCCTACGTGGTCATGGAAGGCGGCGCGGTGTTCAAGTTCGCGGTCAAGGCCTTGGGGGACATTGTGGAGGAGACCCTAGCGGAAGTCGCCATGAAACCCGAAGAGGTGGACTGGCTGATTCCCCACCAGGCCAACATCCGCATCATCCAGGCGACCGCGAAAAGGCTGGGGCTCCCCATGGAGCGTGTGGTGGTGACGGTGGACAAGCACGGCAACACCTCCGCGGCGTCGATACCCCTCGCCCTGGACATCGCCGTGCGCGACGGCCGAGTGCGCCGGGGCCAGCACGTGGTGCTCGAGGGCATCGGCGGCGGGTTCACCTGGGGCGCGGTCCTGATTCGCTGGTGAGAGGTCGAGGCGCCGGATGAAATTCGCCTTCGTGTTCCCCGGGCAGGGTTCCCAGTCGATTGGGATGATGAACGGCTTCGCCGCCCTTCCGGTGGTGAGGCAGACCTTCGCCGAAGCCTCCGAAGCGCTGGGACAGGACCTGTGGAGCCTAGTGGCCCAGGGGCCGGACTCGGCCCTGAACCAGACCGTCAACACTCAGCCCGTGATGCTCACGGCGGGCGTCGCGGTCTATCGCGCCTGGGAAGATCTCCATGGGCCGGAGCCCGCGGTCATGGCGGGCCACAGCCTGGGGGAGTACAGCGCCCTGGTCGCCTCGGGCGCCATCGGGTTCGCCGATGCGCTGCGGATCGTGAGACTCCGGGCTCAGGCCATGCAGGAAGCGGTGCCGGAAGGCACCGGCGGCATCGCCGCGATCCTGGGCCTCGAGGACGAGGCGGTGGAGGCAGTGTGCCGGGAAGCGGCTCAAGGGGAGGTGGTGGAGCCGGCTAATTACAACTCGCCCGCCCAGGTGGTCGTCGCCGGGCACCGTGGCGCGGTGGAGCGGGCCATGGCCCTGGCCAAGACCCGGGGCGCCAAGCGGGCGATGATGCTGCCCATGAGCGCCCCTTCCCATTGCAGCCTGATGAGGCCCGCCGCCGAGCGCCTGGCCCGGGCGCTGGCGAGCATCCCGATCCAGTCGCCTCAGATCCCGGTCTTGCACAACGTGGATGCGGGCGAGCGGCACGATGCCGACACCATCCGGGAGGCCTTGGTGCGCCAGGTCTATAGTCCGGTGCGCTGGGTCGAGATCGTCCGCCGGCTGGCGCAGGAAGGGGTGACCCATGTCGTGGAATGCGGTCCGGGCAAGGTGCTGGCCGGGCTCAACAAGCGCATCGAGCCCTCCCAGCAGACGCTGGCGTTGACCGACGAGGCAGTGCTGAGGGACGCGCTCAAGGCGCTCGCTCCGTAGGACGGGAGGGGAAGAATGGCGGAGCATCCGCTGCAAGGACAAGTCGCGCTGGTGACGGGGGCGAGTCGGGGAATCGGCCAGGCCATCGCCCTGGAGCTCGGACGTCTCGGTGCCACCGTCGTCGGCACCGCGACCAGCGAAAGCGGGGCAGAGGCCATTAGCCGGCGACTGGCGGAGGCCGGCGTGGGCGGCGCGGGATTGAAGCTTGACGTCCGCAGCGCGGCCGATGCGGAGGCAGTGGTGGAAAAAACGGAGCGGCGTTTCGGCGCTCCCACCATCTTGGTCAACAATGCAGGCATCACTCGGGATAATCTTCTCCTGCGCATGAAAGACGAGGAGTGGAACGAGATCCTGGAAACGAACCTGAGCTCGGTGTTCCGCCTCTGCCGGCTGGTGCTGCGCCCCATGATGAAGGCCCGCTTCGGGCGCATCATCAACATCTCATCCGTGGTCGGCGCCACGGGTAACGCCGGCCAGACCAACTACGCGGCCGCCAAGGCCGGCATGGTGGGCTTCAGCAAGTCCCTCGCCCGGGAAGTGGCGAGCCGCCACATCACGGTCAACTGCGTGGCGCCGGGTTTCATCGAAACCGACATGACCCGCGGCCTTCCTGAAGCTCAGCGGGCGACCTTGCTCCAGCACGTTCCCCTGGGCCGGTTGGGCCGGCCCGAGGACGTGGCCGCCGCCGTGGCCTTCCTGGCCGGGCCAGGTGGGGCGTACATCACCGGCTGCACCCTGCATGTCAACGGCGGAATGTACATGGATTGAAGGGCGCCGCCCCCCCGGCGCAGGGGCGAATTCGTTTCGCCCTAAAGACAAATTTGGTAAACTTCAAAAGCTTTTATACGTGCGCGGGTTAGACCCGGTTGCTCATCCTGCGCAACATCGAGTGTCCGCAGAAGGGAAGGGAAGAACCCATATGGAAAACGTAGAGCAGCGCGTCAAAAAGATCGTCGCCGAACAGCTCGGCGTCAACGAGGCGGATATCAAGATGGAGTCCTCCTTCGTCGATGATCTCGGCGCCGATTCCCTAGACACCGTGGAGCTGGTCATGGCGCTCGAGGAGGAGTTCGAGTGCGAAATCCCCGACGAGGAGGCGGAAAAGATCACCACGGTTCAACAGGCCATCGAATACATCAAGTCCCGCCTGAGCTGATTTTCCCGTTTCTCTCAGACTCACCACCGTCCAGGAGCCGCTGTGCGTAACCGCAGGGTCGCCATCACCGGCCTCGGGATCGTTTCCCCGGTGGGAAACACCGTGGACGAAGCCTGGGGCAACATCGTCGCCGGCCGCTCCGGCATTACCCGGATCACGCGCTTCGACGCTTCTCCCTTCGCCAGCCAGATCGCTGGGGAGGTCAGGGGCCTCGACGTGACCAAGTACCTCTCGCCCAAGGAGGCGCGGCGCATGGATCTGTTCATCCATTACGGCATGGCCGCCGCCATCCAGGCGATCCAGGACGCGGGGATAGAGGTCACCGAGGAGAACGCGGAGCGCGTTGGCGTCAACATCGGTTCCGGCATCGGGGGGCTGCCCCTCATCGAATCCACCCACACCGAGATGCTCGCCTCGGGGCCGCGGAAGATCTCTCCGTTCTTCATCCCGGCGGCCATCATCAACATGGTGGCGGGCAACCTGTCCATCATGTACGGATTCAAGGGCCCGAACTTGGCCATGGTGACGGCTTGCACCACCGCCACTCACTGCATCGGGGACTCGGCCCGGCTGATCGAGTACGGGGACGCGGACGTGATGATCGCGGGCGGTTCCGAATCCACGATTTGTCCGCTGGGGGTCGGCGGCTTCGCCGCCGCGCGCGCCTTGAGCACGCGCAACGACGACCCGGCCGGTGCCAGCCGTCCGTGGGACAAGGAACGGGACGGCTTCGTCCTGGGCGAGGGCGCAGGCGTCCTGGTGCTGGAGGAAATGGAGCACGCGAAAGCCCGCGGAGCGCGCATCTATGCGGAGCTTTCGGGTTTCGGAATGAGCGCCGACGCCCACCATATGACCGCCCCGTGCGAAGATGGAGAGGGGGCAGCACGATGCATGCTGAACGCCATGCGCAACGCCCGGGTAGGCCCCCAGGACGTGGACTACATCAACGCCCACGGGACCTCGACGCCCCTCGGAGACATCGCGGAGACCGTGGCGATCAAGCGGGCCCTGGGCGAAGAGGCGAAGCGCGTCGCGGTGAGCTCCACCAAGTCCATGACGGGACACCTGCTCGGCGCCGCCGGCGGCGTCGAGGCGGTATTTTCGGCCTTGGCGGTGTACCACCAGGTCGCTCCCCCGACTATCAACCTGCACCAGGTGGACCCCGAGTGCGACCTGGACTATGTGCCGAACGTGGCCCGGGAGATGCGCATCCGGGTGGCCCTCTCCAACTCCTTCGGCTTCGGCGGCACCAACGGTACCCTGGTCTTCTCCCGGGTCTGACCGGACCCGGGCTCGAGCCCGCCGGGATCCCCGATTCCCTGACCGGGGGAAAGCGATGCAGGGCTTCTACCTGGTAAACGGTCACGAAGCCGGGGGCGTCGATCCCTCGGATCGAGGGCTAGCCTACGGCGATGGGGTGTTCCGCACCCTGCGCTTACGGAACGGCATGCCCCTCGAGTGGTCTTGGCAGCACTGCCGGCTTGCCCGGGACTGCGCTGCGCTGGGCATCGAATGTCCGGGGGAAAAGGTGTTGCTGGAGGAATTGCGCCGTCTCGCCCTCCGCTTCCCGGACGGGGTGGGCAAGATCGTGGTCACCCGAGGGCCCGGGGCGCGAGGGTATGGGCCTTACCCGGCGGGCTCCCCCACCCGGATCGTCAGCGTCGGCCCCTCGCCGGTCTATCCCGCTTCCTACAGGGAGGAGGGGGTGCAAGTGCGGGTGTGCGCATTGCGCCTGGCCTGCCAACCCCGCCTGGCGGGAATCAAGCATCTTAACCGACTGGAAAACGTCCTCGCCCGGGGGGAATGGCGGGATTCCGCCGTGGCGGAAGGGCTGCTCCTGGACGATGGGGGACGGGTGGTGGAAGGCACCATGAGCAACCTGTTCTGCGTGCTCCATGGTCGCCTGGTGACCCCCGATCTCAGCCGTTGCGGGGTCGAAGGAGTGCAACGGGAGCGGATCATGGCGTTTGCCCGTGCCGCGGGCATCCCCCTCGAAGTGCGGGATCTGACCCTGGACGAACTGCTCACCGCGGAGGAAGCTTTTCTCGTAAACAGCGTCATCCGGCTGTGGCCCATCGCGACCCTGGAGAATCGGACATGGAAGCCCGGAGCGCTTACCCGGCGCATCCAGGCGGAGGTGTTCAGCGATGGGTAGGCGTGGTCTGCGGCTCGGCGCATGGCTCCTCGGGGGTGTCCTCCTGATCCTCTGCGCCGCAACGGCCTGGATGGGGGCACGCCTGTTCCTGCCGGCCGAGCTGGCCCGCCCCCCCCAGGAGTTCGAAGTGCGCCCTGGGGCAAGCTTGCGCACCGTTGCCAGGGAATTGGCCGCGGCGGGGCTTGTGCCGGACGCTCTAAGCTTCGTTACGCTGGCGCGCCTGCTCGGCCGGGAGGGCAGCATCAAGGCCGGAAGCTACGAGTTCAGCTCCCCCGTCTCGGCGTGGGAGGTGCTGCAACGGCTCACCCGCGGCGATGTTGCCCTGGCGGAGATCACCATCATCGAGGGCTGGAGCTTCAAGCAGCTCAGGAAGGCGCTGGACGAGCATCCCGGGCTGCGCCACGATACCGCAGGCCGTTCCGAAGCGGAAATACTGGCGGCGGTGGGCGCAACGGAGGCTTCTGCCGAAGGGCTGTTTTTTCCCGACACGTACTACTTCTCCAAGGGTTCGAGCGACGTCCAGATCCTCAAGCGGGCCTATCACACCATGCAGCGGCACCTGGAACGGGTCTGGGCCTCCCGGGCACCAGGCCTGGCCGTCTCCAGCCCTTACGAGGCCCTCATTCTCGCTTCCATCATCGAAAAGGAAACGGGGGCGGAAGCCGACCGGTCCATGGTCTCGGGGGTTTTCCACAATCGCCTGCGGCTGGGCATGCGGCTCCAGAGCGATCCGACCGTGATCTACGGCATGGGTGAGGCCTTCGACGGGAACCTGCGCAAGAGGGATCTTTCCAGCGATCACGATTACAACACCTACACCCGGCCGGGGCTTCCACCGACGCCCATCGCGCTTCCCGGCCTCGCTTCGCTGGAGGCTGCCGTCCGGCCGGCTCAGACCCGGGCGCTCTATTTCGTCTCCCGGGGCGACGGCACCTCGGAATTCTCCGAGACCCTGGCCGACCACAACCGGGCTGTCAACCGGTATCAGAAACCACGATGAAGCGCCAGCGCTCGGCGTTATTGGGAAAGGGAATGGGTATAGTGAGCGCGTGGGGGAAATTCATCACCCTGGAAGGAATCGACGGAGCGGGGAAGAGCACCCACATGGATTGGATCCGGGATTTCCTCCAGGGCCGGGGGGTGCCGGTGGTCATGACCCGGGAGCCGGGGGGCACACCCCTGGGCGAGGCGTTGCGGGAGGTGATCCTGCACCAGCCCATGGCAGCGGAAACCGAAACCCTGCTCGTCTTCGCCGCCCGATGGGAGCACCTCGTCCGGGTCATCCGCCCGGCCCTGGCGACAGGCCGTTGGGTGGTCTCCGATCGGTTCACCGATGCCACTTTCGCCTATCAGGGCGGAGGCAGGGGGGTGGCCGACGAGAAGCTAGCGGCGCTGGAAGCCTGGGTTCACCCGGACTTTCAACCGGACCTCACCCTGCTTTTCGATGCGCCGGAAGCCCTCGCACGGCAAAGACGAGGCGAAGGGCGGAAGAGGGACCGTTTCGAGGGGGAGGAGGAGGCTTTCTTCGCCCGTGTTCGGGAGAAATACCTGGCCCGGGCGCGACGTTACCCGGACCGCATTCGGGTCATCGATGCCACGCGGCCGATCGAGAGTATACAGAAAGAACTCGAAGTCATTCTTTCAAGTCTTGTGAAAAATTGATTTTTCCTTGGCAGGAGAGCTTCTGGAAGGAGTTTCTGGACCGGTACCAGGACCGCTGGCCCCATGGACTCCTTTTCAAGGGCCGGGAGGGGATCGGCAAGCTCCACTTTGCCCGCGCGTTGGCACGCTACCTTCTTTGCGAGAACCGTTCCGGGCAAAAGGCTTGCGGCGCCTGTCCGGGTTGCCATTGGTTCGACCAGGGCAGCCATCCAGATTTTCGCGTGCTTGAGCCCGAGGCAGAGCCGCTCGCCGGGGAGAGCGAGGAGCCGCGCCCGGGCGGCGGCTCCCGCCGACCCAAGCGGCACGTCACCATCGACCAGGTCCGCAGCCTGGAGGGATTCCTGGAGGTCTCTGCCCACCGCCAGGGCTACAAGCTTGTGCTCATCCATCCGGCGGAAGCGCTGAACGCGAGCGCCGCCAACGCTTTGTTGAAAACTCTCGAAGAACCACCGCCCAACGCCCTGTTTTTTCTAATATCGCATCGCCCAAGGCAACTACCTGCGACGGTGCTCAGCCGCTGCATACCAGTCCACCTGCCGGTCCCGGAAACGGCCGCTGCCGCCGGCTGGCTGCGGGACCAAGGGGTGGCCGAGCCGGAGGTCTGGCTGGCGGAGGCGGGGGGAGCGCCGCTACGGGCCGCCCGAGCAATCGACGAGAGCTACTGCTCCCAACGCGCTGAAGTCATCCGGATCCTGTCCTCCCCCACCGCCATCCGGCCGGCGCTGGACGCGGAGCGCCTGGACCGGATCGATCCGCCCCAACTGGTGGAATGGGTGCATAAGTGGGTCTACGACCTGATGACATGGGAGGCCGCGGGCACGGTCCGCTACAATCAGGACGCCGTGGCTGGGATCCGGCGCCTGGCCCCGGCGGCGGATCGGCTCAAGGCCGCCGAGATGGTATCGACCCTGTGCGCCGCCCGCCGGCTGGCGTGGCACCCCCTCAACGCCCGCTCCTTCATTGAGGATCTTCTGCTCACCTATCGCGGTCTGTTCGACCGGGATGCCCTGAAACCGCAAAGCTAACGTGTACGTCGATTCCCACTGCCACCTGGATTTTCCTGAGCTCTCCTCCCGCATCGACGAGGTGTTGGCCCGCATGCGGGAGAACGGGGTCGGCTACGCCCTGTGCATCAGCGTTACCCTGGAGCGGTTTCCCCAAGTGCTGGATCTCGCCGAGCGGTTTTCAAACCTGTATGCCACCGTGGGCGTGCACCCGGACGAGCAGGACGCCCGTACACCGTCCGTTTCCGAGCTCGCGGAAATGGCGGGACATCCCAAAGTGGTGGGGATCGGCGAAACGGGTCTGGATTATTACCGCCTGCAGGGCGATCTGGAATGGCAGCGGGAGCGCTTCCGTATCCACATCCGGGCTGCGCGCCAGTGCGGCCGACCCCTCGTGATCCATACCCGCAACGCCGCGGCGGACACCCTGCGGATCATGAAGGAGGAGGGCGCGGAGAAGGTCGGCGGCGTCATGCACTGCTTTACCGAAAGCTGGGAGGTGGCGCAGGCGGCGCTAAGGCTGGACTTCTACATCTCCTTCTCGGGAATCGTCACGTTCAAGAACGCGGGCGCGCTCAAGGAAGTGGCCCGGCGCGTCCCCCTAAAGCGCCTGCTGATCGAGACGGATTCTCCCTACCTGGCCCCGGTTCCCCACCGGGGTAAAAACAACGAGCCGGCCTACGTGGTCCACGTGGCAGAAGAAATCGCCCGCCTGAAGAATGTACCCGTTCCCCGAATCGAGGAAGCGACGACGGAAAACTTCTTTCGCCTGTTCCGTATCTCTCCATTCCCGGCTGGACAGGCGCCGGAGCGATCATGAAAGCCGCCTGGAAACTGCTGCTGGCTGCATGGCTGCTCGGCACGGACCCCGCCGGAGCGGCTAGCGTCTACGAGGAGCTGCTGGCGGCCACCCAAGCGGGCGAGGTGGCCAAAGTGAATTCCCTCCTGGAACGGGGGGCTTCCGTGGACACGGTGGATGAGCTGGGAACCTCGCTTCTTGGAATCGCGGCCCGGGCGGGACACGAGCAACTGGTGAGCCTGCTCCTTGCCCGGGGCGCGAAGGTGGACCTGCCCAATCGTTTCGGCGATACCCCCATCATGCTGGCGGCGCTCCATGGTCATACCGCCGTGGTCAAGCAGCTTTACGCCCAGGGGGCTCGTATCGACCGCAGAGGCTGGAACCCGTTGATCTACGCCGCTACCGGAGGCCACGCGGAGCTCGTCAAATTGCTTCTCGCGCTGGGAGCAGAGGTCAATTCGTCTTCCGAAAACGGGATGACCGCGCTCATGATGGCGGCTCGGGAAAACCATCCGGATGTCGTCCAAATGCTGCTCGCCCATGGTGCCGATCCAAATCTGCGTAATGACTCCGGACGCGCGGCTTTGGATATCGCGCTGGAAAGGGGTCACGGAAAGATCGTCGATCTGCTCAGGTCACACGGGGCTAAACGTTAGTTAACCTTTTGGGCAGCCCAACGCCTTACACAAGCGGTATGCCATGCCTACACCCGGCGGTCCCGACTCCTCTACGCCTGAGCCGATGTTCGTCCCGGCCCTGCTGTCAGGCCTCGCCGCAAACGGTGTGCCCGGGCCAACACCCGGCGGCGAAATAATTTAACGTAATATACATTATACGCATTATGGTGGCGTCAGCGGCTTGAAGGAAAAGGTTTACGGCAACTGGCACAGAAACTGCCTCGCCAAGAAGGACCTTCCTCCGAACGCAATTTCACTCGATTAGAACACCTACGGCGGATAAACCACATTGGCAGCTGACAACACAACAGCGGCGCAGAACTTGATCTACGATCGGGTTTCCGTCGATCGAGTCGGATTGTTGCTCCGCACGACCCCTTTGGCGGCGCTGGTGAGCTTGTGCAATGCGGCCCTGGTCGTTTATGTGCTATGGGGCAGTCTGCCGAAAATTGCCTTGTTGGGCTGGTTTGCCGCCTTGGCGCTGGCCTTCGTCGTCCGCGCGTCCCTCATGATCGCCTTCAACCGCGTGCGACCCGGTCCCTCTAGAATCGGCCGATGGGAGCGCAGGATCATCGCCGTGATGGGGATCATCGGGCTATGCTGGGGTGTCCTGGGGAGCGCGCTGTTTCCGTTTTCTAATCCGGTTTATCAGGTGCTCGTAGTCTGCACGATCGCGGGCATGTCCGCCGGCGCCTTGATCCCGGCTTCTCCGGTCTATCCCGCCTATGCCGTCTATCTGGCGGGCGCGGTGGCACCCTTGGCGACCACCTTACTGCTGCTTGGCGGAGAAGTGTTCGCACCCATGGGATTTCTCGCCCTGGTCTACCTGACGGCGCTCCTGGTGTTCGGATACCAATCCCATCGGACGCTGGTGGAAAGCCTCTGGCTCAAGTACCAGCGTGACGAGCTCGTTCGCCAGCTCACCGAGGCCCACCGGCAGACCGAGCAGGCGAATCGGCAACTGCAACGGGAAATCGTCGAACGTCGACGCGCCGAAGAGGTGGAGCGCCAAGACAAGCAACGCCTCATGCTGCACGTCTTGAATTCCCCGCTGGCGGTCGTCGAGTGGGACGAGCGGTTTCGCGTGGTCGCCTGGAACCCTTCGGCCGCCAGGGTTTTCGGCTACACCGAGCCCGAAGCGCTCGGTCGCCCTTTGCACGAACTCGTGATCGGCACCCCCGACGCCCAGCAGCGGATGGGCGCCCTGTGGAAGAACCTCGTCTATCGGACCGGCGGTGATCGGGTGGAGCAGGAAAACATCACCAAGGATGGGCGGCAGATCCTGTGCGAGTGGTATAACACGCCCCTCATGGATCATGACGGGCGGATGATAGGGATAGCTTCTCTGGTGCAGGACGTGACCGATCGGCGCTTGCGGGAGGCCGAAATCATCCATAAGGCCTACCACGACCAGCTTACCGGGTTGCCCAACCGTGTTCTGCTTTGCGACCGGCTGGCAGTCAAGCAGGTTCAGGCGCGCCGGCGCAACCTCAAGGTGGCGGTGCTGTTCGTCGACCTGGACGGTTTCAAGCGGGTCAACGACCAGTACGGCCACGAGGCCGGAGATCACGTCCTCAAGTGCCTGGCTGAGCGGTTGAAGAGCCTGGTGCGACAGGAAGATACCGTCGCCCGCTACGGTGGGGACGAATTCGTGGTGGCGTTGTCGGGAGTGTCGAAAGTGGAAGACGCCGAAGCCGTGGCGGCCAAGATCGTGCTGGTGCTTTCCGAACCTGTCACCTATCGGGGAATCCAGCTACGAGTGACGCCGAGCATTGGGATCAGTTTCTACCCCGATCACGGAAATAGCCTCGACGAGCTGTTCAGCACGGCGGATTCCGCCATGTACAAGGCCAAACAGGCCGGCGGCAGCCGCCACTACGTCCTGGCGTTATAGGTGGGGGCGGCTCAATGCAAATCCCCAGGGCTGGGGATCGGGATCTGCACAACGGGTATGCCCTCCTCCGCCAGCGCCTCGGCTTCCTCCCGCTGTGCAGTGCCGCGGATATTCCGTGGCGGGGCTTCCCCGTAATGAATACGCCGCGCTTCTTCTGGAAATCGTTTTCCTACGTCTTCGCACTGATCAAGAATCCGGCTCAGCGCCGCCTTAAGAACCTCCGCAGGACAGAGCGGCTTTTCCGGAAGCCCCGAGGCCGCACCCGCCTTGTCGCCGGTTTTCGTGTTGATGTGGGGGGTCGAAGGCAAGCGCTCGATGTTGCTGCTGTCACCGCAAACGGGACAGCTAATCAATCCCTTTTCTTTCTGGGAAGCGAAGGCTTTCGCACCGGGAAACCATCCCTCGAACCGGTGCCCCAGCACACAGACCAAATCGTAGACGATCATGATCTTAAAATTGCGGTCACATGCCCTTGATCAATTTGACGGCAAGCGTCGCGGGGTCCTTGACCCAGCCATCCATTGCTTCCATTTGGTGCCCGGAGCCGGACTCGAACCGGCACGGGCGAGGCCCGAGGGATTTTAAGTCCCTTGCGTCTACCAGTTTCGCCATCCGGGCAGCCGGAAGCCTTGCCGAATCGCACCGGCACCTCCAGGCTCATGGGCGCCCTGTCGATTCACGCGTTTTTTATTTTAACGTAACTACTTAGGGATTGAGGGGAAACGTTATGCAAAAAAACCGCAGGAGAATGCGCACTGGCTGCAGCAATCGCTCGCTCGCCAGCGCGCCGGGGCATCGAGTGTTCTTGGAGGCGGGGGTCGGAATCGAACCGGCGTCCACGGCTTTGCAGGCATCGGACGTTTTCTTATGTCTCAAGGGCTTGCGCCGTTTTCACTTTCTCAATTGCCGCGATTTTGGCGCTTCTAAGTGATTCTTTTGCCGCGGTTTCCAATCGGGTTGAGAAAGTGGTTTTCGGCAGAATCCGGCCCATTCCGGCCCTGGAAATGACCCTATTCTGCGCTGTTATACTTCCCGCGTGCGCAAACTCTGGTCCGGCGCCGTGTGGGTCGCCGGCATGCTCGGCCTGCTGATGTCGCCCTTCGTCGGGATCCTGATCTTGGCCCTCTGGATCGTCGCGTCCCTGTGGATCGCGGAGAAGCTGGGCGTGCACTTCGTCGCGGTGCTGATCGTCTCCGCTCTGCTGATCGCGGGCGCCAACCTCTTCCTCAACGGCGCCCCGCGCTCGATCTCCTGCCCGCCCGACGACTACCAGTGCACGGTCGCGCCGTCTAGTTACCCCCGCTGACCCGGCGGGGCACCCGGGACTCCTCCAGATAGCGCCCGATCTCCTCGTAGCGGCGCTTCATCTCGTCCCGGTACTCGTCGATCAGCGCTTGCCGCTGCGCCTGGCCGAGGCTGCGGTCCTGGAGCCTGAACCTGAGGCGGATCCTCACCTGTTCCAACTCGTGGGCCATGCGCCGCAGGTTCTGCGCCCGGGTCTTCTCCGGTTCGAGCGCGTAGAGGTTCACCCCCACGGTGCCGAGGATCGCCTGCTCCAGGGTCGCCCGGGGCTGCCCGTACTTGTCGGTGGTGCCGGTCAGCGCCTGGATGAGCTTGCCGCCATACTGCTTGTCCACCAGCCCCGAGGGCGAGACGAAGCCCCGCGAGCTCACGATGGGCGGCATCATCATGTCGTAGAGGTAATTCACCAGCGCCACCGCCTGCCGCGCCGGCGGGTCGCCCGGCTCAATGATGGGCCGGTCGGTGAACGGGTCCAGGCCAGTTTTCACGGCGGTCACCAGGTCGGTGATCGGGCCGCCGAAGAGGCCCACCGTCTGCGGGAGCTTGCCAAACTCCCCGCCGAACGCCTGACCGAGGGCCTCGGTCCACAGGGTCCACGGGAAGAAGTAGCCCAGGTCCACCACCTGGAGCCGCCCCTGATCGTCGCGAAACGGCAGCACGGCCACGTGACCCCGCTCCTGGAGCCAGTCGGGCAGCGCCTTCTTGAGCTTGTCCAGCAGCGTCGATTCGATGCCCAATGCCTTCTTGAGCCTGCCCGGCACCAACGCCTTCGCCGCCTCCTGGGCCCGCTCCAAGAAGTCGTCGTCATCGTCGTCGAAGGCCGCCAGCGCCGCGTAGGCCAGGGCGTAGTAGAGCCCCACCCACGGCAGGAAGCGCTGGGGATGGAGCAGCGCCACCTCCACCAGCCGCGGGAGGACCTTGTAGTGGAAGGTGAAGAACGGCACCCCGATCGGCGCGTTCCGGGCGTAGCGCACGCTCTGCGGCACGAGGGAATAGTCGAACAGCCACTTCTGGGCCTCCAGCGCCGCCTCCCACTCGGTCATGCCCTGGCGCTCCATGGCGTCCATGATCTTCATGGTCTTGCCCAGCGCTTCCATCATCTGGTAGGCGTCACCCGCCGCATCGAGCACCACCGCCGCCGCGTGGCGGATGACCCGGATCGGGTTCCAGCCCCTGGCGCGCCGCTCCAGGTCGAGCAGGTCGCGCTTGATGCGGTAGAGCTCCTGGGTCGAGAACGTGCTCTCGGTCACCCCGTACTTCTTGGCGATCTGCCAGTACTGCCCCCCTTCGGCGATCTGGCGCACGACCCGGAACAGCAGTCCCGGAATCCGCCGCAGCGGCACCCCGGAGAGCTGGAGCAGCACCATGTTGGAGACGAAGTTGCGCACCTGGGCCGGCGGGTTGAGGGAGACCTTGGACGCCTTCCAGAGCTGCGTGAGCTTGGTGCCGATCCCCCCGTAGCCGAAGACGCTCTGGAACCAGGTCGCGTCCTGGGGCAGCAGGTCGTGGATGCCCAGGATGTCGTCGTAGATCTCGCGCCGCACCCACATGCCGCGCAGCCGCCCGTAGCGGGCGGTGTTGGGGATCTGCTTGTACTCCTGGTAGGCGCTGGCGAGCTCCCCCAGCGCCTCGTCGGCGACCTGATCCATGCGATCCGCAGCTGCCCTAGCCTTCTGCGCCGTCTCCGCGTCCTGGTAGTTCGCCTGCTTGCGCAGCCGCGCCGCCTCCACCTTGAGCCAGTAGGCGGAGACCGTGCGGCCCTGCCATTGGACCAGCGACTTCGGCAGGACCCAGTTCTGGTTCTGCGAGATCTCCTCCAGCCAATCGAGCAGCGCCATGTCGCGCATGGGCTTGGCGACGGCGGTGGCCGAGAGGAACCCGGGGTCCGTGATCTCGCCGAGGAGCACCCGGCGGATCTCCTCCGGGATGTCCTTGCGCCGCTTCAGATACCCCATGTCGGAGGGCTTCTTGCCGCTGCCGAGCGCCTTCCAGTCGGCCTCCGAGAGCAGATACTTGAGATAGACGCGGGGCAGGTACGAGCCCCGGTGGGCCTCCCGGGCTTCCTCGGAGAGGAGTCCCCGCGCGACCAGGGCATCGCCCACGCTCTCGATGTAGCGCTTGGTCGCCACCGCCTGCGCCCGCACGGTCTCGTCCTGGATGCCGGTGGGGCTGGCGTCCCGCGTCGTGAGGTAGTCGTAAACCGCCTGCCGGTCGGCCTCCGAGGCCGAGCCGAAGACCTGGCCGATCTTCTTGGCGATTTCGTCCACCCGGGCGATCACGCCCAGCGTCTCGTAGCGCTTGCGCAGATACGCCTGCTTATCCGGGAGCTTCCCCAAGGGGTCCATGGCCGCGTCGAGCCGGCCGATCAGGCGGCGTACCCGGGCACGATAGCCGGGGGCCTGATCGGAGGCGTCCTGGGTGCGGGAGACCCGCGAGAGGCGCGGGCCTAGTGACTCTTTTCGCCCGGCTTCTGCTCGTGGCTCAACAACCGGTAGCTGTCGATCAGCGCTTTCAGATCCCGCTTCTCGTCCGGCGAAAGCTCCTTCTCCGGGCGGGACGGCTCCAGCTCGGCGTTGCGCTCCTTGAGCCGCTCTTTGCGTGTCTTCTTCATGGTCGGCTTCCATTCTAGCACCGCGGGCAGCCAAGTACCGGTCGGCGCTGAGCACCCCGTCCATCTGCACGGCCGGGTCGCTGGAGTAGTTGAGGAACGTGGTGCCCAGCTTGCGCCAGAAGGGCCGCGCGTCTTCCTCCCCTTCGCCCACGGTGATGTCCACGATCCTCAGCTCGGCCCCGGGCTCGTTGGTGGCAAGGATCGCCGCCACCGTCTTCTCGCCCCAGCCTTTGCCCCGCTCTGCGCGCCGGATCTCGATGTTCCAGAGCTCGGTGAAGTTCCCGCTCGCCTTGTCCTGGGAGAGGAGCGCCTGGCCGACCGTCACCGGCTTCCCGGTTCGGGCGGTCGCTGCCATGTCCAGGATGTCGAAGGCGATTCTGCGGGTCTCGGCGTCCTCCTCGCGCACCACCGGGCGCCACAGGGCAATCTCCCGGTTGTGGTACTGGGGCAGCCCGGCCCGGTTGGGCCGCTCCACCATGCGGCGCTCGCGCAACGCGGCATCGGACCGGTTCCGGGACAGCCGGATGCTCGCGACCTGCGGCTCGCCCGTGTCCGGATCGACGGCCTGAGAGAC
This sequence comes from Pelomicrobium sp. P1, assembly GCF_052805615.1. Classification (NCBI taxonomy): domain Bacteria; kingdom Pseudomonadati; phylum Pseudomonadota; class Hydrogenophilia; genus Pelomicrobium; species Pelomicrobium sp. P1. Next base: position 54,548 of record NZ_JBRBEM010000005.1, read on the forward strand.
GCCCTCCCCCTTGACAGCGGCCACCATGCGTGCGAATCTTTCATTGACGTCGGGCGGCGGCTGGGACGCGACGGGTTCGTCGCGCCGGAATTGACCGGACACACCAGGGTCCTGGCCTACTACCCCGGCGTTTTCTATTTCCACCGCCTGCACGAGATAGAGGCGCGTGCCTTGTGCGGGAGCCGCGAATTCTTTCGCCATGATCTTCACGCGCAGCACCTCACCATCGAACGGCATCGGCACGTCGAAGTGATGAATGGCACCAACGCTCCTGGCATCTGCCGCTTGCTTTCCTGGCCGGGTCAACCGCTTGGTCGCCAGACGGAAAAGCGTGTCCAGGTTGCCCAGCGCCTGATAGTGGGCCTGGGGCGACACCGAACGCTCGACCACCGACTTGCTCAGCATCTTGGCAAACGATTCGCCTGAGACGGTGGCGACGATGCCGGTCTCCAGATTGGTCATGGGCTTGCCGACCAGCTCGCCCCGTAACGCCTTGACCTGATCGGAGCCGCGCACACGGCGCAGGGTTTTTTCCAGGGCGGCAAGCTCCCAATCCCCGAACCGTGCCTTGAACTGGGGCGTGCGGACCCGGACCCATTGCGCGTAGGCGAGCTTGGTCCTGCCGGCCGCCCGCTCGCGCTCGTAGGCCTCGCGCCCCCCGTAGGCCCGCTCCGTGGCGGCGAACTCGGCCGCGTCGTCCTCCCCGGTCCGGGAAAGGACCATCGTCGCCGATGCGCTGAACAGGTGGGCCGTCGGCGCCGGCTCCCGCGAGTAGCGCAAGGCGCGCGCGACGAGCGCCCGCACCTCGGTGTCGGAGATCCTGAGCCTGAACCCCAGCCGCCGCAGGAAGCGGCGGAAGGCGGCCACCAGCCGCACCCACACGCTGTCGGAAAGGTTCTCACCGCCCAGGTCGGCGAGCGCCTCCTCCACCGCCCGGACCTTGCTGAGATGGCGATCGGCGGCGCGCAGCTGCTCCGCCCGCCGGCGCACGCGGGCGTTCGCCAGGTAGATCTCCATCAGCACGGCATCCAGGGCCTCGCCCAGCAGGGCGCGGAGCCCGCGGTGGGTCGCCTCGTGCAGCAGCACGAACTCGGCGTGGGCCTCGTCCTGCAGGTTCTCGGCGAAGAGATACACGTCGCCGTCGTGGAACGCGCCCGCCGTGTCCTCATCCGCGCCCTGGCGCCGGATCTCGTCGCGCAGCTCGGCGGGCGCGTCCTCGATCCGGGCGAGGACATGGATGTTGGGCCGGTTCTTCCAGGAGCGGGTGCGCGCCTCGACCAGCGCCCGCACGTCCTCCGCGGCCATCCCGAAGACGCTGGCCCGGCCGCGGGAAAACCTTGGCTCGATCCCCCGCGCCCGCAGCGCTTCGGCGAGCTCCCGGCGCATGGCCGGGGTGAGCTCGATGGCCCCGCCCTGGGCCTGGAGCTTGCGTACCACCTCGCTATGCTCGCGCCGCGCCCGCTCCAGCTCCGCTTTCTTGGCGAAGGGCTTGGCGAGCTCGGCCCGCACCCTCTCCAGCTCGGCCAGTTCCTGGCGCTCCCGCTCCTCGATGGCGTCCCGCTCCCGCGGCAGGTGCCCGATGGCGTTGTCCAGCCGCTGGATGAGCCCCGCGGGCTTGAAGTCGTCGCCCTCGGCATAGACGGCGAAGACCTTCCAGCTCTTTCCGTCCAGGCTCCACTCGCCGTAGAGCTCCTTGCCGGTCATCGGCGTGGAGAACCCGAAGTAGAAGCCGCGATAGCGGCCGGCCGCCTCCGCGCTCGCCCCCTTGCCCCGGGCGAGGGCCTTCTTCACCTCCGAGAGCAGGGGCTCCAGGAGCTTCTGCCGGTCGGTGATCCTCTGCCCGCCCACCTCGATGGTGAGCGCCTCCTTGTCCATGGGCGGATGCCGCTCGGCGGTGACGAGCCAGGGTTCCAGCTCCTCCAGGGCCGCCTGCCTGCGCTTGGGGGCCTCGGACAGCCAGCGCTCCTTGCGCTGCAGCTCGAAGTGGACGCGCTGGTAATGGGCCTCTTCGGCCTCCAGCTTCTGCACCTCGTTGCGCAGCTTGATCTCCTCCAGGATGAGGGGATTGCCCGAGGCCGCCGCCTTCATGTCGGCGGCGCTCGCCGCCTCCCCGGCGATGTCGTCGATGGTGCGGGCGGCCTCGTCGGCGTGGCGCAGCTGCTCCACCCCGTTCGCCTTGTGCTCGATGATCTGCCACATCCGCGTGTCGTAGGTCTGGCGGGTGGCGTAGCGGTGCTCCTCCAGGGCGAAGCCCTCGGGGTCCCGCTCGTAGAGCTTGTTGCCCTGGCGGAAGCCGCGGCCGTTGCGCTGCTCCAGGTCCGAAGGCCGCCACGGGGCGTCCAAATGGTGGATCGCCACCAGCCGCTCCTGCACGTTCATGCCCGCGCCCATCTTCTCGGTGGAGCCCATCAGGACGCGGATCTCCCCCGCGTTCATGGCCTTGAAGAGCTTCGCCTTCTTCTCCGCCGTGTCGTAGTCGTGAATGAAGGCGATCTCCTTTTCGGGGATGCCCTTGGCGATCAGCTTCGCCTTCACGTCGTCGTAGACCGAGTGGCGCGACTGCAGCGCCAGGAGCTGATCCACGCTGACCTTCTGCTCCTCCTCCTGGGGCGCCTCTTCCTGCTCGCGCTCCTCGTGCGCAGACTCCAGGGAGTCGGTGTCTTCCTTGGCCTGCTGCTGGGCGAGCTCGCGAGCGAGCTTCGAGCGCGCGGAGTTGGGGATGGAGAGGTCGCAGAAAATGAGCTGGGTGCCCCGGTCGGCGCTCCACTCCCGGTGGATGCGCACCACCTCGTCCACGGCCAGGTTGATCTTGGAGCCGGGGAAGTCCGGGGCGTTGGGGTCGATCAACCGGTAGTCCAGGCCCGCCTTGCGCGCCTCGTTGGTGATGGAAAGCGCGTTGACCTTGCCGTCCGTCTCCTTGGTGAGCCGCTTGAGGTTTTCGAACTTCCAGAGGATCGAGCCCGTGTTGTAGGCCACCACCGGCTCGGACAGCAGCCGCACTCGCTCGGCCTCCGCCTCCTGGGGGCTTTCAAAAGGTCCGGCCATCACCCCTTTGCCCGGCGTCGCCACATAGAGGCCGGGCTTGCGCTCCCCTTGGGGCGGCTTCGGCAGCTCCTCCGCCGGCAGCACTTGGAGCGCGTCGTGCTTGAAGACGATCTTGCCGTCCCTGCGCTCGAACTCGGGTTCCCCGAAGAAGCGCACCTGCTCCGGGCTGCGCTCGGCCACATGCAGGATGGGCTTGCCGCTTTTGGGCTTGGGCACCGGCCAGCGCTTGCCCTGCTTCCTCGCCTGGGCCTGCAGGTCCTTCATCGTGATCACGTCGGCGAAGGACTTGTACAGGCCCATGAGCTCCGGCAGGTTCACGAACCTGGCGAAGCGGGTGGCCAGGCGGTAGCCGTTGCCGGAGGGGTGGACTTCGTACACCTGCTGCACGTCGCCATAGACCCGGGCCCAGGAGTCGAGCAGGTGGATGTTGCGGCGCTTCAGCTCCCCGTACTGGAGGTAGCGCTGCATGGTGAACATCTCCACCAGGGAATTGGACACCGGGGTGCCGGTGGCGAAGACCACCACGCCGCGCTCGGCGAAGCGCTCCTGCAGGTAGCGCACCTTCACGAACATGTCGAAGGCGCGGCCAGAGCCGGTCGGGTTGCCGAGCCCCGCCACGTTCTGCATGGAGGAGAAGTAGAAGAGGTTCTTGAAGAGGTGCGCCTCGTCCACCGCCAGGGCGTCCGCCCCCAGCTCGTCGAAGGTGACCACCCGGTCCTTCTTCCCGGACTTGTCCTTGAGCTTTTTCACCTTCCGCTCAAGCCGCTCCTTGATCCGCTCCATGTCCCGGATCACGTTGCGATCGCCCCGCTCCCGCTTCATCTGCTCGATGGCGCCGGTCAAGTCCCCCAGCATCTCGCCCAGGATCCGCTGCTCGGTCTCGGGCGGCATGCCGATCTTCTTGAACGAGGAGTGGGGCACGATTACCGCGTCCCAGTCGCCCGTGGCGATGCGGGCGAACAGCCGCTGGCGGTTTGCCTGCTCGAAATCCTTCTCCACCGCGGCGAGCACGTTGGCGTTGGGGTAGAGCCTGTAGAACTCGTCCCGCCACTGCCGCACCAGGTAATTGGGCACGGTGAGGATGGGCTTGCGGATGACCCCCAGCCGGCGCAGCTCCATGAGGGCGCCGATGATCGTATAGGTCTTGCCCGCCCCCACCACGTGGTCGAGCAGCGTCGTGCGGTCCTGGATGACGCGCCAGATGGCGTCCTTCTGGTGGGGGCGCAGCTCGATCGCCGGGTTCATGCCCGGCAGCCTCAGGTGCGAGCCGTCGAAGGTGCGCGGGCGGTGCGTGTTGTAGGTGTCGTTGTAGATGCGCACCAGCCGCTCGCGCCGGGCGGGGTCCTGCCACACCCAGTCCTTGAAGGCCCGCAGGATGTCCTCGGCCTTGCCCTGGGCGGCCCGGGTCTCCTCCTCGTTGACCACGTAGTTCGGCTCGTCCCTCGTGCCGATATTGTCCTTGACCTCGATCTTGCGCAGGTTGAGCAGCGCCTCGATCAACTGGTCCGCCGGCATCCGCTGGGTGCCCCAGGTGGACGTGCGCGCCGTGTCGCTGCCGCCCGGCGCCCGGAACGACCAGCGGCCCACCGCCGGGACGAAGGAGACCACCGCCCGGCCGCCCAGCAGGTGTTCGGCAAACGCCTCCACCACGTCCGCCGGCACCCAGGGGCTTCCCAGCCGCACGCTGATGTCCAGCGCGTCCACGTCGGGCGGCTGCACCTTCTCCAGGGCCTCGACGTTTTCCTTGAACCGGGGATCCCGCTCCGCCGCGGCCTTCGCCTGGGCGAGCTTCGCCTTCACGTTGCCGGTGAGATACTGGTCGGCGCTCTCCCACCCGCCCTCCGGGTTCTCGTAGATCAGGCCCTTGAGCTCGCGAGTCAGGGTCTGCGGATCGGTGCCGGTGATCTGGCTCATGTAGGCGAGATCCACGCCCCCGCGCTCGTTCAAGGAGGCGACCAAGGCGTCCTGGGGGCTCTCCGCATGGGCGACGCGGCTATAGGGCTGGAGCACCCGCTTGCGGAAGATGTCGGCCTTATCCGCGCTCGGCGGCTTGGGTTCCAGCCCGCGCTTCCTGGCGAGCTCGCGGGAGAGGCCCGGATCGTAGCCGGGCTCCAGGGATTCCAGCAGCGGCAGGTCCGGGTCCTCCTGGAAGGCGCGCCGGTTCGCCAGCGCGTTGATGAAGCCGTACTTGCGGACGAAACGATCGTAGGTCTCGTTGAGCTGCCGCCGCAGCTTCCCGAGCTCCGCCTCCGTGGAGTCCTCGGCGAGTTCCGCGCGCATGAGCCGGCGCAGCGCGTCGCGCACCTGCACCAGCCCCTTCACCCGCTCCGCCCCCATCTCCGAGGCCAGCTCGATCCGCTCGAATCGGCGCTTGCCCAGCGCGTCCTCCAGGCGGCGCGCGATGGCCCCGTCGGGCAGGAGGAAATAGCCCCCCACCTTCACGTCCTCGGGGACGAGTCCATCGGTATCGACCAGCACCTCCACCCGCTTCGCCGGCGGGGCGTAGCGCTTCTCCGGCAGGCGCTCGACGAACCGCGCCAGGCGCGGCTCGAAGCCTTCGCCTTCCGGCAGCACGGTGTACTCGCCCGCGCGGTACAGGCTGCCCGCGAGGCTTTCCCGGCCCAGCACGTGCTGGGGGTTCTCGCTGTAGTAGCGGCTGCGGGTGACCGTCTGGCGCCCGCCGTCTCCTGTCTCCAGGTCCACCTCCGCTACCTGGACCCAGGGCTCCCGGGCGGCCTCCTCCGGGGAGAGGGGCTTTTCGCGCTTCTGGAAGAAGAGCACGTCGGTGACCACCTCGGTGCCGGCGTTGCCCTTGAACGCCGTGTTGGGCAGGCGCACGGCGCCGATCAGCTCGGCCCGCTGGGCGATCCATGTGCGCGCAGCCGCGTCCTGGGCGTCCAGGAAGTAGCGCGACACCACCATGCCCATGAGGGCGCCCGGGCGCAGCTTCTCCAGGGTCTTGGCGAAAAAGAAGTTGTGGATCGAGAACTTGGAGAGGTCGGGGTGATTGCGGTCGTAGAGCTGCTGGTTGCCGAAGGGGGGATTGCCCACGGCCACGTCGAAATAGCCGTCCGGGATCGCCACATCCTGGAAGCCCACGGGCGTGGCGATGTCCGCCTTCTGGTAGAGCTGGCGCGCGATTTTGCCTGTAATGGGATCGAGTTCCACCCCGAAGAGTGTGCTCCTCGCACGGATCTCGCCGGGCATCAGGCCGAAGAAGTGACCGACTCCCATGGCGGGCTCCAGCACCCGCCCACCATCGAAGCCCATGCGCTCCATCGCTCGCCAGAGGGCGCGCACCACGGGGACGGAGGTGTAGTGGGCGTCCAGGATGGAGCGCCGCGCCCGCTCGTACTCCTCTTCCGTCAGGAGCTCCTTGAGCTCGGTGTGCTCCCTGGCCCACTCCCGGTTCTCCGGGTCGAACACCCCCTTGAGCCCGCCCCAGCCCACGTAGCGGACCAGGACCCGCTGCTCCTTCGGGGACGCGCGCCGACCTTCCGCCTCCAGCGCCTTCAGCAGCCGGATCGCGGCGATGTTATCGCGGTACTTGGCTTTGGGGCCGCCCTCGCCGATGCGGTCGGCATCGGTGATGGCGTAGTCGGTGGGCGGGTTTACGCGGGAGGAGCCGGGTCGATCCCGTACAGCGCCATGATCTCGTGGTCCGCGAGATGGCTGTTCTCGCCCCCCCTCCGCGCCTCGCCGAGCAGGCTCGCCTCCCGCTCGGCTTGCTCCTCCAGGCGAGCGAGGAGCAGACCCTTCGCTTCGAGCGTCTGGGTCTCCTTCGGCCAGCCCAGCGTCCAGCGGTCCGCGATCTTCTCCGCGGTCGGGCCGAGCCGCTCGATCCCCTTGATCGTCTCGGGCTTGAGCACGTGGTGGGCGTTGAGCATCGCGGTCTTCTCCTGATTCTATTGTAGCAGACCCGAACAGGGCACTCTGGCCTGCCGCCGCCTGCTGGTCGGCCTCCCGGTCGGAGCCGGTGAGCCGGAAATTCTCCCGTTCACGGTCTGCTTGGGCCCTCAGGTCTTCCTGGCGTTCGTCCTCCGCTCGCTGCCGCTCTGCGGCGTCCCGCTCGTCCTGGCGTCGCTTGAGCTCGTCCAGGGTGTAGGATTCGAGGATTGGCGACGCCTCCGCGCGATCGCGATCCCGGCCCGCGCCAGCTTCTTGACCCTGCTCTCGTTCATTGATCAGCTCCTCGATGGCGCGCATGAAGGCCGCGTCGTCCCCTTCATGCTGCACGGCCAGCCGCTCCACCGCGGCCTCGTCGATCGCCGCGGCCCGCGCCACCAGCTCCGCGTCGATCAGGTTCTCCTCGGTGGCCTCTAGCCCCTCCGCCTCCAGGATCTCGGGGACGAAGGGCTCCTCTGGCAACAGCCCGGCGTCCCGGGCCAGGGCCTCCTCGCGACGGTGGATCGACCAGTGCCTGCGGATATCATCCCATTCGTCCCGGATCTTGTCACGCAGCGCCTGGACGCCCCCGTCCACGTCCTCCAGCTCCTCCCGGGTGAGGTAGCCGTACTGACCCAACTGGCTCGCCATGTCGTCGAGCGAGAGCCCGTCTCTGCGGAACAGGGCCCCCACGAAGGGCACTTGACGGTTTCCCCGGGCGTCGCCCGTGATGTCCAGGCGCGCGTCCATCGTGATCCCGCCCAGCTTGATGGCGGCCGGGATGATGGAATCGGTCTGCGGATCGATCCGCTTCCTCGCCGCCGCCTTCCTCTTCAGGCGCTCCCGGACGGCAAGCTGCTTCTCGGACGGGCCTTTGGCTTTCGCTGGCGCCGCCTGGGCCTCCAGCTCGGCCTCGGTCTCCATGCCGCTCGCGTCGAACCCGGGCCAGTTGCGCACGGCCAGATACCACGCTTTCAAGTACGGGCGCACCGCCTCGCCCAGATCCTCCACCATCCTGGCCGCGTAGTCGGCGAACTTCCGGGCCCCTCCTTCGATGTAGTAGCCCGCCAGCTCGATGCCCGCCTGCATCATCTCGGGGTCGAGGCCCGTGTTGAGCTGGCCGAGCTTTCTCTTGAGGATCTCCCGCGCCCGCTCGGCCCGCTCCCGGGTGAAGACCTTGTTTGCGGCGCCGAAAGCGGGCACTTCTGCTTGCACCTTGATCAGGTTGCCGGATTTGACCAGCCGCGTGACCTCAAACGCTCTGAGGAAGGTGCCGCTACCGCTGTCCCTCTTGAAATGGGCGGAGTCTTTGGTGAACGTGACCGTGTATTCGGTACCGCCGCTCAGGTAGTCGAAGTCCTTGAGTAGGCGAACCCGCCCGCCGTCTTCCAGGCCGAGGCTCTTCGCCCACTGCGGCACTTCGGCGGGTCGCTTCGGAGGTTTCGGTCTGGCGGTCTGTTCTTGCGTTTCGGCTACCTCGGCTTGATCCCCCGCCGGGCGAGCTCGGCCGCGCTCGTCCGGTGCTTGCTGCTGAGCTTGGGCTCCCCGGGTTTTCGGGTCTTGTTGTAGGTCCGGGCCGCGATCGCCTTGGCCTTCTTCACGCTCACCCCGCGCTTGATCAGGCTGTCCCTGATCGCTTCGTACCGTGCCGGCATCGCGGCCTCCTTCCTTTCTGGACTTGCGCTGCCCCGGTTTCCGCTCCTCCGCCCGCCCCGTCTCGATCTTGGGGGCGCGACCGAGCGCTTTCCCCTCCCGGAGGGCCGGCTTGATGAAGGCCTCGGCGGCCTCCCGGCCAAAGGCCATGGCGTATTCGCTGGCGATGCCGTCGGCCAGCGCTCGGACCCTCTTGAGCTCTTCCCGGAGCTGCTTGCGCCGCTTGTCGGTGAGCGTTTCGTCTTTCAGGGACCGCTCGATGGCCTGGGCCGCGGCGGTGGTGTTCACGAGATCGCGCCGGACCTCGTCGTGGAAGGCTTTGAGGCGCGCCGGGTCCGCCTCCCCATCCTCGCCTGTGAGATCGCCGTAATAGGCAGAGTCCTCCGCGGGCACCGGGAAAGTGGTCTGGAAATCCCACTGGGCCCTGAGCGCTTCGACCGGCCTGCGCGTGTCGCCTTCCTTGAGCCAGCGCTTGAACGCTTCCAGCGGCATGGCCACCACGCTCCCGCGCCGCTTCGGCCCGGAGCCGTCGGAGAAGTGGGCGTCGTAGAGCGCTTGCGCCTCTGCCTGGTTCTCGGCGCCCAGCACCACCTTGTGCTCGTCGAAGCGGCCGGTCTCGGGATCGACCTGATTGACCACGAACACCGGCCCGGCGAAGTCCTCAGGGGTGCCGGGCTTCACGTAGACGTCCACCTGATCCCCGTCCTTGCCCTCGGTGCGGCGGATGTAGCCGTAGTGGGCCCGCATCGTCACCGACCAGGGGTTTCCTTCTGGATCGGTGCCGGAGCGCTGGGACCCTTCCGGGTTTTCCACGGAGATGTCGAGCCCTGCGACTCTGAGGCGGCCTTTCGGGTAATTGCCCGCCTCCTTCTGGGCGTCGGTGGGCTCGGGCAGCTCGTTCCGGGGGCTGGTCGCCGCCCGATGGGCCATCACGTCGAGGGGACCGAAGCCTGGGCCCGCCTGGACCGGGATGGGGGCGCCGCTCACCGTGGCGCCGGGTTGCTCGTGCGGGGCGGCTGCCGCTGCTCCCGTATCGGGTTTGGGTACGGTCGCACCTTTTTTGAGCACGTCCTCGGCAGAAACCGGCTCGACCCGGGGCTTGACGCCCTTCTTGGCTTGATCGGCGGGCTTGGTCTCAGTGCGCTCGGCGGGCGCCAGCGCAACAGCCACCCCGTGGGGGGTTCCCATCACGCCGCCGGCGGCCGCCCCGATGATGGCCGCTTCCTTCACGCCATCGTCCCACTTCACCCGCTCGTCGCCACCGATGTAGCGCCGCGAGAGGTTCTGGGTGATCTGGGCGAACACCTCCTCGGCCGATTCCACCCCCGCCTGCGCTCCGATGGCGGTGGCCCCCTTCACTGTGAGGCCCGCCGCGCGCAGGGCCTTGCCGAGGAACCCGGCCGCCTTCTCTGGCGGCAGGGCCTTCACCCACTTGTGGATCTTGGCGAAGGCCTCCAGCGGCAAGCGCTCGGAGAGCACCTCCAGCGCCCCTTCCGTCCAGGCGGTCGCCATGGCCCGATCCGGATCGAGCTTCTCGCGCAGGCTCTCGTCGTAGGCTTGACCGGCGGAGCCCGCCCCCAGGGTCATGAGATAGGCCGTGGCGAGCCGGGGCACGAAGGCGGCGGTCAAGAACCCGGCGATCTGAGGGGCCTGCTCGGCGAGGTGATAGCCGAGCCACAGCGCCCGCTCCCCCTCCTTGAGGTCGTCCCAGCGCTTCTGCGCCACCTTCGGGGCGGGCATCATGTCGGTCACGCCCTCCAGCGGGCCGCGCTCCAGGCGCGGGGCCGGGCCGAGCCGGGTGCCGGTGAACTGAAGGATGGGGTTGACCGCCAGGCGATTGCCCGCAGAGTTCATTTCACCGCCCGCTCCGCCGGCCAGCGGCGGCGCTGGGCACGACAAAGGAGAGAGCATGGCATCGGTCAACAAGGTCATTCTGCTGGGTCACTTGGGCGGCGACCCTGAGCTTCGCTACCTGCCCGACGGCTCGCCGGTCGCCTCCTTCTCCCTCGCCACCCACGAGACCTGGAAGGACAAGAGCGGCGAGAAGCAGGAGCGCACCGAGTGGCATCGCTGCCAGGCCTGGGGGAGGCTTGCCGAGATCGCCGGCGAGTACTTGAAGAAAGGCAGCCAAGTGTACGCGGAGGGCAAGATCCGCACCCGCAAGTGGCAGGACAAGGAGGGCCAGGACCGCTACACCACCGAGATCGTGGTCGAGCGGTTACAGATGCTCGGAGCCAAGCGCGGCGAGGCCGAACCGGCCGAGCGCAGAGAAGCGAAGCAAGCGGAAAGCGCAGACAAGCCCAAGGCCACCGGATCGGCCTTCGACGACTTCGAGGACGACATCCCCTTCTGAGACGGGCCATGGGCACGATGAACGACATCAACACCCATAACCTCATCTGCGACTTCGGGCGCCATGCGGGGGTGCCCTATACCCGGCTCCCGGTCTCCTACCTGCGGTGGATGGTGAACTCTGGCCACCCCAAGGCGACGATTGCCGAAGCCGAGCTCAAGCGCCGCGGCACCACGTTCCCGCGGATCGACATCTCCGGCCACGCCATCGACCGGGCTTCCTACTGCGCCATGGAAGCGTGGATCCGCACACGGCTGCCGAACGAGGGCCTGCACGCCTGGCTGGTGCGCGTCGCCCAGGAAGCGCGGGACCGCGCCCGGGTAAAAAAGGGCCGCTACCACCACCTGGGCCTCATGTTCGCCTTCGAGGAGGGCGAGTACTGGCCAGTGCTCCTCACCGTCATGCGGGAAAAGAAGTGACCCAATCAACCCACACAGGAGAACCCGAAATGAGCATCCGACCCTTCATTGACACCCTTCGGGAGCTGCGCGGCGGCCAGACCCTGGACGAGCTCGCGGTCAAGCTCCACGAGGCCGTGGCCGCCGTCCAGGAACATGGCAAGGCCGCAGAGCTCAAGCTCATCCTCACGATTAAACCCTTCTCCACCCGGGGGCTCGCGGAGGCGCCCATCCTGGTGGAGGACGAGATCGCCCTCAAGCTCCCCAAGGGGGAGCGCGAGTCCACCGTCTTTTTCGCCACCCCAGAAGGCAACCTGTCCCGCCACCAGCAGCGTCAGCCCGACCTGCCGGGCGTGACGGTCGCCGTGGACAACCAGAAAGGAGCCGCCTGATGACTGATCTCAAGGAACATCAAGATGCGGCCGCCCTCCTTGCCGCGGGCGCCGCGCTCGGCGAAGCGAAGAAGAACCCGCTGGCCGACGGGTTGCCCTATGCTCTGGTTCCGCAGGGTTACGACTTTCACCTGCTCGACAAGCAACTCACCCGCCCCCACCGCAAGAGCGGGACGGTAAAGCTCCACGACGAGGCGAGCTTCGTCGCCTACTTCCAGCGCCACCAGGCGGACAGCGTGATCTACGGGAGCCTGCGGCCCGCCCAGTTCGTTGCGGTGTTCAACGACCACACCGCGAAGGAGCCGGGCTTCCGGGACCACCGGGCCGTTTTCGTTTGCGCCTACTCCGACGAGTGGTCCGCCTGGCACAGCAAGCACAAGCAGAAGATGACGCAGATCGACTTCGCCCTGTTCGTGGAGGACAACCTACCCGACTTCGAGTCCCCGGCGGGCGCGGCGATGCTGGAAATGGCGGTCAATTTCCGGGTCGCCGAGCGGGTGAGCTTCGACAAGGCGGTGCGCCTGACCGACGGTCATACCGAGTTCACCTATTACCGGCTGATGGAAGGCAGCGCCGGCCGGGGCGATGCCGGCAAGATCAAGATCCCGGAGCAGTTCACCCTCCGCATCCCGGTCTTTTCCGGGCTGGAGGCCACGACATACCCCATCCAAGCGCGGCTGCGCTACCGGCTCCAGGAGGGGCAGCTCTCCATCTGGTACGAGCTCATCCGCCCGCAAAAAGTGCTGGAGGTGGCCTTCAAGGACATTTGGCAGCGGATCGAGCAGGCCACCGGGATCAAGATTCTCTACGGTTCGCCCGAGTGAGCGGCAATCCGCACGGAGGGACAAGCGATCATGATCCAGCGAGCACCCCACGGACGGCCATGATCACCCTGGACCTCCAACAGGCCGCGGCGTTCTTGAAGCTCCACCCCAAGGCGGCGATCGCCGAGGCCGAGCTCAAGCGCCGCGGCACCACGTTCCCGCGGATCGACATCTCCGGCCACGCCATCGACCGGGCTTCCTACTGCGCCATGGAAGCGTGGATCCGCACGCGGCTGCCGAACGAGGGTCTGCACGCCTGGCTGGTGCGCGTCGCCCAGGAAGCGCGGGACCGCGCCCGGGTGAAAAAGGGCCGCTACCACCACCTGGGCCTCATGTTCGCCTTCGAGGAGGGCGAGTACTGGCCGGTGCTCCTCACCGTCATGCGGGAAAAGAAGTGACCCAATCAACCCACACAGGAGAACCCGAAATGAGCATCCGACCCTTCATTGACACCCTTCGGGAGCTGCGCCGCCTAGCCCTTTTTTGAGGGGGCCGGAGATGGAAAAAGAAAAGCTCCCAAAGCGGGGACCGCTGTATTGGAGCCGGCAGTACTTCGCCGTGGGAGACAAGGTGACGGTGCGCCCGCTGATGAGCCCAGATCTCTCCTGGGTCGGCACCGTAGAAAAGGTCACCCGCAACAAATACAAGCGGGTGAGTTACGTCGTGAACGGCAAGCCGGTGCTCCTTGAGGAGCTGCTCAAGAACCGCAACAGGGTGCAGCGAGAGCCAGGCGTATAGATCAATGGCAGGCGCGGGCTGAGGAGAAAGGAAGCTCACCAAGTGGAGAATGGACCCCGGGATAGCCGTCTCCATGAGGAAAAGCCGGTTCGACTCCGGTCAGCCAGCTGCCTGCCGCCAAACAAGGACAGGACAAATGGAAAGGCTTAGCGCAAGCAAGAAACGCGGATGCCCTACATGCGGCGGCGTCGATCCGAAATCGTGCATGCGATGCCACGGGAAGACACGGCTGTGCGACTGGCTCAATACGGAAATGACGCCCAACGCCAGTCTCAGCGGATCGGACGCCGCAGGCGGCCGGTCCGCTGCGGGCGATAGTTGGGCGGCTGGAGCACAAGAGGAGGATTGACATGGACTTGCTACTGCACAACCTGCGCACGATTGGGACGCACCACTGCGACCAGACCGTTGGCGTTGAGGCTGCTGAGGAAATTGAGTGGATGCGCGCCACTCTCGCCGCGCTCATTGCCGAGGCCGACAGCAATCCGTTTTGCCCGATTGGCCATTGGGTCGAGCATGGCGCGGCTGCGGAAATGCTGCGCGCATTTAGGGAGACGTGCATGCCGCAGAGGAAAACAGATGCGAAGTGAAACGAAAACCCTGAGCGCCGCGCTGTACGAACTGGCGCGGACCGTAGAAAGCGGCGACGGCGTGGCCAATGCCGCCCTGACCGAAGCGGCGGAACGCTTGGACGAGCAGACGATTGCGCTGCGCCGGATGGCAGAGATGCAGACGGCGGTTGAGTTCGCCTTCGGCTGCCTGTGGATGATCGACCCGGAGCGCAGCGAGCGTGCATATGCCGCGCGACAGGCGCTCGCGCCGTTCCTTGACCAAGCGGCAAAAGGACGCGGCATCAAGGCTGCGATTGCAGCGGGCTTCGAAGCCGACCATCCGCCCGGGTGCGACTGGTGGGCGGGCAAAAAGGAGACGGAGCAATGAGGCGCTACTCGGCTGGCCCTCTGGTCCTGTCCCTCTTTCCCGGCATCGGGCTCCTCGACCGTGCTTTCGAGGAGGCGGGCTTTTGCGTAGTTAGAGGCCCGGACCTGCTGTGGGGCGGCGACATCCGCCGCTTCCACCCGCCGGCGGGTCGTTTCGATGGCGTGATAGGCGGCCCGCCGTGCCAGGCCCACTCACGCCTGGCGAACCTGGTGCGCCACGTCTACGGCCCGGAGAAGGTGGCGCCCGACCTCGTGCCAGAGTTCGAGCGCTGCGTCGCCGCAGCGCGGCCGCAGTGGTTCCTGATGGAGATGGTGCCAGAAGGCCCCGTGCCGAAGGTCGCGGGCTATGCGGTCCACGACCAGTTGATCCGCGACGTCTGGTGCGGCGGGCTGACCATGCGCCTGCGGCGCTTTTCCTTCGGCACCCCGGACGGTCGGCCGCTGCGCGTGGAGCTGGAGGCGCTGCATCGCCCGGATCCGCTGCCTGCGGTGCTCGCGAGCGGCGGGCGCTGGGTGAGCGTCACCCGGGGCGGCGAGCCCAAGCGCAAGAAAATCCGCCGCGTCGGCGGCCGGACGGAAACGGGCTACATCTACGGCGCCAAGACCTCCGCCTATCTTCGCGAGGCGATCGTCGCCCAGGGGCTGCCGCCCGACTTCGACCTGCCAGGCATGACCGTGGCCGGGAAGATCAAGGCGATCGGCAACGGCGTGCCGCTCGCCATGGGACGCGCCGTGGCCTGGGCGGTCGTGCGCGCGATGGCGCTGCGGGCTTCCCCAATCACCTTCCCCGACTCAAGTGGCGAGCGAAATGCATTCTAATGCATCCGTAGCCGCTCCCCGGACCTGCCCCGTATGCCAGGGCCAGTTTCAGCCGAAGCGCCCCTGGGCGCGGTTCTGCTCGGTCGGGTGCCGGAACCGGTTTCACCGCCAAGGCGGGAGCCTCGCCGCTCTGCGGCGCCGGATCGACGAGCTGGAGCGGCGGATGCGGGCGCTGGAGGGCAAATGACGGGGTCGATCCAGGTCGAGCTTCCCATCGAAAGCGAAGCCCTCACGCCCGAAGAGCTGAGGCGCATCACCGGGCGCGCCCGTAGCCGAGACCAGATCGAGTGGCTGGAAGAGAAGGGCTGGCGCTTCGAGACCAACGCGGCTGGCGAGCCGATCGTGGGGCGCTTCTACGCCCGGTTCAAGCTCGCGGGCATCGACCTCGCCCGCCTTGTCCCGGCGGTCGGCGCACCCGATTTTTCCAAGGTGAGGTAAGCTTCATGCTCATGCCCCGCCCAAGGAAGAAATACCCGGACCTTCCCCCCAGGATGGTCCCGCGGCAATGGCGCGACCGCCGCGGGCGCGTACACGTGGCCTATTACTATCAATGCCCGCCCGCGCCGGACGGCAGGCGGCCCCTCATCCCCCTGGGCACCGATCTGGTGCGGGCCAAGGTCGAGTGGGCCAGGCTCGAACACACCCCGCGGCACAAGGCGGGCTTAAGCGCCGAGGACTTCTCGCTCGAAGCCATCTACCGGCGCTACATGGCCTGGGCGGAAAACACGCAAGCGAGCAAGCTCTCGCCGCGCACCCTGCGCGACCGGCAGGCCTACTGGCGGGCGCTGGGGCCGGTCTTCGGCAAGACCCCCATCGACGCCCTGCTGCCCGAGCATTTCCTGCGCTACTTCGACGCCCGCTCCTCCAAGGTGTCGGCGAAGAAGGAGGTGAAATTCGTCTCTGTCCTGTGCAACTGGGCCCGGGCGCGCGGCTGGATGCGCGCCCCGAACCCGATCGAAGGGATTCTGCGGCAGTTGCCGATCGAGGAAGGGCGGGAGGTGTACGTCTCCGATGCCCTCTACTGGCTGGTCTACAGCCACGCGGATCCGTTGGTGCGCGACTGCATGGATCTCGCGCTGCTCTGCGGATTGCGGCCGACCGAGGCGTTGACGCTCAAGTGGGCCGACCTGCACAAGTCGCCGGAAGGCGGCGAAGAGCTGTGGGTGAAGATGCCCAAGACGTCCAAAAGCGGGGTCAGGATCAAGCGCATCCGGGTCACCGGTCCCCTCAAGCTGCTGCTGGAGCGCATCCGGGCCCGCGGCATCGTCGGCCAGACCATCCTGTGCGACGAGGCGGGCCAGCGCATCCTGCTCCAGGGGAAATTCCGCTACCGGTTCCACCAGGCCCGGGCGAAGGCCAAGGAGACGATTGAGCGGCTGACGGCGCAGCTCGGCACGGCGGCCGTGCAGGAGCTCGCGCTAGAGTGGTTTCCCTTCCAGTTTCGCGACTTGAGGCCCAAGGCCGCCACCGACAAAGAGCGCAAGGCCGGCATGGCCGAGACCCGCCGCTTCCTGGGGCACACCACCGAAAAGCAGACGGCCGACTACGTGCGCGAGCGCGTGGGCGAGCTCGTGGACCCGGTGAGCCCGTCAAAGCCGGAGGGAGTTGAGAAAGTACTTTCTCAACTCCCGGCCACCGGAACGGACGATGGCACTTATAAGTGACTGAATTCCTTGGAGGCGGGGGTCGGAATCGAACCGGCGTCCACGGCTTTGCAGGCCGCTGCATAACCACTCTGCCACCCCGCCGGATTGCCCGTGGAATAACGCTAGGCAATGAAAAAGGGAAAGCCCGCGCTTTCCCTGGAAAACTTGGAGCGGGAAACGAGGCTCGAACTCGCGACCCCAACCTTGGCAAGGTTGTGCTCTACCACTGAGCTATTCCCGCGAAAAATCAAGAATAAATTATAAAGAGCGTGCCTTGCATGTCAAGCGGAAGACCGCCTATTCACACCCGGTCGACCACCCGGGAAAGGGCCACCTTGAGGTAGTAGGCCATTGACAATAGGGTAAGACCCGCCGCTAGGTAGATGAGTACCGTCCCCAGCCCCTGCCCGGTGACCCCGAGGACCAGGTGATCTTGATAGAGTAGCAACAGGATGGCTGCCATCTGAGCCGCGGTCTTCACCTTGCCGAGCAGGGACACGGCGACGCTCCTCGCCTCCCCGATGCGTGCCATCCACTCCCGCAACGCCGAGATGGCGATCTCGCGCCCGATGATGATGAGGGCGATGAGCGCGTCGACCCTGGCGAGCTCCACCAGGACGATGAGGGCCGCGGCCACCATGAGCTTGTCGGCGACGGGGTCCAGAAATGCGCCGAAAGCGGAAGTCTGCCCCAAGGCCCGGGCGAGATAGCCGTCCAGCCAGTCGGTAACGGCCGCCAGGGCGAAGATCAGGGTCGCGGCGACGTTCTTGGCGTAGGGGCTCAGGGTATAGTTGGAAAAATAGAAAACGCCCACGAACACCGGAATCAGCAAGATCCGCAGCCAGGTGAGGAGGTTGGGGATATTGAGCGTCATCGGGCGAAGGGAGAAGCGCCTCAACCTCAGTGCAGGTGACGGTAAATCCGCTCGGCCAGCTCGCGGCTTACGCCCTCCACCTTGGCCAGCTCTTCCACGCTGGCGGCGAGCAACCCGCGCAAGCCTCCGAAACGGGCGAGCAATCGCCGCCTGCGTTTAGGTCCGACCCCAGGGATCTTTTCCAGGGGCGAGGAAGCCCGGGCCTTGCCGCGCCGGGCCCGGTGTCCCTGAATCGCGAACCGGTGCGCTTCGTCCCGGATTTGTTGCACCAGGTGGAGCGCAGCGCTGTCCGGCGCCAATTTTATCCGCTTCCCCCCTTTCGGAAAAACCAGCTCCTCAGTGCCGGGTTTGCGCCCTTCTCCTTTGGCCACACCGATCACCGGGAGATCGCCCAAGCCCAGGTCGGCGAGTACTTCCCGGGCGGCGTTCACCTGGCCAAGCCCCCCGTCGACGAGGATGAGGTCGGGAATCTTGCCCTCCCCCGCCACCAGCTTCTGGTAACGGCGCGTGAGAACCTCGCGCATGGCCGCGTAGTCGTCGCCCGGCGTCGCGGGGTGGAGGTTGAACCGCCGGTATTCGCCGCTCTTCATGGCGTGGTCCTCGAACACGACGCAGGCGGCAATGGTGGCCTCCCCCATGGTGTGGCTCACGTCGAAACATTCGATGCGGCGCGGCGGCGACGGCAGGTCGAGGGCCTGCTGCAGGGCCTGAACCCGGGCTTCCTGGGCAGCATGGGCCCCCAAGCGCTGGGCCAGGGCCAGCTCGGCATTGCGCACCGCCATTTCCAGCCACGCCTTGCGCTCGCCCGTCGCTCGCGTCTGTATCTGCACCGGATAGCCGCTGCGCTCGCTGAGCGCGGCCGAAAGCGCATCCACGTCCACCGGCGCGTCCAATACGATGAGCGGCGGCGCCGGTCGCGTGAGGTAGTGCTGGGCGAGAAACGCTTCCAGCGTGGCGGCGGCATCGTAGCCTTGGGCGTTCTGGGGGAAGAAGCTCTTGTCGCCCAGGTGCATGCCGCTGCGGATCATGACCAGGTTGACGCACGTCTCCAGGCCGGCGAAAGTGACCCCGATCACGTCGGCGTCCACTGCCTTGCCGCTGGCGATGAACTGGCGTTCCTGGACCCGGCTGAGTGCCTGGATCTGGTCACGGTAGACAGCCGCCTCCTCGAAAGCCCACCGCTCCGAGGCCTCCTCCATGCGTCGCGCGAGGGCCTGCAGCACCTCCTCCTGCTTGCCCTCCAGGAACAGCATGGCGTTGCGCACGTCTTCCTGATAGGCCTCCTTGCCGATCAGCCCGACGCAAGGGGCGGTGCAGCGCTTGATCTGGTGCAGCAAGCAAGGACGACTGCGGTTGGCGAACACGCTGTCCTCGCAGGTGCGGATCCTGAACACTTTCTGAAGTAGCTGGATACTGGACCGCACCGCGCCGGCGTTGGGGAAGGGTCCGAAGTAGCGGTGCTCCCGCTCCAGCGGTCCTCGGTGGAAGGCGAGCCGGGGAAACTCATGGCCGGTGACCACGATGTAGGGATAGGACTTGTCGTCCCGGAACAGGATGTTGTAGCGGGGATTGAGGCTTTTAATGAGGTTGTTTTCCAGAAGCAGCGCCTCCGCCTCGGAGCGGGTCACGGTGATCTCGATGCCGGCCGTCTGCTCCAGCATGTGGGCGATGCGGGGCCCGTGAGCTGTCTTGGTGAAGTACGAGGTGACCCGCTTCTTGAGATCCCGGGCTTTGCCAACGTAGATCACCTCTCCCGCCGCGTTGAGCATGCGATACACCCCGGGCAGATGGGGCAGCCCGGACACGAACGCTTGCGGGTCGAAGGAAGGGATCGTCGCGGAAGTCAAGACTGGCGGCGGAGGACGGTCTGCTTCAGCCGGAAGCTTTCGAAAGCCCGGCCAGGTACTCTCCGATCGAGCGGAAGACGGCGTCGAACATGGCGGGCGTCAGGCGGCCTGTCTGGGTATTGTAGCGGCTGCAATGGTAACTATCGAAGAGGGTCGTGTCCCCGGGGAGGGCATGCACGGCGCCATGGGCGAAGCGGTATGCACCTGGGCGCAGCCCGAGTGCCTTGAGCACCGCTCCGTGGGCGATGACGCCCAGGGCCAGCACGGCCCGCCGCGGCGGCATCTGGGCTAGCTCCTCCGCGAGAAAGGAGTTGCAGTTGCCCACTTCCCCGGTCGTCGGCTTGTTCTCCGGGGGTACGCAGCGCACGGCGTTGGTGATGCGGGCGCCCATGAGGGTGAGCTCGTCGTCTCCGCTGCGCGACACCGGGGCGCTGGCATAGCCGTGGCGGTGGAGCGCTTCGTAGAGCAACCGGCCCGCGTGATCGCCGGTGAACGGGCGTCCGGTGCGGTTGGCGCCATGGAGGCCCGGCGCGAGGCCCACCACCAGCAACCGGGGCCGGGCGTCGCCGAAAGAAGGCACGGGCTTGGCGTGATAGGCCGGGTGCTCCCGGCGCACCCGGTCCAAGTAGCGGGCGAGCCGCGCGCAGCGGCGGCAGGAAAGGTCAAACGAACGGGTCCCGTGCACTCGGGCATCCTGTGGGCGTCTTCGTCTGGTGTAAAATTAAAGATTTGATTTTGGACGGACGACCCATGGCGAAAGTTTTAGCGACCGAAATCCGGGCCGGCAACCTGATCGAGTGGGATAAGCGCGTGTGGCGGGTGCTCAAATCCTACCACGTCCACGTGGGCGGGCGAGGCGGCGCTTTCATGCAGGTGGAGATGAAGGACATCGAAAGCGGCACCAAGACCAACCAGCGCTTCCGCACCGACGAGAAAGTGGAGCGCGCCTTCGTCGAGAGCCGGGACTTCGAGTACCTGTACAACGACGGGACGAGCTACGTGTTCATGGACAAGGAGACTTTCGAGCAGATCTCCCTTCCGGAAGACCTGCTCGAAGGTCAGAAGGAGTTCCTGCTGCCCAACACCGACGTGCAAATCAATTTCCACAACGATCGGCCGATCGGCGTCCAGCTCCCCCCCACCGTGGTGCTCACCGTCACGCAGACCGAGCCGGGAATCAAGACCGCCACGGCCACGGCCACGTTCAAGCCGGCGAAAACCGAGACCGGCCTTACCGTGATGGTGCCCCAGTTCGTGTCCGAAGGCGAGCGCATCAAGGTCAGCACCGACTCGGGCGAGTACATGGAGCGGGGCTGATCCGCCCCGCGCCGCGGCTTCAGGAATGCCGTCCGCCGGCGGGGACGATCGGGATGCGCATCGCGCTGGCGGCCTCGGGCCGGACCGGCACCTCCGGCTGCAAAGTCACGTGTCCTATGCGGAAGCGGGTGCGCAGCATCCGCTGCAGCTCGGCAAGCACCCGGGGCCATTCCTTGAGGTCGTCGAGGACGACGTGGGCCGAAAGGATCACCTGCTCCGATCCCACGGTCCAGACGTGCAGGTCGTGAACCGAGGTCACCCCTTTCACCTCCGTCATCGCCCGTCCCACCCCCTCCAGGTCCAGGCCCGATGGCACGCCTTCCATGATGATGGTCAACGCCCCCCGCACCACCTGAACCGTGGAGGCGAGGATAAGGCAGGCAACCACGACGGCGAGCAGGGGGTCGATGGGCGTCCAGCCGGTGAAGTACACTACCGCCCCCGCGGTGAGCGCCGCCGCCGAGCCCAGCAGATCCCCTGTCACGTGGAGCGCCGCCGCGCGCACGTTGAGCCCGCCGTGGGACTGCCCGAGGATGAACAGCACCCCCAGGTTCACCAGGAGCCCCACTGCCGCGATCACCATGACGGGAAACCCGGCCACGGGGCGCGGGTCCTGGGTCCGCTCCACCGCCTCCACCGCGATGCCCAGCACCACCGCCAGCATGAGCAGCGCATTGGCCAGGGCGGCGACCACCTCGGCCCGCATGAGCCCGTAGGTATGGCGGCGGGAAGGGGGACGCCGGGCCACCCAGGCCGCCAGGAGCGCCAGGCCGAGAGCCAGGGCGTCGGAGAGCATGTGCCCTGCGTCGGAGAGTAGAGCCAGGGACCCGGACCACCAGCCGCCCACGGCCTCTACGCCGGAGAACGCCAGGGTGACCCCCAGGGCCCAGCCCAGGCGGGAAAGTGGGTTTCCATGTCCATGGGCGTGGCTCATGGCGAATCGTTGCAGCCGGGAGGGCTCGTTGGGTCGGGCAGCAGGGGAAGCTCCGCCGCCTCCGCGGCCAGGGCGGAGACCGCCCGGACTGCTTCCAGGTAGTCCGCGTTTTCCCGCAGACGCTTCCAAGAGACGGGCCCCGGACGGCCGTGCATGCGCGCCAGCCGGGCCAGGCTCACCGCCGGGAGCTCGTCCTTCAGCCCTTTCAGCACGGCCTCGGCCGCCGGAGCGTCGTTGCACACGAGCACCATGTCGCAGCCGGCGGAGAGGGCCGCCCGCGCTCGGGCCACCGGATCGCCTTCGCACCCCGCCCCCGCCATGGACAGATCGTCGCTGAAGACCGCGCCCTCGAAGCCCAGCTCCCGGCGCAGGATGCGCTGCAGCCAGACCTTGCTGTACCCCGCAGGCCTGGCGTCCACCGCCGGATAGACCACGTGGGCCGGCATGATGGCTGCAAGCCCCTGCTCCGCCAGGCGGCGGAAGGGGACTAGGTCCGCCAGGGCCAGATCGGCGAACGGCCGCTCATCGGTAGGCAGCTCCGTATGGGAGTCGGCAGCCACGAATCCATGCCCCGGGAAATGCTTGCCCACGGCGGCCATGCCGGCGCGCCTTAAGCCCCGCACGAGTTCCTGGGCCAGCTCGGCCACCGCATCCGGATTGGTGTGGAAGGCCCGGTCGCCGATGACGGTGCTCGCCCCGTAGTCCAGGTCCAGCACCGGGGTAAAGCTGAAATCCACCCCGCACGCCCGCAGCTCCGCCGCTAGCACGTAGCCCGTCTGCTCGGCGAGAAGCCGGGCCCGGTGGGGATTGCGGTCCCACAGCCGGCCGAGGCTGCGCATCGGGGGAAGCCGGGTAAAGCCTTCGCGGAAGCGCTGAACGCGCCCCCCTTCGTGGTCCACGGCGATCAAGAGCGGAGGAGCACGCAGTGCATGGATGGCGGCGGTGAGCCGGGAAAGCTGGCCCGGGTCCTGATAGTTGCGGCTGAAGAGGATCACTCCGCCGGTGCCCGGATGGGCGAGCCGTCCCTCGTCCTCGGGAGTGAGGATCGAGCCTTGCACGTCCAGCATGAGGGGACCGAGGGACATGGAGAACCTCCGGGCTTAGCGCTCCAGGACGACCACGGCGCAGGCGAAAGGCGCCTCGTCGCTCAAGGTCAGGTGATGGCTGGCGATGCCGCGTTCCCGCATGTAGGCCTCCAGGGCTCCATGGAAGACCAGCCTGGGTTTGCCCAGGCGGTCCTGGACCACGGAAATATGGGACAGAAGCACCGGCGTGCGGAACCCCGTTCCCATGGCTTTGGAAAAGGCCTCCTTGGCGGCGAAGCGCAGCGCCAGGTACGCCGCGGGCCGGCGGCTGCCCTGGAAGCGTTCCCACTCGAGGGAGGTGAGAAGGCGCCGGGCGAAGCGCTCCCCGTAGCGCTCCAACAGCCGCTCGATTCGCCGGGTATCGACGATGTCGGTGCCGATGCCGTAAATCACCGGGGCCCGGTCCCTCGGCCCGCCGCCTCGCGCATGAGGGCCTTCATGCTGCGCACGGCCTCGGCCAGCCCGACGAAGATCGCCCGGGCCACGATGGCGTGGCCGATGTTGAGCTCGGCAATGCCGGGAATGGCGGCGATGGGCTGGACGTTGTGATAATTGAGCCCGTGGCCCGCGTTGACCTTGAGGCCCAGCCCGAGCCCGTGGACCACCGCCCGGGCGACCCGCTCCAATTCTTGGTTCCGTTCCGCGGGCGTCCGGGCCTCCGCGTAGCGCCCGGTATGGATCTCGATCACCGGGGCCCCCGCCCGGGCCGCCGCGTCGATCTGGCGCGGGTCGGGATCGACAAACAGGGACACTCGAATCCCCTCCCCCGCAAGGCGGGCGCAGGCTTCCCGCACCTCGTCCAAGCGGCCGGCCACGTCCAGACCGCCCTCGGTGGTGAGCTCATGGCGCCGCTCGGGCACGAAGCACACGTCGTGGGGCCTTACCCGGGCGGCGAAGGCTAGCATATCGGCCGTGACGGCACTCTCCAGGTTCATGCGGGTGTGCAGCACCTGGCGCAGGAGTTCCACGTCCCGGTCCTGGATGTGGCGCCGATCTTCCCGCAGGTGCAGGGTGATGGCGTCCGCTCCGGCCGTCTCGGCCACCAGTGCCGCTTCGATCGGGCTCGGATAGCGGGTGCCGCGGGCCTGTCTCAAAGTAGCCACGTGGTCGATGTTGACGCCGAGCTCGATCATAGCTGCTGCAGCTCCTTGAGCAACTGCCGCGTGTGCAGCGGCTGGCCGCCGAGTAGGTGGTTGATGAGGGTGCGCATCAGGGCCTTGCTCTGCTGCTGGGTCTGGGGGTCGTCGTAGCGGTCCTGGGCCATGTCGAGGAGCGTCTTGCCAGAAAGCACCGGCTCTTCCCCCGCGCCTTCGGAAAGGGGCACCGGGCCCCGCTCTGGCAGATAAGTATACCGTCCGCCGGGGTCGATCGCCTCGCCTGTCTGGACGTCGCGGTCCAGCACCATGGCATAGCCCAGCTCCTTGAGCAGGCGGGTCTCGAACCGGCGCAGGATGCCTTCGATGCTGCTCCCCCGGGCTAGCGCCACCAAGGCGTCCCGGTAGTGGTCGAACAGCGCTTCGTGGGGATCCTCCCGAGGCAAAAGCCGTATCAGCAACTCGTTCAGGTAGAAGCCGCAGATGAGGGCCTGGCCTTCCAGGGGCGGCTGGCCGCTCACCCATTCTGCCCGTACCAGGGTTTTGAGCTCTCCCCGCCCCGTCCAGGAAAGCAGGAGGGGCTGAAACGGCAGCAACTGGCCCCGCAGTTGGGACTTGGGCCGGCGAGCCCCCCGCGCCACCATGGGCAGGCGCCCGTGGCCCCGGGTGAGCGCCTCCACGATGAGGCTCGTCTCCCGGTAGGGGTAGGTGTGCAGCACGAACCCCGCCTCCTGCTCCCCCGGGTGACGCCCGCCCGCCGTGTCGCTCATCCTAGGACTCGAAGCCGAGGCTCTTCAGCATCCTCTCGTCGTCGGACCATCCCCGGCGCACTTTTACCCACACGTCCAAGAAGACCTTGGTCCCGAAGAGCCGCTCCATGTCGAGACGCGCGAGGCTCGCGATCTCCTTGAGTTTTTCGCCCTTGCGCCCGATTACGATGGCCTTCTGGGAATCCTTTTCCACGTAGACCACCGCGTGGATGCGTTTCAGATCCCCTTCGTCCTTGAACTCCTCCACCACCACCGTGGTGGCGTAGGGCAGCTCCTCGCCCAGCAGCCGGAACAGCTTCTCCCGCAGGAGCTCGGCGGCGAGAAACCGTTCGCTGGCGTCGGTCATCTCCCCCGGATCGTAGAGGGGCGGTCCTTCCGGGAGGTACTTCCGTATCGTCGCCACCAGGTCCTCGACACCCGCGCCTTTTTCGGCGCTGACGGGCACGATCTCGGCGAAAGGGTA
Source organism: Pelomicrobium sp. P1 (assembly GCF_052805615.1). Taxonomy (NCBI): domain Bacteria; kingdom Pseudomonadati; phylum Pseudomonadota; class Hydrogenophilia; genus Pelomicrobium; species Pelomicrobium sp. P1. Next base: position 79,623 of record NZ_JBRBEM010000005.1, read on the forward strand.
GGTCTCGGCGGCCTGCTGGATGAAGGGCAGCAGCAGCCCTTTGTCCTTGACCAGATCCACCTTGTTGATCGCCAGAATGGCGGGCCGGTCCCGCTTGAGCAGTCCCACCACCTGGCGATCGCCCGCGTTGAAGCGCAACGCCTCCACCACCACCAAGGTCACATCCACGTCCTCCAGCGTCCGCACCACGCTGCGGTTGAGGGCCCGGTTGAGCGCGCCCCCGTGCAGGGTCTGGAACCCGGGGGTGTCCACGAAGACGAGCTGGGCGTCCCCGGTGGTCAGGATGCCCCGCACCCGGTGGCGGGTGGTCTGGGGCCGGGGAGAGACGATGCTGATCTTGGCGCCCACCAGGCAGTTGAGCAAGGTGGACTTGCCCACGTTGGGCCGGCCGACGATGGCCACATAGCCGCTCCTGAAGCCAGGGGCGGTCGCGCTCATCGGGCTTCGCGTCCTTGGGGCTCACCACCTTCCACCTGGGCCAGCGCCTGGCGGGCCGCCTCCTGTTCCGCCTTGCGGCGGCTCGGCCCTTCGCCCAGACAGCGGATGCCCAGTTCCTCGATCAGGCACTCCACGACGAAGTGCTGTTCGTGGGCCCGGCCGTGGGTCGCCACCACGGTGTACTGGGGCAGCGCGAGCCGCCGGCCCTGGAGGAATTCCTGCAACTGGGTCTTGGGGTCCTTGCCCAGGGTCTTGAGGTCCAACCGCTCCAGGAAGGGCTCGAAGAGGCGCCGGATTACCTGCTCCGCCGGCTCAAAGCCCCCGTCCAGGTAGATGGCGCCGAAGATCGCCTCCAGGGCGTCCGCCAGGATGGAGGGGCGCCTGGCGCCGCCGCTCTTCACCTCCCCTTCCCCGAGCCGCATCAACTCCCCCAGTCCCAAGTGGACCGCCAGGGCGCTCAGGGTCTGCTGGTTGACCAGGTTGGCCCGCAGCCGGGAAAGGGCCCCTTCGGGGGCCTGGGGGAAGCGGGCATACAGCAGCCGCGCCACCGCCAGGTTGAGGACGCTGTCGCCCAGGAATTCCAGCCGCTCGTTGTGGGGCGAGCTGTGGCTGCGGTGGGTGAGCGCCTGGCGCAGCAGGGACGGATCGGTGAAGGCGTAGCCAAGCAGGGTGCAAAGCGCGTCCACATCCATCCTGCGGCCCGCGGGCGCGCCGGCGGGCGGACCAGCGGTCATCGGGTCGAGTAGCTGAAGTCGATCAGCAGGCTCACGTTGGCGAAGAGCGGCACCTTCACCTGGTAGCTGGCGCTGAGCACCAGGGCGCCGCCCTCTTTGCTCACCGCGATATCCCGGCCCTTCACCGCCGTGATGTTGTCGATGTCGGCGCGCTTGTCGAAGGCGCTGCGGATCTCCGCCACCGAAGCCTCCTGCAGGGTGGGGTCGCGTACCGTGGCCGTCATGGTCTTCTTGATGGCCCAGAATTCCATGTAGTGGGGGATTACCTTGAAAGCGAGCAGCGCCCCGAAGGCCAGGATCACCGCCACCACCAGAAAACCACCGAGAGTGATGCCTTGCTGCCTGTGCATACGCTTTCCTCGCGCGGGCTCCCCCGCGGCTCAGCGGATCACGGTGCCGATCCGCTTGAAGTCGCCGAAGTTCCACCAGATCAGAAACGCCTTCCCGACCACGTGGCTGTCGGGCACGAACCCCCAATAGCGGCTGTCGCTGCTGCTGTCCCGATTGTCGCCCATAACGAAATAGTGCCCCGGCGGCACCGTGCAGCTTATGGCATCCTCATTGTAGGTGCAATTGTCGCGGAACGGAAACTGGCGCACCCCGGCGAGCTGCAAGTCCGGGGCGGACGGGTTGATGAGCACCGCGTGGGGATGTCCGCCCAGATACTCGGTGAAAAGCAGGGCCCTCACCAGGTTGAGCCCGCCTTCCACGTAACTGTACTCGCCGTTTTTCACCATCTTGACCGGCTGGCCATTGATGATGAGCCGCTTGTCGCGGTAGACGACCCGATCGCCCGGCAGGCCCACCACGCGCTTGATGTAGTCGAGGGAGGGGTTCTCCGGATAGCGGAACACCATGACCTCTCCCCGCCGGGGGGAATTGACCTCGATGATCTTCCAATTGACTACGGGCAGCCGGATGCCGTAGGTGTACTTGTTCACCAGGATGAAGTCCCCCACCAGCAGGGTCGGGATCATCGATCCCGAGGGGATCTTGAACGGCTCCACCAGGAAGGAGCGCAACACGAAGACCAGCAGGATCACCGGGAAGAAGCTCTTCGGGTACTCCACCCACCAGGGTTCCTTGCGGTGCGGGCCCCGGCGTTTGGCCAGCACGAGCCGGTCGAGCAGCCAGATCCCGCCGGTCACGACGAGCAGGATCAGCATCACCAGCGCGAAGTTCATCCGGTCTCCTGGGTTGGTTTATTTGCCTTCGACCCGCAGCACCGCAAGGAAGGCTTCCTGGGGAATCTCCACGCTGCCCACCTGCTTCATGCGTTTCTTCCCCGCCTTCTGCTTCTCCAGCAGCTTCTTCTTGCGCGTCACGTCGCCGCCGTAGCACTTGGCGAGCACGTTTTTGCGCAGCGCCTTGACCGTCTCCCGGGCGATGATCTGGGAGCCGATGGCCGCCTGGACCGCCACGTCGAACATCTGCCGGGGAATGAGCTCCCGCATCTTGGCCGCCAGCTCCCGCCCCCGGGCCTGGGCTCCGGAGCGGTGCACGATGGCCGATAGGGCGTCCACCCGCTCCCCGTTGATCAGGATGTCCAGCTTTACCAGGTCGGAGGCGCGGAACTCCTTGAATTCGTAGTCCAGGGAGGCGTAGCCGCGGGAGACCGACTTAAGCCGGTCGAAGAAATCCATGACCACTTCGTTGAGCGGCAGCTCGTAGGTGAGCATTACTTGCCGCCCCAGGTACTGCATGTTCCGCTGCACCCCGCGCCGCGCCTCGCACAGGGTGATGACCGGGCCCACGTAGTCCTGGGGCAGGAGGATGTGGGCGGTGATGACGGGCTCGCGGATCTCCTCGATCTTGGAGGACTCCGGAAGGCGCGACGGGTTTTCGATGTGCAGCTCGGTGCCGTCGCGCAGCAGCACCTGGTAGACCACCGTGGGCGCGGTGGTGATCAAGTTCATCCCGTATTCCCGCTCCAGCCTCTCCTGCACGATGTCCAAGTGCAGCAGGCCCAGGAAGCCGCAGCGGAAGCCGAAGCCCAGGGCCTGGGAGGTCTCGGGCTCGAAGTGGAGCGACGCGTCGTTGAGCTTCAGCTTTTCCAGGGCGTCGCGCAGGGCGCCGTAGTCGCCCGCGTCCACCGGATAGAGCCCGGCGAACACCTGGGGCTTCACCTCTTTGAAGCCGGGAAGCGGGCCTGCGGCTGGCCGGGCGGCGTGGGTCACGGTGTCGCCGACCCGCGCCGCGGTGAGCTCCTTGATCCCCGCGGTGACGAACCCCACCTCCCCCGCGCCCAAGCAGTCCTTGGCCATGGATTTGGGGGTGAACACCCCCACCTGCTCGCACAGGTACTCGGCGCCGGTGGACATGAAGCGGATCCGGTCTTTCGGGCGCAGGACCCCGTCCACCACCCGCACCAGCATGACCACGCCCACGTAGTTGTCGAACCAGGAATCGATGATCAGGGCCTTCAGGGGCGCCTCCGGGTCCCCGACGGGCGGCGGGATGCGCCGGATGATCGCCTCCAGCACTTCGGGCACCCCCTCCCCGCTCTTGGCCGAGCAGCGCAGGGCGTCCCGGGCCGGAATGCCGATGATGTCCTCGATTTCCCCGATCACCCGGTCCGGCTCCGCCGAAGGCAGGTCGATCTTGTTGAGTACGGGCACCACCTCGATGCCCTGCTCGATGGCGGTGTAGCAGTTGGCGACGGTCTGGGCCTCCACGCCCTGGGAGGCGTCCACTACCAGGAGCGCCCCTTCGCACGCCGCAAGCGACCGGGACACCTCGTAGGAGAAGTCCACGTGGCCCGGCGTGTCGATCAGGTTCAGGAGGTAGCGCCGGCCGTCCCGGGCCGTGTACTCCAGCGCCGCCGTCTGGGCCTTGATGGTAATCCCGCGCTCTCGCTCGAGCTCCATGGAGTCGAGCACCTGGTCCTCCATTTCCCGATCCGAAAGCCCGCCACAGAGCTGGATCAGGCGGTCGGCGAGGGTGGACTTGCCGTGGTCGATGTGGGCGATGATCGAGAAGTTGCGAATGTGCTGCATCCGGTTCCGGAAAAAGCCGGGCCTGCCCCGACCGGAATCCCGCCCCCGGCGCGGGTCGCGGGCTTAAAAAAAGGGCACCGCGCGAGTGCCCAAGTCATTGGAAGGTGTGAATTTTAGCGAATTTCCGCGAGGTATGCATCAAGCGCCTGGAGGTCGAGGCGGTAGCAGCACAACTCCCGCTCGCCGGCCGCCAGCACCGGCACCCGCTCGCCGTAGCGACGCTCGAGCCGGGGATCGGCGTCCACGTCCACCACCTCCACCCGGAACCCGAGGACGGGGGCGAGGGCTGCCAGCGCCCGTTCCATCTCCTCGCACAGGTGGCAGTAGGCCCGGCTGTAGAGGGTGAGGGATATCGTCTCAGCCATCGATCCTGGCCGTCAGGAAGGTGGTGCTCTCCCCCCGGCGCACGAGCAGCGCCACGTGGCGGCCCTTCTCGATCCCGCCGACGATCTTGCGGAATTGCTCCACGCTTTTCACGTCCTCGTTATTGATGCCGAGGATCACGTCCCCCGGGCGGATGCCGGCCCGGGCGGCGGGGCCGGGCTTCACGTCCTCCACCAGCACGCCGCCGTCGACCCCCAGCTCCTTCTTCTTGTCCGCCGGCAGATCGGAGAGGACCAGGCCCAAGCGATCGGCAGCGGCGCTTCCCCGCTCCCCTTGCCGACCCGAGGCCTTCGCCACCTGCTCCTCGGGCAGCTCGCCTACGGTGACCTGGACGTCTTTCGTCGCCCCCTTGCGCCAGACTTGCACAGTGACCTTGGTCCCCGGCTTGGTGGACCCCACCATGCGCGGCAGGTCGCTGGAGGAGGCAACCGGCTTGCCGTCGTATTTGAGGATGATGTCGCCCACCTCCAGGCCGGCTTTTTCCGCCGGGCTGCCCTTCTCCACCGAGGCGATCAGCGCTCCCATGGGCTTGGACAATCCGAAGGATTCGGCCAGGTCCCGGGTGACCTCCTGGATCACCACCCCGAGCTTTCCCCGCCGCACTTTGCCATGGGCCCGGAGCTGGTCGGCGACGTCCATGGCCACGTCGATCGGGATGGCGAAGGACAATCCCATGAAGCCGCCGGTGCGGCTGTAGATCTGGGAGTTGATGCCCACCACCTCGCCCTGCATGTTGAACAACGGCCCCCCCGAATTGCCCGGGTTGATGGCCACGTCGGTCTGAATGAAGGGCACGAAGTTCTCCTGGGGTAGCGACCGTCCTTTGGCGCTCACGATGCCCGCGGTCACGGAATGCTCGAACCCGAAGGGGGAGCCGATGGCCACCACCCACTCTCCCACCTTGAGCTTGTTCGGATCGCCGAAGCGCACCGTGGGCAGCCCCTGGGCGTCGATCTTGATCAGCGCCACGTCGGTGCGCCTGTCGGCGCCGATCACCTTGGCCTTGAACTCCCGTTTGTCCACCAGCTTCACGATGATCTCGTCGGCGCTGTCCACCACATGGGCGTTGGTGAGGATGTAGCCGTCCTGGCTGATGATGAAGCCGGAGCCCAGGGAGCGGGATTGGAATTCCCGGGGCAGATAGGGAAAGTTGGGTACGAAGCGGCGGAAGAACTCGTAGAAAGGATCGTCCTCTGGAATATTGGGCAACTGAGGTGCACCGCTTTTGACCGTCTGGGTGGTGCTCACGTTGACCACCGCCGCGGCGTTTTGCTCGACGATGCCGGTGAAGTCGGGAAGCTCCTTCGCGGCTACAGCAAAAGCGAGGAGCAATGCGGAAAAAAGAAACGTCAGGCGGCTCAACATGGATCGGATGACCTCCAGGAAACGGCGATTATCACAGATTTGTTGCGCGCACCGCGCGCACGATGCGCGGCGCTTGGTGGGCGTGGACCTGGGTCCGTCCCGAACGGCGAATCAGAACGTAAGCTCCCGCCAGGCCGGCCGCGGCCCCGGCGGCGGCCAAGGCGTCTCCTCCCCCGCCGGCCAGGAAACCTACCACCGCCCCGACGAGGACCAGCCCCAACGCCCGGGCGAACACCGCAGCCGCGCTGCGCGCGAGCTTTCCGTCTTCCACCGCCACGATCACCTCGTCTCCCGGCCCGGCCTGGATCGGATTAGCCACCTCGAGCTGCCGGGGACGCCAAGACAGCCACCGGGCAAGCTGCGTCGTGCCGCAGGCTTTGCCCGTTACGCAGACGCCGCAGCCCGCCTGCTCCAGGACCTCGATCAGCGCGGCTTCTCCACGGCGTTCGATGACCCGTGCCCGGGATTCCAACATCGGTCTACTGGTCTTGATGGGCGATGGAATTGGCGATCTTCATCACCGTGACGGCGGGCGCTTCGCCCACCACCGTGATCAAGTGGTTGTTCACCACCCGGGAGACGACGTTGATGGCCCCTTGATTGGACAGGCGGTGGATCGCCGGCGGATTGGTCTCCACCGCTTCGACAAACACGGACACCGCCACTAGCCCGTCGGACAGCATGATGTGGGTTACCGGGCGTGGCTTCGCGCCCAGCATGCGCCTGGCTTCCAGAACCTTTTTGAAGCCTGGCGGAGGATCCCGGATGACCCAGCCCGATGGCTTGGCGGCGCCTTGCCCATCGGTCATCACGTTCTCCTGTTGTACCAGGGCGCGGGCCTCGTACTTGGGCTGAAGCAGGGCCCGATCGATGGGACGGCCGATCTCCACCTGGGTGAAGGCGAACTGCTCCACCACCCGGCCCTTGTCGTCGAACATGATCGCCTTGATCAGCAGGCCCGATCCCACGTCGGCCCAAAGCTTGTGCCCGTAGCGCAGCCCGTCCTTGGGCTCCAGGAGGATTACCTGGCACTCGTAGCCCGCGATGCGCTCGCGCCCGCCCAGGCGCACGTGGTAATTCTCGGCGAGCGCGGAGAGCTGATCCGGCAGCAAGGCTGGGAAGGTCTTCCGGGGCAGCCCCTTTTCGATCCGTAGCCGCTTCGCCTCCGGGAAGTAGCAATAGATCTCGTCGTTGTGGCGGATGATCTCCCGCGGCGGACCGTCCAGGGTTTCCAGCTTCTCGTGTTCGCCGGTCTCATCCACCAGATGGATGATGCGGGAGGATTCGACCCGGTTGCCGTGCTGATAGACGAAGGTGCCGACATAGTTGACCGTGCGCGCGGCGCTGGCGACGCGCTGCAGCCAGGCGAGGCCGTCGCCGCCGTCGGCCGCCGCCGCAGGGAGGGCTCCCAGCGCCAGCGCAACCAACAGCGCCCAGCGGATCATGGACGGGCTTCCGCCTCGGGATGGGACACCGCCCGGACGTAGGTGGCCATGCCCTGGATCTGGGTGCTCGGGGAATGGCCCTGATGGACCAGCAGGTAGTCGTTCAGCCTGCCCAGGGGTGGCGGGGGGACCTGCAGGGCGGGACTGGTCCACGGGCCGCCGGCGATCACCGAGGCGGGCCGGGTAAAGGCGGGTCGCTCGCTCTCGGACTGCCCCTGGAGCACGACCCATCCCACCAGCGCCACCGCAGCGAGCGAAGCCGCCGCCGACAGGGCGTAGAGCCGCACGCTTCTCGCCAGGGAGCGCCGCGGCGCGAGTACGGTGGGTTCCTCGGTCAGCCGCCGGTGCACCTGCTCCTCAACGTCGAAGGCCGCGAACGCCTGTTCCCGCAGCGCGTCTCCGATGAGGTGATATAGCGCCCATTCGCTCCGAAGGCTCGAATCGCTGCCCAGCCGCCCGATCACTATCCGGGCCTGGTCGGCCTCGAGCTCCCCGTCCATCAACGCGGAGATCTCCTGCTTCACTTCACCACCTCTTGTCCTTGCTGGTACCCAGTAGCGGTCGCAGGTTGGCTGCGATCGCCTCGCGTGCCCGGAAGATCCGCGAGCGCACCGTCCCGATGGGGCAACCCATGATGGTCGCGATCTCTTCGTAGCTCAAACCTTCGATTTCCCGAAGCGTGATGGCGGTGCGCAGTTCCTCGGGCAGCGCCGCCATGGAGTCGTTCACCGTCTGAGCGATCTGCTTGCTCATGAGTTCCGCTTCCGGCGTGTTGACGTCCCTCAACTGCTCCGCGTCTTCGAACGTCTCCGCCTCTTCGGCCTCGAATTCCGTGGTGGTGGGGGCCCGCCGCCCCATCGCCACCAGGTAGTTCTTGGCGGTGTTGATCCCGATCCGGTACAGCCACGTATAGAAAGCGCTGTCACCCCGAAACGAAGGTAGGGCCCGGTAGGCCTTGATAAAGGCTTCCTGGGTCACGTCCTCGATTTCGGCGGGGTCCCGGATGAAGCGGGACAAGAGCCGGGCCAGCTTCCGCTGGTACTTGCTGACCAGCAAGTCGAAGGCGTGCTTATCACCACGCTGCGCCCGCTCGACCAACGTCTGGTCGATCTCCCGGTCACCCATGGGCTGGAGTTCCTGAGGCTTGAGCTAGGATGGGCTATCAAAAAAAACCGCGCCTTTCGCGCGGCTCGCTTAGTATAACCCACCCGGGCCTCACGAACGCCGCCCTACTCCGTTGTTTCAAAAGACAAGGAGGCGAGCCATTAGTTCAGCCGGCTACAGGGTTATTTTTCTCGCGCGGACATTTTACGCGGACGCCCCTAAAATGGGGCCAGCACGGGTTCAACTGCGAAGGAATCGGTCTTGTTGCGCTTCGACGTCGCCATCATCGGCACCGGCCTGGCCGGCCTGACGGCCGCCTTGCATCTGGCGGAGCACAAGCGGGTCGGTCTCATCACCAAGAAAACCCTCCTGGACGGGGCCAGCAGCTGGGCTCAGGGAGGCATCGCGGCAGTCCTGTCCCAGGAGGACTCCCTGGAATCCCACCTTCGGGACACCCTGGTGGCCGGGGCGGGCCTGTGCGACGAGACGGTGGTCCGCTACATGGTGGAGCACGGGCGGGAGGCCATCCAATGGCTCATTGACCAGGGGGTTCCCTTCACCCGGGACAAGGAAAACGAAGGGGCTTACCACCTCACCCGGGAAGGGGGGCACAGCGTGCGCCGGGTGATCCACGCCGCCGACGCCACCGGCCGGGCGGTGCAGACCACGCTGGAGGCCAAGGTGCGGGAGCATCTTAACATTACCCTGCTGGAGCGGCACATGGCGGTGGATCTCGTTACCGCCGCCAAGCTGGGCTTGCCGGGCAACCGGTGCCATGGCCTCTACGTGCTGGACGGGGAGCAGGGGGAGGTGCGGACCCTTGCGGCCGATTTCGTCATCCTGGCCACGGGCGGCGCCGGCAAGGTCTACCTCTATACCACCAACCCGGATACCGCCACCGGGGACGGCATCGCTATGGCCTGGCGGGCGGGATGCCGGGTGGCCAACATGGAGTTCATCCAGTTCCATCCCACCTGCCTTTACCATCCCCATGTCAAATCCTTCCTCATTTCCGAGGCGGTGCGGGGGGAAGGGGGGGTGCTGCGGCTGCCCGACGGGACCCGCTTCATGCCCTGGCACGACGAGCGGGCGGAGCTCGCTCCCCGGGACATCGTGGCCCGGGCGATCGACTTCGAGATGAAGAAACGGGGTTTAGACTGTGTCTATCTAGATATCTCCCACAAGCCGGCCGAATTCCTGAAAAGCCATTTCCCCACCATTTATACCCGGTGCAAGGAGCTCGGCATCGACATCACCCGGGACCCGATTCCCGTGGTCCCGGCCGCCCACTACACCTGCGGCGGCGTAATGGCGGACGTGGCCGGGCGTACCGATCTGCCGGGCCTGTACGCCATCGGGGAGACCGCCCACACTGGCCTGCACGGCGCCAACCGGCTGGCCAGCAACTCGCTGTTGGAGTGCCTGGTGATGGGCCGGGCGGCGGCGGAGGACATCCTGCGCCAGGGACCCCAGCCCGCCGTGCCCCTGCCGGCCTGGGACGAGAGCCGGGTGACGGACGCCGACGAGGAGATCGTGATCTCCCACAACTGGGACGAGCTGCGCCGCTTCATGTGGGACTACGTGGGCATCGTGCGTACGGACAAGCGGCTGGAGCGGGCCCGGCACCGGATCCGGCTGCTCAGCGAGGAGATCGAGGAATACTACGCCAACTTCCGGGTGAGCAGCGACCTGCTGGAGCTGAGGAACCTGGTGCTGTCGGCGGACTTGATCGTGAAAAGCGCCTCCTTACGCCGGGAGAGCCGGGGGCTGCACTATAGCCGGGATTACCCCCAGCCGCTCCCCACCGCCTCCAATACGGTGCTGGTGCCCGACGCGCCCCGGCGCCCGTTGCGGCAGCGGGCCCCGCTTTATTGATCGATCGCCGCGCCCTTCTTCGCAACCGGCGGCGGGGCGGTCCCCCACCGCAGCACCACCCGCAGCGCCCGTAGGCCGTCCGCGTCCGCCGAGTCGGGGAGCAGCACCACCGCCCGCTCCCGCCCGCCCCCTTCCGGCGCCACCCGGACCACCAGGAGCCAGGGATGGACCAAGGTCGAAGGCAGTACCCTCCCGGCGATTCTCTTCCCCGCCCGGGTTTCCAGCTCCGCGCCCAGGTCCGAGCCCACCCGCAGCCTCACCCAAGCCCTGGAACCCCATAGCCAGGCGTGCCGGGCCACGGAGGCCACGGCGCTCACGAGGAGGGCGAGCCCCAGCAGGACCTTCGCCGCCGCCGGCAAATCCAGGGGAAAGAGGGTTGCCGCCGCCGTCCCGTGTCCCGCCGAAAGCACCAGGGCCAGCGCGGCGGACGGGCGCAGGGAAACCTCTGCGGCGGGCCTTTCCACGGTCGTCCCGGTCAGCGGAACACCAGCACCGGAATCTTGGTGTGGCTTAAAACCCGCATGGTCTCCCCTCCCAGGAGCAGGCTGGCGATGCCCCGGCGCCCATGGGAGGCCATCACGATCAGGTCGCAGCCCCGCTCCTCGGCCGTGCGGATGATGACCTCGAACGGGTGGTGGCCGGTGGTGAAGACGGTCTCGCACGGGATCCCCGCCTCCTGGGCTGCCCGTTCGATGGCGGCGAGATAGGTCTTGCCCCGGGCCCGGGCCTCCTCGGCGAACTGCTCATCGGTGATGGGGTCCACCGGCATCAGCCCGTCGTAGGCGATGGGCTCGAACTCCGGCGCCACGTGCAGGCCCGTGACCCGGGCGCCGATGCTCTTGGCGAAGGCGATTCCTTTGGTGATGGCGATCTGGGACAGCTCCGAGCCGTCCGTGGGCAGCAGGATATGCTTGAACATTGCCCCACCCTCCTCTCTCGTGGGCTATCGGCCCTTTCTTCGGGTGCCGCGGCCCGCACAGGTTAGCCCAGATGGCGCCACCGCGGAAGGGTCCATCCCGGGCGGTAGCTTCACTCAGGGAGAGGGGGCTTCCCCGGGACGGCCGGTCGACTGCACAGACAGCCCATAAACCCGGCCGCCAGTCAGGCGCCCGGGGAAACGTGCGAAAATAACAAAGGGTGAGTTTTCGCCCCCACCGAACGGGAAGGATATCTCAACCGTCTACCTGAGAGAGCCCGTATGAACATACCGCTGGATGCTCCCGGCAAGAGCCGCGGAGCGGCATATCCCGTCCTGGAGGAGCTGATTGCTCCCCAGGAATGTTCCCTCGACGTGCTGATGGAAAAATACGCCAAGGGGAACGAGCGCACCGTGGAGGAGGTGCGGCTGCGAGTAGCCCGGGGGCTCGCCCAGGCGGAAGCGGAAGCCCAGCGCTGGGTGGGCCCCTTCTACCAGGCCCTGGCCAACGGCTTCATCCCGGGCGGCCGTATCAACTCCGCGGCGGGCACCGCGCTGCAGGCGACCCTCATCAACTGCTTCGTCCAGCCGATCGCCGACTCCATCTCGGGCCATATCGACGGCGTGCCCGGCATCTTCATTGCTCTCAACGAAGCAGCGGAGACCATGCGCCGCGGGGGCGGCGTGGGCTACAACTTCTCGGCGATCCGCCCAAGCGGGGCGCTGGTGCGGGGCACCTGCAGCTCCGCTTCCGGGCCGGTGAGCTACATGGAAGTGTTCGACGCCATGTGCGCCACGGTGGAATCCGCGGGTGCCCGGCGCGGTGCCCAGATGGCGGTGCTCAATTGCACCCATCCCGACATCGAGGACTTCATCGTCGCCAAGTACCAGAAAGGCCGGCTCAACAACTTCAACATGAGCGTGGCGGTGACCGACGCGTTCATGCGAGCGGTGGAAGCGGATGCCGAGGTGGAGCTTACCCATCCCGCTGAGCCGGGCGCCGAGGCCAAAGCGCGGGGTGCCTATCAGCGAGCCGACGGCTTGTGGGTTTACCGGCGGATGCGGGCTCGGGTCCTGTGGGACAAGATCATGGCCTCCACCTATGACCACGCCGAACCGGGCGTGGTCTTCATCGACCGGGTCAACCGGGACAACAACCTCTGGTATTGCGAGAGGATCGAGGCGACCAATCCTTGCGGCGAGCAGCCGCTACCTCCCTACGGCTGCTGCGACCTGGGCTCTATCAACCTCACTCGCTTCATCGCCCACCCCTTCACCGAGCGAGCCCAGTTCCTGACGGAGGCGTTCCGGGACACCTGCGCGATGGCGGTACGCATGCTGGACAACGTTCTCGACTTAACCCACTGGCCCCTGCCCCAGCAGCAGGAGGAGGCCCGCAGCAAACGGCGCATCGGGCTAGGCTTCACCGGACTGGGCGACGCCCTCATCATGCTCGGCTTGCGCTACGACACCGACGCGGCCCGGGAGATGGCCGCCTCCATCGCCCGGGAGATGCGAGACGCCGCCTATACTGCCTCGGTAGAGCTGGCCAGGGAAAAAGGGGCCTTCCCGGCCTTCGACCCAGACAAGTATCTGGATGGAGAGAGCTTCGCCTCGCGCCTGCCCAGGGAGCTCAAGGCCCAGATTCGCAAGCACGGGATCCGCAACTCCCATCTGCTCTCGATTGCCCCCACAGGCACCATCTCCCTTGCCTTTGCGGATAACGCGAGCAACGGCATCGAGCCGCCCTTCTCCTGGACCTATATCCGCAACAAGCGCATGCCCGACGGAAGCCGCCGCCCGTACACGGTGGAAGACCATGCCTACCGGCTGTACAAGCGGCTCACTGGCATCGGAGAGGATGTGACGCTGCTTCCCTGGGACCCGTCCCGGGGCATCCCTGCAGGCCAGGTGTGGACGGAAGGAGGCAAGCGCTACGCCTTGCTGCCCGAGGCCTTCGTCACCGCACTGCAGATGCACGCCTTGGACCACATGCGCATGTCGGCGGCCGTGCAACCCTACATCGACGCCGCCATCTCCAAGACGGTGAACGTGCCGGAGGACTATCCCTTCGAGGCATTCAAGGATCTGTACATGGAAGCCTGGAAGGCGGGCCTGAAGGGCATCACCACCTACCGTCCCAATGAGACCCTGGGCGCGGTCCTGGAGGTCCAGTCCCGGAACAAGGCGGAGCCCCAGGACATCCAGCTCTCCGAGGTGGACAAGCGCTTGGTGCTGGAAAAGGCCCCGACCCCGGCCCTCGCCAGCCTGCGCTGGCCCGGGCGGCCTCAGCTTCCCGCCGGCAACATGGCCTGGACCTACGAGGTGGAGCATCCCCTGGGCAAGTTCGCCATCTTCGTGGGGGAGATCACCCAGTCCGACGGGCGAGTGAAGCCCTTCGAGGTCTGGGTAAACGGCAACGAGCAACCCCGGGGCCTCGGGGCGCTGGCGAAGACTTTGTCCATGGACATGCGGGCGGAGGACAAGGTCTGGCTGCGCACTAAGCTGGACGTGCTGGCCAAGACCGTGGGCGATGACGGATTCATGGTGGCCATGCCGCCCCGGGGCGAGCGGGTGTGGGCGCCCAGCTTGGTGGCCGCCTTCGGCCGCATCGTTCGCTACCGCTGCGAGCAACTCGGCGCGCTATCTGGGGAGGACGAGCCCACGCCGGTGATGGACGCCCTCTTCGCCCGCCGGGAGCCCAAAACCGGCACCGACGGCACCCTGAGCTGGACCGTGGACATCGCCAATCCGGCCACCGGGGACGATTTCGTCCTGGGCGTCAAGGAGCTGGTGCTGCCGGGGGGCGAGCGGCGGCCCTACAGCATGTGGCTTGCCGGCTTCTATCCCAGGGTGCTGGACGGCCTGTGCCGACTCCTCTCCTATGACATGCGGGTCGTGGATCCGGCTTGGATCGGCATGAAGCTCCGCAAGCTTCTCAACTACTCCGAGCCCCGGGGCGATTTCATGGCCCGGGTGCCCGATGCCGATCGCCAAGAGAACTTCCCCAGCACCATCGCTTACCTGGCGCGGCTGCTGATCCACCGGTACGCCATGCTGGGCATCCTCACCGAACAGGGACACCCGGTAGTGGACATGGGGGTGTTGGCAGTGCCGGAGGCCTTCGCGGGCGAGGCGGGCTTGGTGGCTCAGCCGGCCCTGGCCGGAAAGCCGTGCGACGAATGCGGCGCCCGCACGGTGATCAAGAAGGACGGCTGCGAGTTCTGCACCTCCTGCGGAGCGGTGGGGGCCTGCGGCTAATCCGGGGGGGTCGCCATGCATCCTGACTGGAAAGCCTACCTGGAATCCCAAGGCGCCCGCATGAGCGGGGATCGGGTCGCCGACTTCGGCGATCCGTCCGGAGAACGGGAAGCCACCGGGCGGAGTACGGTGATTGCCGATCTGTCCGGATACGGCCTGCTCCGGGTCTCGGGCCCAGATGCCCAGGCCTTTCTCCATGGGCAGCTCTCCAGCGACGTGCGGGGGCTGCCCGCCCACCGGGCCCAGCACAGCAGTTACAACACCCCCAAAGGGAGGATGCTGGCTACTTTCCTCCTCTGGCGCATGGGCGAAGACTACGCCTTGCAGCTCGCCACGGAACTCGCCGAGCCCATACGCCGGCGCCTCGCCTTGTTCATCCTCCGGGCCCAGGTGCAGATCGAGGACATGAGCGACGCCCTGGTGCGCCTGGGGGTCGCGGGCCCCGACGCCGGGCAGCTCCTCGCCGCCCGCTTCGGGAGCCTGCCGGAGGTGGATCTCGGTGTGGCCCAGGCCGAAGAGGCAACCCTCCTCCGGCTCGGGCCGCAACGCTTCGAGCTGGTGAGTCTCCCGGACCAGGCCCCAGGCCTGTGGGAGCGCTTGAGGACTGCCGCCCGCCCCATCGGCTTTTCCTGCTGGGAGTGGCTCGAGATCCGGGCCGGCATCCCCCGGGTGACCGCGGCCACCCAGGACCAGCTGGTGCCCCAGATGGCCAACCTGGACGCCCTGGGAGGGTTGAGCTTCCGCAAGGGCTGCTACCCCGGCCAGGAGATCGTCGCCCGCACCCATTACCTGGGGAAGCTCAAGCGGCGCCTTTACCTGGCCCATCTGGACGGGGAAGCCACCCCCGCGCCGGGAGATCCCCTCTACGGCCCGGAGACGGAGGGCCAGGCGAGCGGGATGGTGGTCAACGCCGCCCCGGCCCCCGGGGGAGGCTACGACCTCCTGGCGGTGGTCCAGCAGGGGAGCGTCCAGGCGGGGGAGGTGCGCTGGAAAACCCCCGACGGGCCCCGACTCGAGCTTCTGCCCCTGCCTTATCCGGTGCCCCAGTGATGCTGGCTTATTACATCTACTACCGGGTCGATCCGGCCCAGGCGGCCGTGGCGGAAGCCCGGGTCCGGGAGCTACAGACGGCTCTGGACTGCCGCACGGGGGTGGCCGGGCGGCTGCTCAAGAAGCGGGATGAGCCCCACCTGTGGATGGAGGTCTACGAGGAAGTGGAGGACCCCGCTCGCTTCGAGGAAACCCTCGCCCAGCTCGTGGGGGAAAAGGGGCTGCGGAGCCTGCTCGCTCCCGGCGCCGAACGGCGGGTCGAGTGCTTTGTCATGGGTTAAGCCCGGCCTCTGGCATGTGCCTTGCCCTCCTCGCCCTCCATACGCATCCTCGCTACCGGTTGATCGTGGCGGCGAACCGGGACGAGTTCTACGATCGTTCCACGGCCCCCGCCGCCTTCTGGCCCGATCATCCCCAGGTCTTGGCCGGGCGCGACTTGGCGGAGGGCGGCACCTGGCTCGGCATCACCCGCACCGGCCGGTTCGCCCTGGTAACCAACTACCGGGAGGGAGGTGCCCGGCGTGAGGGAGCTCCCTCCCGGGGCCGCCTGGTGAGCGACTTCCTGACCGGGGCCGAGGCCCCCGAGGCCTACGCCAGGCAGGTCGCGTCCCGCGCCGGCGAGTACAACGGCTACAACCTAATCGTGGGAGACGGGGCCGCGGTGGTGTACCAGTCCAACCGCGCCGAGGGAATACGGCGCCTGACGGAGGGGGTGTACGGCCTCAGCAACCATCTGCTGGATACACCCTGGCCCAAGGTCCGGCGCAGCAAGGAGACCCTGTTCGGTCTGCTGGAACAGGAAGGCCCGGCCCTCTTGGAAGGGCTCTTCCGGATGCTGGCGGATCATTCCCGCCCCGGCGACGGGGAGCTGCCCGAGACCGGCATCGGGCTCGAATGGGAGCGGCTGCTCTCGGCCGCCTTCATCGCTTCCGACACCTATGGCACCCGCTCCTCGAGCGTCGTGCTGGTGGGCCGGGACGGAACGGTTCAGTTCGTGGAGCGCAGCTTCGGGCCCCGCGGAGCGACGGGAAGCCAGGTAGCCTACGAGTTCACCCTGTAACCGCCTGCCCCGCCCCCCTTCCCCATGCCGATCCGCAGCCGCTGGGACGATCAAGAGGCCGCCCGGTTTTCCGGAGCGCTGGGAAGCCGCATCTACACGTCCCGGTTACTGGGCCAGGATCCCACCCTGGTCCTGCACGGGGGCGGCAACACCTCGGTCAAGGTGGAAGAACAGGGTCGCCGGGTGCTCTACGTGAAGGGCAGCGGTGCGGACCTCTCCCGGGTAGACGAGGGAGCCTTCGTGCCGGTGGATCTGGACCGGGTCCTCCCGCTCCTCGAGCGCGAGGCCCTCGACAACGAGGAGATGCTGGCGCGGCTCAAGGATGCGGTGCTTTCCCCCGGCGCCCCGGCCCCCTCCATCGAGACCCTGCTCCATGGGGCGCTTCCCTTTCCCTACGTGGAGCATACCCATGCCGACAGCATCCTGGCGGTGGCCAACGTGGCCGCGGCCGACCGGGTGTTGAAAGAGGTGTACGGGGATCTGGCGCCGGTGGTGCCCTACCGCCACTCCGGCTTCGAGCTGGCCAAGGCCTGCGCCGAGGTGTTCCGCCGACAGGCGACGCCCCGCACCATCGGCCTGATCCTCCAGTTCCACGGCGCGGTGGCCTTCGGCCCCTCCGCCCGGGAATCCTATGAGAATATGATTGCCCTGGCGGCCCGGGCGGAAGACTATCTCGCCGCCCACGGCGCCTGGGACCTGCCCGAAGCGGCAGCGCCCCCCTTGGACCGGGAAGCGGTCGCCCGGCTGCGCCGGGACATCTCCCGCGCGGCGGGTTTTCCCCTCATCCTCAAGCTGGTCCGGGAGCCGGTGGCCATGGCCTTCGCCCGGCGCGCGGACCTGGAAACCGTGTCCCAGCAGGGCCCGCCCACGCCCCAGCACGCCATTTTCACCCGGCGCCTGCCCCTCCTCGGGCGGGACGGGGCCTCCTATACCCGAGCCTACGCCGAGTACCTGACCCGCTACCTGGGCGCCGAGCAGGCCCGAACCCTGGATCCTTCGCCCCGGGTGGTCCTGGATCCCGAGCTGGGACTGGCCGCCCTGGGCGTCGATGCCCGCTACGCCGCCGTCGCGGCGGAAGTGTATCTCCATGACATCGCCATCATCACCCGCGCTTCTGCCCACGACGCGTACCGGGCGGCGCCGCCCCAGTTCATAGCGTGGGCGGAGCTCGCCTACGGAGGGTTTGAGCAGCGGCTGCGACGGGAGGCGGCGGGCGAGCGCCCGCTCCTGGGCCAGGTCGCCCTGGTGACCCCGGGCGCCGACCGCCACGACCCCGGCCTCGTTCCTCGGCTGCTGGCGCTGGGCGCGGCCGTGGTGCGCGTCGTCGCTTCGGCTTCCGATTGCCGCGGGGGCGGGGACCCGGCGCTCCTGGAAGCGCCCCTCGGAGGTGCGGCTGCCGAGGATCGGGAGCAGGTCGTGGAGGCCACCGTCCTCGCTTTCGGCGGCCTTGACCTGCTGTGCGCCGTAGGGGATCGGGAAGCCTGGTACCCAGCCTGCCGCCCGATCCTCGCCCACTCCCCCATGGCCGGGGCTCTGGAGCGGGCCGGCATCGCCTTCTGAGCGAAGGGGCCAGGGAAAGGGAAAGCTACCCCTGGTCGAAACCGACGAATAGCCGGTTCTTGAGGCTGTGCAGCAGGTCTCGGAGCTGGGCGGCCCGCTCGAACTCCAGGTTCTTCGCCGCCTCCAGCATCTCCTTTTCCACCCGCTTGATCTCTTTCGCGTACTGCTCTTCGGACAAGATGCGGTAGCCGGCCCGGACCTCGGCTGCCTTGAGCAACGGCTTCGCGCTTTCCGGCTCGTAGATGCCGTCGATCAGGTCCTTGATACGTTTCGAGACGCTCCTCGGGACGATCCCGTGCTGGGCGTTGAAAGCTAGCTGCTTGCGCCGCCGGCGCTCGGTCTCCTCGATCGCCCGCCGCATGGAATCGGTGACCGTGTCCGCGTACATGATGGCGGTGCCGTTCACATGGCGCGCCGCCCGGCCGATGGTCTGGATCAGGGAGCGCTCGGAGCGCAGGAAGCCCTCCTTGTCCGCGTCCAGGATGGCCACCAGGGACACCTCCGGAATGTCGAGCCCTTCCCGCAGTAGGTTGATCCCCACCAGCACGTCGAATTTCCCGAGGCGCAGATCCCGGATGATCTCCACCCGCTCCACTGTGTCGATGTCGGAGTGGAGATAACGCACCCTGATGCCGTGCTCGGAGAAGTATTCCGTCAGGTCCTCGGCCATGCGCTTGGTGAGGGTGGTCACCAGCACCCGCTCTCCGCGGCCGACCCGCAGATGGATCTCCGACATGAGATCGTCCACCTGGGTCGAAGCGGGCCGCACTTCCACGGCCGGGTCCACCAGCCCCGTGGGCCGCACCACCTGCTCCACGATCTGGGCCGAGCGCTCCCGCTCGTACTCCGCAGGGGTGGCGGAGACGAAGATGGTCTGGCGCATCATCCGTTCGAACTCGTCGAACCGCAGCGGCCGGTTGTCCAAGGCGCTGGGCAGCCGAAAGCCGTACTCCACCAGGTTTTCCTTGCGCGAGCGGTCGCCCCGGTACATGCCTCCGAGCTGGGGAATGGTCACGTGGCTCTCATCGATGAACATGACCGCGTTGGTCGGCAGGTAATCGATCAGGGTGGGGGGCGGCTCTCCGGGCGCGCGGCCGGAGAGATGGCGCGAATAGTTCTCGATGCCCTTGCAGAAGCCCAGCTCGTTCAGCATCTCCAGGTCGAAACGGGTGCGTTGCTCGATGCGCTGGGCCTCCACCAGGCGGCCGGCCTTCTGGAAGAATTCGATCCGCTCGGCCAGCTCCTGCTTGATCGCCTCGATCGCCCTCAAGGTGGTGCCGCGGGGAGTGACGTAATGGCTCGAAGGATAGACCGTAAACCGCCCCACCCTCTGCAGGGTCCGCCCGGTGAGGGGATCGAAGAGGTGGAGCTCTTCCACCTCGTCGTCGAACAAGCTTACCCGGAGCGCTGTCTCCGAGTGCTCCGCGGGGAAGATGTCGATTACGTCCCCGCGCACGCGGAAGGTACCCCGGCGGAAGTCCAGGTCGTTGCGCTGGTACTGCATGTCCGTCAGGCGCTTGATGATGTCCCGCTGGGAGATCCGTTCCCGCTCCCGCAGGTGCAGAATCATGCCGTGGTAGTCCACGGGGTCGCCGATCCCGTAGATGGCGGACACGGTGGCCACGATCACGCAGTCGTCCCGCTCCAGCAGGGACTTGGTGGCCGACAGCCGCATCTGCTCGATGTGCTCGTTGATGCTGGAATCCTTCTCGATGTAGAGATCCCGGGAAGGGACGTAGGCTTCCGGCTGGTAGTAGTCATAGTAGGAGACGAAATACTCCACCGCGTTCTCCGGGAAGAACTCCCGCATCTCGGCGTACAGCTGGGCGGCCAAGGTCTTGTTGGGGGCCAGGATGAAGGCCGGTCGGCCCAGGCGGGCGATGACGTTGGCCATGGTGTAGGTCTTGCCCGAGCCCGTGACGCCCAGCAGCGTCTGGTACATCAGCCCGTCGCGCACGCCCTCCACCAGTTGGGCGATGGCCTGGGGCTGGTCGCCCGCCGGCGGAAACGGCTGGTGGAGCCGGAAAGGGCTCCCGGGAAAAGTTTCCACCCGGGGGGCCGGACGGGCGGCCGGGGGAGGCGCGAGACGTGCCATTCGATGGACGAAGCTTCGGTCGGTATCGGTCAAGGCGAAGGTTTAGATTTTCCCACACTGCGTCGGATTCCCGCCATGCTTGCCCCGCTTTATTCACCGTGCAGCCTTATCGAGGTAAAATAACAATTTTTGCCCTTTTGTCCGAGCCGATCCATGCGCCCTTCTTTGTTTGCCGGCGTTCCCATGGCGCCCCGCGACCCCATCCTCGGCTTGAACGAGCTCTTCAACTGCGATAAGAACCCGGCCAAGGTCAACCTGGGGGTCGGGGTTTATTGCGACGACACCGGCCAGGTGCCCCTGCTAGAGTGCGTGCGCCTCGCGGAACGCCAGGTGGTGGAACAGGCGGCTCCGCGCAACTACCTTCCCATCGACGGCCTGCCCGCCTACGACCGCGCGGCCCAGACCCTGCTCTTCGGCGCCGACTCGAGCACCGTCGCGGACGGCCGGGTGGTGACCCTCCAGGCCCTGGGGGGCACGGGCGCCCTTAAGATCGGGGCCGACTTCCTGCGCCGGCTGCTCCCCGGCGCCCAGGTGTGGATCAGCGATCCCAGTTGGGAAAACCACCGGGCCCTGTTCGAGGGGGCAGGATTCACGGTGAATGCCTACCCCTACTACGATCCGGCGACCCATGGAGTGGATTTCCCCGGAATGATGAAGGCCCTTCACGATATGCCGGCCCAGTCCATCGTGGTGCTCCATGCCTGCTGCCACAATCCGACCGGTGTGGACTTGACCCCCGGCCAGTGGGAGGAAGTGATCGCCACCGTGCGGCGCCGGGACCTGGTGCCCTTCCTGGACATCGCTTACCAGGGATTCGGCGACGGGCTGGACGCGGACGCCCAGGCGGTGCGGCGTTTCGCCGAGACCGAGGGTCCTTTGTTCGTTTCCAGCTCCTTCTCCAAGTCGTTTTCCCTGTACGGCGAGCGGGTGGGCGCCTTGAGCGTGGCGACCAGCGGGGCCGACGAAGCCGCCCGGGTCTTAAGCCAGTTGAAGCGCGTCGTGCGCACCAACTACTCGAATCCCCCCACCCACGGCGGAAAGATCGTCGCCGGGGTGCTCACCTCCCCCGATCTGCGGGCGCTGTGGGAGCAGGAGCTCGGCCAGATGCGGGAGCGCATCCGCACGATGCGAAACCAGTTGGTGGAGAAGATCCACGCCCGGGTCCCGGGGGCGGACTTCAGCTTCGTCGCGCGCCAGCGGGGCATGTTCTCCTATTCCGGCCTTTCCAGGGAGGCGGTTCACCGGCTGCGGGACGAATTCTCCATCTACGCCGTGGATACCGGCCGCATCTGCGTCGCGGCGCTCAACTCTCGCAACATCGACTACGTGGCGGACGCAATCGCCAAGGTCATCCGGTAGATCCCCGGCTGCCCGCTGCAGGCCGGGGTTGCCCGGGCCTGATAGAGACCGTAAAATTTCGGCCTTCTCGCTTCCCCGATAGCTCAGCCGGTAGAGCAACGGACTGTTAATCCGCGGGTCGCAGGTTCGAGTCCTGCTCGGGGAGCCATGATCAACTCCACGGCGTTGCCCACGGCGTCCTCGAAGTCGGTCGATTCAAAGAACGCCACCACTGCCGCGGGGATCGTCCCCTTACGGGGCAAGCCCCTCTCCCTGGCTTGGCTGCCGGCGCTCCATCTGGGCAGGCCAGGGCTCGGATCTCCCGTCAGAGCGCAAATCCACCGTAGAATGGCGAGGCCAACCCATTCTCATTGGTCTCGATGCTCGGATTCGTTGGCGGGCATTTCCTGCTCTCCTTCCCGCCCGTCCGCAACCGCCTCATCACCCACACCGGCGAATCGGCGTTCCTCGTTCTGTATTCGATCCTGGCCCTGGTCTTTCTGGCGGGGGCGACTGGGCCCATGAAAAGGCGCCGCAAACGCCCCTATGGGACCTGGGCCGGCAGGGCGGCTCGCGCCGGTGCTCGTCATGCCCGTGGCCCTCGTATTGATCGTACTGGGGCTCTTTTCCCGCAATGTGACGGCGGTGGGCGGCGAACGGCTGGTTCGTTCGGGGCTCCTGCACTGCCCTAAACCGGGTCCCAACTGAAGTCTTGCCTCAGGCGGCGAATGCCGTCGATTTGAATTCCGTCAGCTTCCGCAAGGGCCCGTGGCACCCCTGGGCGGCGTTGAACGGTAACGATCCCGCTACCGGGGCTCGCCTGCCGGCGAAGGGGCAGGAATCGAGACTGCGCTCCGGGATGGATCCACCACTTGGAAGAAGATTTCGTCCTGGCGGATCATTCCCAGCTCGGCCCGGGCCCGTTCCTCCACCGCCTCCAGGCCCTGCTTGAGGTCGCGGACTTCCGCATCCAGGACAGCGTTGCGCTGCCGCAACCGCTCGTTCGACGCCCGAGCCTCTTCGAGTTGCTTGTTGAGCTCCCACACCCTCGACCAGCTGCCCTTTCCGAACCATAAGGGGTATTGAATCAACACGATCAGGGCCGCCAGCACGAGAGCGAGGAGTCGCATCACTTGAGCTGGTAGAATGCCCCCCGGCCGGGATAGTAGGCGGATTCGCCCAGATCCTCCTCGATGCGCAGCAACTGGTTGTATTTCGCCAGGCGATCCGAGCGGGAGAGGGACCCGGTCTTGATCTGCATCGCGCCCGTGGCCACGGCGATGTCGGCGATGGTGGTATCTTCTGTCTCTCCCGAGCGATGGGATACCACAGCGGTGTAGCCGGAGCGTTTGGCGAGCTCGATCGCCTCCAAGGTCTCGGTGAGGGTCCCGATTTGATTGACCTTGATGAGAATCGAATTGGCGATGCCCTGCTTGATCCCCTCCTCCAGGATGCGGGGATTGGTGACGAAAATGTCATCGCCCACGAGCTGCACGCTTTTCCCAAGACGCTGAGTGAGCAGCTTCCAGCCGTCCCAGTCGGTTTCGCTCATCCCGTCTTCGATGCTGAGGATCGGGTACTTCTGCGTCCAGGAGGAAAGGTATGCGGCCAATTCCTCCGCGCTCAGGCTACGCTTCTCAGCCTGGAGCATGTATTTACCCTCTTCGTAGAACTCGGAGGCGGCGCAGTCGATGGCGATGGACACGTCCGCCCCGGGAAGGTAACCGGCCGCCTCGATCGCCCGCATGATGAGCTCCAGCGCGGCTTCGTTCCCGGGGAGATCGGGGGCGAAGCCGCCCTCGTCCCCGACGGTGGTGGGCATGCCCTTGTCGTGGAGAAGCTTTTTCAGGGCGTAGAACACTTCGGCTCCGCAGCGCAGGGCATCCCGGAAGCTCTGGGCCCCCACCGGTACGATCATGAACTCCTGCAGATCCAGCCGGTTGTTGGCGTGGGCGCCGCCGTTGATGATGTTCATCATCGGCACCGGCATGGCCCTGGGACCGACGCCGCCCAGGTAGCGATAAAGGGGAAGGCCCGCCTCGTCGGCGGCGGCCTTGGCCACCGCTAGGGAGACCGCGAGGATCGCGTTGGCCCCCAACCGGGACTTGTTCTCCGTGCCATCGAGCTCGATCAAGGTCTTGTCGATGAAGCTCTGCTCGGCGGCATCCAGTCCCATGATCGCCTCAGAGATCTCGGTATTCACGTTCTCCACCGCCTTTAGCACGCCCTTGCCCAGATAGCGCTGGGCGTCGCCGTCGCGCAGCTCCACCGCTTCCTTCTGGCCGGTGGACGCTCCGGAGGGCACCGCGGCGCGCCCCATGGACCCGGACTCCAGCAACACGTCCGCCTCCACCGTGGGGTTTCCGCGGGAATCCAGGATCTCGCGTGCAACAACGTCGACGATGGCACTCATGGCAGTTCTTGGGATCTTGGTTTTCTTCAACGGGGCCGAAGCGCCGATTCCTCGAGATAGCGCTCCTCGGAAAATCCTCGCGCCTTCACCAGGGCATCGATTTCTTTGAGCGTCTCCAGCAGCTCCGGCATGCGATCCAGGGGCCAGGCGTTCGGGCCGTCCGAAAGGGCCCTGTCCGGGTCGGGATGGGTCTCCATGAACAGGCCCGAAACCCCCACGGCGATGGCCGCCCGGGCCAGGACCGGGACGAATTCCCGCTGGCCGCCGCTGCGATCCCCCTGGCCGCCCGGAAGCTGCACCGAATGGGTGGCGTCGAATACCACGGGGCAGCCGGTCTGCCGCATCACCATGAGGGAGCGCATGTCCGAGACTAGGTTGTTGTAACCGAAGGAGACGCCCCGCTCGCACACCAGGATGTTGTCCTGGCCGCTCGCTTCCCGCGCCTTCTCCACCACGTTCTTCATCTCCCAGGGACTCAGGAACTGTCCCTTCTTGATGTTCACCGGCCGGCCGGCGGAGGCCACGACGCGGATGAAGTCCGTCTGGCGGCACAGGAAGGCAGGCGTCTGCAGCACGTCCACCGCCGCCGCCGCGAGGGGGACCTCGCCCTCGGTGTGCACGTCGGTGAGCACCGGCACGCCCACCTGCCTCCTGACCTCCGAAAGCACCTTCAAGCCCTGCTCGATCCCCAATCCGCGGAACGATTTGCCTGAGCTGCGGTTCGCTTTGTCGTAAGAGGATTTGTAGATGAAAGGAATGCCCAGCTTGCCGCAGATTTCCTTCAAACGCCCGGCGGTGTCGATGGCGAGCGCCAGCGACTCGACGACGCAGGGGCCCGCGATCAGGAAGCAAGGCTGGCCGAGGCCGACTTCGAAACCGCAGAGCTTCACAAGCGCCTCCGCTCCCAACGCGGGCCCCTCCGGCGCCCTCCCCGCCCCGGGCGCTCCGCGCCGCCGCGTCCGGGCGCCCCCGCGATCAGGAAGCAAGGCTGGCCGAGGCCGACTTCGAAACCGCAGAGCTTCACGAGCGCCTCCGCTCCCAACGCGGGCCCCTCCGGCGCCCTCCCCGCCCCGGGCGCTCCGCGCCGCCGCGTCCGGGCGCCCCCACGATCAGGAAGCAAGGCTGGCCGAGGCCGACTTCGAAACCGCAGAGCTTCACGATGGAGGATGCCATCTCAGACCGCGCTGCCCACCCCGACCGGCGCCTCGGATGCCCGCTCCTCCGGGATGCCCCGCATGCGGCGCCTGTATGCCAGAGCAGCCTGGACGAAGGCATTGAACAAAGGATGACCGCCGCGCGGCGTGGAAGTGAACTCCGGGTGGAACTGGCTTGCCACGAACCAGGGATGGTCCGGAAGCTCGATCATTTCCACCAGCCTCTCGGCGGCGGACAGGCCGCTCACCCGCAGCCCCGCGGCTTCGAGCTGGGGCACGTAGTTATCGTTGACCTCGTAGCGGTGCCGGTGGCGCTCCACGATCCGGGGCGCATTGTAAATCCTGCGCGCCAGCGTGCCTTCCCGCAGCTCGCACTCCTGGCCGCCCAGGCGCATGGTACCGCCCAGGTCGGACTGGGCGCTGCGCCGCTCCAGGGATCCATCGCGGTTTACCCACTCGCTGATCAGGGCGATCACGGGATGGGGCGTATTCGGGTCGAACTCGGTGCTATGGGCGCCGGCGAAGCCCGCCACGTGGCGGGCGAACTCGATGACTGCGAGCTGCAGCCCCAGGCAGATGCCCAGGTAAGGAATCTTGTTCTCCCGGGCGTAGCGAATGGCCTGGATTTTCCCTTCGACGCCCCGCTTGCCGAAGCCGCCGGGCACCAGGATAGCGTCCATGCCCCGCAGGCACCCGGTACCTTCCCGCTCGATCGCCTCCGAATCGATGTAGTGGATGCGCACCCGGGAGCGGGTGTGGATCCCGGCATGGATCAACGCTTCGGAAAGCGACTTGTACGACTCGGTGAGGTTGACGTACTTCCCCACCAGCGCGACGTCCACCTCCCCCAGGGGATGCTCGAGAGCCTCCACCAATCTGTCCCAATCGCTCAGGTCGGCAGGCGGTACCGACAATCCCAGGCGGCGGCAGACGATGTCGTCCAGCTTCTGCCGATGGAGCATGGCGGGAATCTTGTAGATGCTGTCCACGTCCACCGCCGAGATCACCGCCTCCTCGGGCACGTTGGTGAACAGGGCGATCTTGCGGCGCTCTTCCGGCGGCAGCGGCCGGTCCGCCCGGCACAGGATGACGTCGGGCTGGATCCCGATCTCGCGCAGCTCCTTGACCGAATGCTGGGTCGGCTTGGTCTTGATCTCCCCCGCCGACGGGATGTAGGGCACCAGGGTCAGATGGATGAAGCAGGTGTCTTGCCGGTCCATCTGGATCGCCATCTGGCGCACCGCTTCGAGGAAAGGCAGGGATTCGATGTCGCCCACCGTGCCCCCGATCTCCACGATGGCCACTTCCGCATCGCCCGCCCCCGCACGGATGAAGCTCTTGATCTCGTCGGTGATGTGGGGGATCACCTGCACCGTGCCGCCCAGGTAGTCGCCGCGCCGCTCTTTCTTGATGACGCTTTCGTAGATCTGGCCGGTGGTGAAGTTGTTGCGGCGGGTCATCCTGGCCTGGCTGAAGCGCTCGTAGTGACCCAGGTCCAGATCGGTTTCCGCCCCGTCCTCGGTCACGAACACCTCGCCGTGCTGGAACGGGCTCATGGTGCCCGGATCCACGTTGATGTACGGGTCCAGCTTGATCAGGGTGACTCGGATGCCGCGAGATTCGAGAAGCGCTGCCAGGGACGCGGAGGCGGTGCCTTTACCCAGGGAGGAGACGACGCCACCGGTGACGAAGACAAACTTTGTCATGGAAGTCTATGATAGCTCAAAACGCCTGGGGACAACAGCTTGCGAGCGCGCGTCTCCTGCGGACTGGCGCATCCTTGCAGGGACTTTCGGCCGCCGAGATCCCGGGAACGGCGGCCTTTCAAGCGGCGGCGGGGCTCGGGCTTTTCGCCTGGTTCGCGAGGTAGAGCCAGGTCTCGACCACCGTGTCCGGATTGAGGGACAGGCTTTCGATTCCCTCTTCCATGAGCCAGCGGGCGAGATCGGGGTGGTCCGAGGGTCCCTGGCCGCAGATGCCCACGTATTTCCCCGCCCGCCGGCATGCCTGGATCGCCATGCGCAGCATGGTCTTCACCGCGGGATCGCGCTCGTCGAACAGTTCGGCGACCAAACCGGAGTCCCGATCCAGGGCGAGGGTCAGTTGGGTCATGTCGTTGGAGCCGATGGAGAACCCGTCGAAGTATTCCAGGAACTGTTCCGCCAGCAGGGCGTTGGAGGGAATCTCGCACATCATGATGATGCGCAGCCCGTTCTCGCCCCGCTTGAGCCCGTGCTCGGCGAGCAGCGCCAGCACCCGACGCGCCTCCTCCAGGGTACGCACGAAGGGCACCATGATCTCCACGTTGGTGAGCCCCATCTCGTCGCGCACCCGCTTCAACGCCCGGCATTCCATCTCGAAGCAGTCCCGGAACGAGGGCGCCACGTAACGGGAAGCGCCGCGGAAACCCAGCATCGGGTTTTCCTCTTTCGGCTCGTAGCGGTCGCCCCCGATCAGGCTCGAGTACTCGTTCGACTTGAAGTCCGACAAGCGCACGATGACCGGCTTGGGCCAGAAGGCGGCCCCCAGGGTGGCGATGCCTTCGGTCAGCTTTTCCACGTAGAACGCCGCCGGGCTCCCGTAGCCCGCGCTCTGGCGCTCCACGGCCTGCTTCACCTCGGCCGGCAGGCGGGGATATTCCAGGGCGGCTTTCGGGTGCACGCCGATCATGCGGGCGATGATGAACTCCAGCCGGGCGAGCCCCACGCCGTCGTTGGGCAGCCGCTGGAACTCGAAGGCGAGATCCGGGTTGCCCACGTTCATGGCGATCTTCACCGGGCAAGGCGGCATGGACTGGGGCGCCAGATCCACCACTTCCACCTCCAACACCCCTTCGTAGACGTGGCCGGTATCCCCTTCCGCGCAGGAGACGGTCACCGCCTGGCCGTCCCGCAGCACCCGGGTCGCGTCCCCCGTGCCCACCACCGCCGGAATGCCCAGCTCCCGGGCGACGATGGCCGCGTGGCAGGTGCGCCCGCCCCGGTTGGTGACGATGGCGGCCGCCCGCTTCATCACCGGCTCCCAGTCCGGATCGGTCATGTCGGTGACCAGCACGTCCCCCGGCTGGACCCGCTGCATCTCCGAGGCGTCCTTGACCAGCCGCACCGGTCCGGAGCCCACCTTCTGTCCGATGGCCCGCCCGGACACCAGCACCTGGGAGCGCCGCTTGAGCCGGTAGCGCTGCATCCGATCCAGGGAGGCCCGCGCCTTCACCGTCTCGGGCCGCGCCTGAAGGATGTAGAGCTTGCCGTCGATCCCGTCCTTGCCCCACTCGATGTCCATGGGGCGGCCGTAGTGGGCCTCGATCGCCAGGGCATAGCGGGCCAGCTCCATCACATTGTCATCATCGAGGGAAAAACGCAGCCGCTCCTCCTCGGGCACGTCCACGGTGCGCACCGAGCGGCCCGCCTCCCGGGTGTCCGCGAACACCATCTTGATGGCCTTGGAGCCCCGCGTCCGGCGCAGGATGGCCGGGCGTCCTTCTTTGAGGCCCCGCTTGTAGACGTAGAATTCGTCCGGGTTCACCTGGCCCTGGACCACCGTCTCGCCCAGGCCGTAGGCGGAGGTGATGAACACCACCTGGTCGAAACCCGACTCGGTGTCCAGGGTGAACATCACCCCGCTCGAGGCCAGGTCGCTGCGCACCATGCGCTGTACCCCCGCGGACAGGGCCACCCGGGCGTGATCGAAGCCCTGGTGGACCCGATAGGCGATGGCCCGGTCGTTGAACAGGGAGGCGAACACGTGCTTGACCGCTTCCAGGACCCGATCCAGGCCGTGGATATTGAGGAAGGTCTCCTGCTGGCCGGCAAAGGAAGCATCCGGCAGATCCTCGGCGGTGGCGGAGGAGCGGACCGCCACCGAAAGCTCCGGCCCGCCCTCCTCGGCCAGGCGCTGGTAGGCCTCGGCGATCTGCGCTTCGAGGGCCGGCGGGAACGGTGCCTCCGTGACCCAGCCCCGGATCTGGGCGCCGGTACGGGTGAGGGCGGCGATGTCGTCCACGTCGAGGCGGGCAAGGGCGTCCCGGATGCGCCGGTCGAGCCCGCCCTGGGCGAGGAAGTCCCGGTACGCCTGGGCGGTGGTGGCGAAGCCGCCTGGCACCCGCACGCCGGCGTGGGCGAGATGGCCGATCATCTCGCCGAGGGAAGCGTTTTTGCCCCCCACGCGTTCCACGTCCTTCAAGCCCACCTCGTCGAACCACAGCACGTACCGTTCGCTCATTTCCCGGCCTCGTCGCGCACTGAATTGTAATCGCAACAAAAAGCGATTATTTTAACCGGTCACCACGGTTCCCGCAGCCGGACCGTTCCTTTTTATAGGTCGTTCCATGAGGCGCACGGCGTTCTTCGTCTCCGACCGCACCGGCATCACCGCCGAGATGCTGGGCCACAGCCTGCTCACCCAGTTCGAGACGGTCAAGTTCAACGAGCGCACTCTGCCCTACGTGGACACGGTCGAAAAGGCCCGGTCGGCGGTGGAGCAGATCAACCGGGCCGCCGAGCAGGACGGTGCCCGCCCCTTGGTCTTCAGCACCCTGGTAAACCCCGAGATCAACCGCATCGTGGCCCAGGCCAACGCCTTGGTGCTGGACTGCATGGACGTGTTCATCACCCCCATGGAGCAAGAGCTGGGGGTGAAGTCGAGCCACACGGTGGGCCGCTCCCATAGCGCCCGGGACGTGGTGGACTACCATCGCCGGATCGAAGCGGTGAATTTCGCCCTGGCCCACGACGACGGGGTGTCCACCCGGGACCTGCACCAGGCGGACGTGGTGTTGATCGGGGTCTCGCGCAGCGGCAAGACGCCCACCACCCTCTACCTGGCGCTGCAGTTCGGCGTCTGGGCGGCCAACTACCCGTTGACCCCCGAGGACTTCGGTTCCATGCGCCTGCCGGCGCCCCTCGCCTCTTACCGCAGCAAGCTCTTCGGTCTCACCATCAATCCGGAGCGGCTGCACCTGATTCGCAGCGAGCGGCGCCCGGGCAGCAAGTACGCCGATCTCGCCAACTGCGAATTCGAGGTGCGGGAAGCGGAGGCCCTCATGCGCCAGGAAGGGGTACCCTACATCGACGCCACGTCCATGTCGGTGGAGGAGATGGCCACCACCATCCTGCACCAGGCCAATCTCACCCGCCATATCTACTAAGGCGCTCAACCGCCTGCAGCTGCCGCAACCGCTCGTATAGGCACACGGCCGCCGCGGCCGCGGCGTTGAGGGATTCCATGCCTCCGGGCATGGGGAGCCGGACCACCGCGTGGGCCGTCTCGCGTAAGCGCCGCGAGACCCCCGTCCCTTCGTTGCCGATGACGAAGGCGGTGGGACCGGTGAGGTCCAGATCGAAAAGGCTTAAGCGGGCGTCGGCGCTGGTGGCGATCACCTGGCCGGGAAACGAGCGTGCCGCCTCCAGCAAATCCGCCCGCTCCCGTATGGGCAGCAGGAAATGGGCGCCCATGGCGGCCCGCAACACCTTGAGGGACCAAGGATCGGCGCAACCGGGCGACAGCGCCGCCAAGTCCACGCCCGCCGCCGCGGCGGTGCGGAAGATGGAGCCCACGTTGCCCGGGTCCTGAAGGTCTTCCAGCAGGAGCAGGAAGCCGGGGGGATCCCGCCGCAGGCGCGGTCGGGGAGGCGCTGCGACGGCGAGCACGCCGGGGGGCGCCGCCAGATCGGAGAGCTGGGTGCACAGGGCGTCGGAGAGGAAGAGGATGCGATCGGCCGGCACCGCCCGCAAACACGCGGCCATTTCGGGCGCCTGCGCCTTCGATTCGGCGATCGCCACCAGGTCGGGAAGCGCTCCCCGGGCGAGCAGCTCCTGCACCAGGCGCACGCCCTCCAGCACGATGCGCTCCGTTTCCCGGCGCTGGCGGCCGGAGTCGATGAGCTTCGCCAGGCGCTTGAAGGCGGGATTATCCCTGGAGCGGACGACCCGGCTTGGCGGCATTCAGTCCATCGCGCAGGTACGAAAGCCCGCGAACACGTCCCGGCGATCCGGCGTGTAGAAGTTGCGCCACAGGTTGTGGACCAGCCGGGCGCGGGTGGCGAAGCAGCCGCCCCGCAGCACTTTGTGATCGCCGAACCAGGGTTCGGAATACTCCTTGTAGGGGTCACGCACGAAACCGGGATAAGGCAGGAACCAATCGGCGGTCCACTCCCACACATTGCCCAGCATCTGCCGGCAGCCTATGGGGTTGTCGCCCGCGGGAAAGGCTCCCACGTCCGCCGGCTCCCGGTACCACCCGTCCAGACAAGCGCGGCCCGCATCGGGAGGCTCGCCGCCCCATGGATATCGGCGCTTTTCGTGGGGAAACCTCGCTCCCTTGCTCCACGCCGCTGCCATTTCCCACTCCGCTTCGGTGGGCAGCCGCCGCCTGGCCCAGCGGCAATAGGCCTCCGCTTCGTACCAGTTCACGTGCAGCATCGCCACCTCCGGGCGCAGGGGCCGCCAGCGGGCAAAGCGCCGCTCGAGCCACTGGCCATCCCGTTTCTCCCAGTACACCGGATGTTCCGCCCGGACCGACTCGCGCCAGCGCCAGCCCGCCTCGGACCACAATTCCCGGCGCCGGTAGCCCCCCTCCTCGACGAAGGCGAGGAACTCCCCGCTGGTCACTGCCGTGCGGCTGATGCGAAAAGGCCGCAACCGCACGGCATGGGCCCACTTTTCGTTGTCGAAGGCGAAGGGCTGCTGTGGAAAGGCACCAAGGTGGAACACGCCGCCGGGAACTTCCACGTCGCCCTGGACGGGAGCGGTTTGCACCGGCGGGGGCGGCGCCCCCACCGGGGGCGCCTCGTAGCCCAGGGTCTGGCGCGTGTAGAAAAAAGCCTCCCCGTGCATGTCCTCGTGGTAGAGGGCGAGGCGCACGAAATAGGGGTCCGCCTGACCGCGGGCGAGGCGTTCCAGCACTGCCTCCAGCACCCGCTCCAGGTACTCCAGGGTTTTCCGCCAGGTGAGGAGGGGCAAGCCCCAGCGCCGGTCATGAGCGACGGCCATGGAATCGTACAGGGCGTCCGCCTGGGGCAGGATGGAGGGCGCCAGCCCCTCGCCCCGCCGCCGCAGGCACCAGCGCTCCTGGAACCAGGCCACGTGCCCCAGCTCCCAGCGGGGAGGGTTCACGATGGGAAGCTGGGGCCCCAGCTCCCGTGGGCCCTCCAGGTCGGCGGTGAGCGCCAGGGTCCGGGCCCGGGCGTCCTGAAGCGCGGCACTGAGAGCGCCTGCTTCCTCTGCTATAGTCATGGGCTGCGGGAGATTCATGGGTCCAAGTTTAATCCGCCCCTGTTGCCCTTGAGAATCGCCATCGTCACTCCCTCGGCGGCTACCCGCCGCACCGGCAACCGCCGGACGGCGGCGCGCTGGCGCCGCTTCCTGGGGGAAGCGGGCCATGACGTCCGGGTTTACGGCCGCTGGACGGGCGAACCCGCGGAGCTCATGCTGGCCTTGCACGCACGGAAAAGCCATCCCGCGATCCGCGCCTTCCGCGAGGCCTTTCCCCGCCGCCCCCTGGTGCTGGCCTTGACCGGCACCGACCTCTATCGGGACATCCGCACCGATTCCGAGGCCCAGGAATCCCTCCATCTCGCCACCCGCTTGGTAGTGCTACAGGAGCGGGGGGCCGACGAGCTGGAGCCGGTCCTCCGGCCCAAAGTGCGGGTGGTCTATCAATCGGCCTCGCCCCTCGCGGTGCGCTGGCGTCTGCCCGGCCGGGCGGTATGCGTCGTCGGGCACCTGCGGGAGGAAAAGGATCCCTTCCGCGCTGCCCAGGCCCTGGCCCATATCCCCTCCGCCGTGCCGATCCACGTGATGCAACTAGGCGCCGCCCTAGCGCCCCAATTCGCCCGGGAGGCCCAGGCCCTCATGGCCCGGGAACCCCGCTACCGCTGGCTCGGGGAGCTGCCCCACGGGCAGGCGCGGCGAACGCTGGCCGCCTCCTGGCTCATGGTGGTGAGCTCCTTCATGGAAGGAGGCGCCAACGTGATCGCCGAAGCCGTGATGTCGGGGGTGCCGGTCATCGCCTCTCGCATTCCCGGCAACGTGGGCATGCTGGGGGAGGATTACCCCGGCTATTTTCCGGTGGGCGACGAGCGGGCCCTCGCTCAAGCGCTCCTGCGCGCCGACCGGGATCCCGGCTACTACGAGGCCCTGCGCGCCGCCTGCGCGGCACGCCGGCCTCTGTTCCACCCGCAACGGGAGAAAGAAGCCCTTCTCGCCGCCCTGGACGAGCTTAGGAGTTGAGGGGGCCGGCGGAAAGACCCGTCTTGAGGCGGCCTTCAACCCATGTCATAGGCCAGGGGGCCCAGGGTCGCCACGGCCACGTTGATCAACCCCAGGGCCAGGTTGATCCCCACCAGGACGCGGATCTGGGACAGGGCCGCCCCGGCCGCCTGCCAGTCTCCGGCGGCGCAGCCCCGTTTGAGGGCGGTGAAGGGGAGAAAATAGACGTAGAAGAAAATGACCGCCATCACGATGCCGATCACCATCATGGCGAGGATATAACCCGGCAGCGCCCCGATCTCTCCCACCATGTGGAAGCCGGAGAGGAGGATCAGAATCACCGCCGCCCACACCCAGAGGAAGAAGCGGCGGAACACCGCCGCCCAGAGCTTGAGCCGGGCCGGCGGCTCCAGGGTCTCCACAGCCGCCGGGCGCAGCGCCATGTAGGCGAAAAACATGCCCCCGATCCATACCACTGCCGACAGGATGTGCAGGAAGATGGCGACTCGCATGGGATCGACTCCTCGTTGTTGGTTGGATTCAATCGCAATCCGCGGGCTCCCCGGCCGGCGCCGCCTCCAGCAGGGCCCGCACGGGCGCGAAGCTTCTCCGGTGCACCGGGCTCACCCCGTGGCGGCCGAGGGCCGCCAAGTGCTCTTGCGTCGGATAGCCCTTGTGCCGGTCGAAGCCGTAGAGGGGATAAAGGGCGTCGAGCCGCACCATTTCCGCATCCCGGGCCGTCTTGGCCAGGATCGAGGCGGCGGCGATCTCGGGAACGCGATCGTCGCCTCCGATGATCGCCTCCACCGCCAGCTCGACGGGGGGGCAGTGGCAGCCGTCCACCAGCACCCGGTCGGGGCGCACGCCCAAGGCCGCGACCGCCCGCGCCATGGCCAGCAGGCTCGCCTGGAGGATGTTAAGCCGATCGATTTCCTCCACCTCGGCGCGTCCGAGGGCCCAGGCCGCGGCCGAGCGGCGGATGGCCTCGGCCAGCGCCGCCCGCCGCCCGGGGGCGAGCTTTTTCGAGTCCCGCAGGCCGGCGATGGGGCGGTGCGGGTCGAGCACCACGCAGGCGGCATAGACGGGTCCCGCCAGGGGACCCCGGCCCGCTTCGTCCACGCCCGCGATCACCGGCAGAATTCGCTTCATGGCCTGTCCAGGAGGTCGAGCACCGCCCGGGCCGCCGCGTTGGCGTTGTCCCGTTTGAGGATCCGGTGCAGGGCGGTGAATTCCCGGCGGATGCTTTCGAGCCGCGCCGGATCGTCGAGCTGGTCGAGCAGCGCCTGGCCCAGGGCTTCGGGCGTGGCGGCGTCCTGGATGAGCTCCGGCACGACGAACTTGCCCGCTAGGATGTTGGGCAGCCCCACGTAGGGCAGGTAGCCCCGGTTCTTCACCAGCCGCCAGGTGAGGGGCGAGATCTTGTAGGTGATCACCATGGGACGCTTGTGCAGGGCGGTCTCCAGGGTGGCGGTGCCGGAGGCGGCGATCACCCCGTCCGCGGCCGCCATGGCGGCGTGGGCCTGCCCCGGAAGCAGCCGCATGCCCAGGGCATCCACGTCCCCGGCGCGGGCCGCCGCCCGTTCGAAGCGCTCGGCGGTTTGCCGGTTGACCAGGGGCACGACGAACTGGACCCCGGGACGCGCTCGTCGCAGCCACACCGCCGCGTCGACGAAGAGATCCGCCATGTAGTCGAGCTCCGAGACCCGGCTGCCCGGAAGCAGCGCCACCACCAGCCGATCCTGGGGCAGGCCCAGTCGGGCGCGGGCGGCCGCCCGGTCCGGCGTCTCGGAAATCGCGTCCGCCAGGGGGTGGCCCACGTAGGTCACTGGAATGCCGTGGTCGCGGTAAAGAGGCTCCTCGAAGGGAAACAGGGCGAGCACGCGATCGGCGGCCCGGGCCACCTTGTGGATCCGCTTTGCCCGCCACGCCCACACGGTGGGGCCCACGTACTGCACGGTGCGGATTCCCCGCGCCCTCAGGGCGATCTCCAGGTCCAGATTGAAGTCGGGCGCGTCCACGCCGACGAAGAGGTCGGGGGGATCCGCGAGTAGCCGGTCCCGCAGCTTGCGCCGGATGCCCACGATTTCGAAATAGTGGCGCAGCACCTCCGCGTAGCCCATGACCGAGAGCTTCTCCATGGGGAAGAGGGCCTCCACCCCGGCCTCCATCATGCGCGGGCCGGCGATGCCATAGAAATGCGCGTCCGGGTGAAGGCGCCGGAGGGCTTGGACGAAGGGGGCCGCCAGGGCGTCCCCGGAGGGCTCGCCCGCCGTGATCGCGATGCGCAGCCGGGACTCTGACGCCCTCATGGAGGCTAGCGAATGATGCCGCGGGAGGCGCGCCCGAGGAAATCCACCAGGACGGCCAGCTCCGAATGGGAAGCGGCCTGCTGCACCAGCTCGGCCCGCGCCTCCTCCAGGGTGCGGCCCGCCTTGTACAGGGTCTTGTACGCCCGCTTGACGGCCAAGATGGAGTCGCCAGAGAAACCCCGCCGGCGCAGCCCCTCCGCGTTGATCCCATGGGGCTTGGCCGGGTTGCCCGAGGCGGTCACGTAAGGGGGCAGGTCCTGGAGCAGCACCGTTCCCATTCCCGTGAGGGAATGGGCGCCGATGTGCACGAACTGGTGCACCACGGTGAAGCCCCCCAGGATGGCGTAGTCCCCCACGTGCACGTGTCCCGCCACCTGGGCATTGTTGGCGAACACCGTGTGATCGCCCACTTGGCAATCGTGGGCGAGATGCACGTAGGCCATGATCCAGTTGTGGTGGCCCAGCCGGGTGACGCCCGCGTCCTGGGCGGTGCCCACGTTGAAGGTGCAGAACTCGCGGATCGTGTTGTCGTCGCCGATTTCCAGCCGGGTCTCTTCGCCCCCGTACTTCTTGTCCTGGGGGATCTCCCCCAGGGAGCAGAAGTGGAAGATGCGATTGCGCTCGCCGATGCGGGTCTTGCCGGTGATGACCACGTGGTGCCCGATCCAGGTCCCGGCGCCCACCTCCACGCCGGGACCGATCACGCTGTACGCCCCCACGGTCACGTCCGGCGCCAGCCGGGCGCCCGGGTCCACGAGGGCGGTGGGATGGATGGCCGCCCGGCCGGTGGATGATTCCTTCACGGTCTCGCCCCTCGCCTCCGCAACTCCCGTGCCGTTACAGGGAGCGCACGGTGCACATGAGCTCCGCTTCGGTGGCCACCTGGCCGTCCACGCTGGCCCGCGCCGCGTACTTCCAGACCCCTTTCACCTGGCGCAGGATCTCCACCTCCAGGACGAGCTGATCCCCGGCGGTGACCGGCTTCTTGAAGCGGGCGGCGTCGATGCCCACGAAGTAGTACACCGAGCTGTCGCTGCGCTCGTGCCCCATGGAGTGCAGGGTCAGGGTCGCCGCCGCCTGGGCCAAGGCCTCGATGATCAGCACCCCCGGCATGATGGGATGGTGGGGGAAATGCCCCTGGAAGAAAGGCTCGTTGATGGTAACGTTCTTGAGTGCCCGGATGCGCTTGCCCGGCTCCAGCTCCAGCACCCGATCCACCAGCAGAAAAGGATAGCGGTGGGGCAGGTACTTCATGACCTCGTGAATGTCGAGAGAAATCAAGGTGCGTTCCTTTCGAGCCGAGCAAGCCGCGCCTTCAGCTCCTTGAGCTCCCGCGCCATCTCCTCTAGGCGGCGCAGGTGAGGGGCGTTCTTGAGCCATTCCCGGTGGGGAAGAAAGGGAAAGATGGAGGTGTAGACGCCCGGCGTGTCGATGGACTTGAGGATGGTGGTGCCGCCGGAGACATCGGTGTGATCCGCGATCTCGATGTGGCCCTGGATCATGGCTGCGCCGCCGATGCGGCAATGGCGGCCCACCCGGGTGCTCCCGGCGATGCCGGCGCATCCGGCGATGGCGCTGTGGGCGCCAATGCGGCAGTTGTGGCCGATCTGCACCTGGTTGTCGATCTTTACCCCGTCTTCGATCACCGTGTCCTCGATCGCGCCCCGGTCGATGGTGGTGTTGGCGCCGATCTCCACGTCGTCGCCGATCACCACGCGCCCGAGCTGGGGGATCTTGAGCCAGCGCCCGTTTTCCAGCGCCATGCCGAAGCCGTCCGCCCCGATCACCGCGCCCGCGTGCAGGATGCAGCGCCGGCCGATCACGCAATCGTGGTAGACCACCACGCCCGGGTACAACAGGGTCTCTTCCCCGATGCTCACCCGCTCCCCGACGGAACAGCCGTCCAGCACCCGGGCCCCCTCCCCGAGGGCGGCGCCGGCCCCGATCCGGGCGCAGGCGCCCACCGTGGCCGAAGCCGGCACTCGGGCAGTGGGGTCCACCACCGCGGACGGGTGCACGCCCGGAACGGCCTTGGGGGGCGGGTTGAGGTAGGCGGCCACCTTGGCGTAATAGGCGTAGGGGTTGTCGGCCACGATCCGGGGGCGGGAGGTCTCTCCGGCGAAGGGCCGCGAGAGGATCACCGCGCCCGCCCGGGTCGAGCGCAGGCTGGAACGGTAGCGGGGGTTGCTGAAGAAGGCGATCTGGTCGGGGCCGGCCCCCTCCAGGGTGCCCACCTGGCGCACGCGCGCTTGCCCGTCGCCGATCAGCTCGCCGCCGAAGCGCGCCACCAGCTCGGACAGGGGGGCACCGGATACGCCGGAAGTTTCTGCCGCCATGGGCTCTCGCCTTCTTATCGGTCGGAGGGCGCCTTCGTGAAAGGCCCGGGCCGAACCTATTTCTCCGCGTCCAGGGCCTTGATGACCCTGTCGGTAATGTCGATGCGCGGGCTGCGGTAGACCACCGCCTCCTGCTGCAGGATCAGGTCGTATTTTTCCTGCTCGGCGATCTGCTTGATCACCCGGTCCGCCTTCTGCAGGATCTGCGCCGTTTCTTCGTTGCGCCGCAAGTTCAAGTCTTCCCGGAACTCCCGCTGGGCCCGCTGCAAGTCCCGGTTGAGGTTGGCCAGGTCCCGCTCCTTCTTGGTCCGCTCGGACTCGGGCAGGGTGACCCCGTCCTTTTCCAGGGAGGCCTGTAGGTCCCGCGCCTGCTTGACCATCTTCTGGATCTCCTGGTCGCGGGCGCTGAACTCCCGCTCGATCTTTTTCTGGGCGCGCACCGCAGGCGTCGATTCCCGCAAGATCCGCTCCACGTGGACGGTGCCGATCTTCAACTCCGCGGCCCAGGCCGGGCCGGCGCCCAGCACCAGGGCCAGCGCGGCCAGGGCCGTCCTTGCTTTCATCCTCATAGCTGGTCCTTCTCAGAAAGTGCGTCCCAACTGGAACTGGAACGGTTCCTTCTTGTCCGTGTCCTTCGCGTTGAGCGGGAAGCCCAGGGAGAGGCGCAGCGGCCCCACGGGCGAGAGCCAGCTCACGCTCACGCCGGTGGAAAATCTGACGCCCTCGCTTCCCGCCTTGGCCTCGTCGCCGTACACCGCGCCGGCGTCGAGAAAGACGCTCATGCGCGCGGTCTTGTCGTCGCGGAAGCCGGGAAAGGGGAAGAAAACTTCCGCGCTCCCCACCACCATCCTGTTGCCCCCCAGGGCCTCGTCGTTCACGTCCCGCGGGCCCAGCGACCCAGTCTCGAAACCGCGCACCGTGTTGATGCCGCCAGCGAAGAAATTCTTGTAGAAGGGCAGCGGCTTGTCGTTGTACCCGTCGCCGTAGCCCACCTCCCCGCGCAGCAGCAGGCTCCAGGTGCGCCCCAGGGGCATGAACCACTGCTGCTGATAGGAAAGCTTGTAGTATTGCAGGTCGCCCACGGGGAGGGAAACCTCCGCGCCCGCCCGCTGGAAGCGCCCCGAGCGGGGGAAGAAGGCGCTGTCCCGGGTGTCCCGCTGCCAGGCTACGGTGAACGGGAAGTTGGTGTTGCTCTCGCCGAAGGTGTTGACGAAGTCGACGAAACGCTGGGGGCTGTCGGCGAAAACGCTCACCTCGGTATTCTCCGCCCCTAGCCCAAAGAGGATGGTGTCGTCGGCCGTGACTGGAACCCCCAGCCGGAAGTTGAGACCCAGGGTGGAGGTCTTGTAGCTACCCACGTCCAGGGAGGTGGAATCCACGTCCCGCTTGAAGATGTCGAAGCCGCGGCTCACGCCGTCCACGGTCCAGTAGGGCTGGGTGAACGAGAGCGCGTACACGGTGTTGACCTTGCCTGAGTTCACCTGCAACGACAGGGCGTTGCCGGTGCCCAGGAAATTGTTCTGGGAGATGGACCCGCTCAGCACCAGGCCCTCCGAGCTGGAAAACCCGGCCCCCAGGAGCAGCGCCCCGGTTGGCTGCTCCTCCACCGTGAAGACCACGTCCACCTGGTCGGTGGTGCCCGGAACCGCCGGCGTCTCCACGTTCACCTGCTTGAAATACCCCAGGCGATCGAGGCGCTTCTTCGACTCCTCGATTCTGCGCGCCGAATACCACGCCCCTTCCAGCTGGCGCAGCTCCCGGCGAATCACCTCGTCCCGGGTGCGCGTGTTGCCCTGGATGCTGATCCGCCGCACGTAGACCCTGCGCCCAGGGTCGACGAAGAAAGTGAAGGCCACCTCCTTCTTGTCCTTGTCCATCTGGGGCACCGCGTTCACGTTGGCGAAGGCGTAGCCTTCGTCGCCCAGGCGATCGGTGATGAGCTTGCTCGATTCGGTCACCTTGGCCCGGGAGAACACTTCCCCGGGCTTGATCTTCACGAGCTTGCGCAGCTCCTCTTCCGGGATGCGCAGGTCGCCCTCCAGCTTCACGTCCGAGACGGTGTAGCGGGAGCCTTCCGTGATGGCGATGGTGATGTAAATGTCCCGCTTGTCCGGCGTGATGGAGACCTGGGTGGAGTCGATGCCGAACTCCAGGTAGCCCTGGTCCAGATAAAACGAGCGCAGGGTCTCCAGGTCCGCCGACAACTTCTGCCGGGAGTACTGGTCGTTCTTGGTGTACCAAGTGATCCAGCCGGGAGTGGTGAGCTGGAACAGGCCGAGCAACTGGGACTCGGAGAACGCCCGATTGCCCACGATGTTGATCTGGCGGATCTTGGCCACCTCCCCCTCGTCCACGGTGAAGGTGATGGCCACCCGGTTACGGTCGAGGGGAGTGACGGTGGTGCTCACTTGCACGCCGTATTTGCCCCGGCTCAGGTACTGGCGCTTGAGCTCCTGCTCGGCACGTTCCAGCAGCGCCCGGTCGAAGATGCGCGCCTCCGCCAGCCCCACCTGCTTCAGCGCCGCGCGCAACTGCTCCAGATCGAATTCCCTCACCCCGATGAAATCGATCTGGGAGATCGCGGGGCGCTCTTCCACGAAGACCACCAGCACGTCCCCGTCGCGCTCCAGCCGCACGTCTTTGAAGAAACCGGTGCCGTACAGGGCCTTAATGGCCGCAGAGGCTCTTTC
Source organism: Pelomicrobium sp. P1 (assembly GCF_052805615.1). NCBI lineage: Bacteria > Pseudomonadati > Pseudomonadota > Hydrogenophilia > Pelomicrobium > Pelomicrobium sp. P1. Next base: position 120,353 of record NZ_JBRBEM010000005.1, read on the forward strand.
CTGGGTGACCGTGTCGCCCACTTTGAGGGGCAGGTAGCTGAAGACGGTGCCGGCCTCGATCCGCTGGATTCCTTCCACGCGGATGTCGCGCACCACGAACGGTTCGAAGGCGTGGGCCGAGAAGGAGATCAGGGCTGCGGCCATGAGGCCGAGGAGCCTGCGCTTCATCCGTTCTCAGCCCGACAAGAGTCGATTGAGGTCATTGTATAAAGCAAAAGCCATGAGGACGAACAGCAGCGCCACGCCGACCTGCTGCCCGAGCTCCATGGCCTTTTCAGAAACGGGACGGCCCTTGAAAATCTCGACGATATAATACATTAAGTGCCCGCCATCGAGCACGGGAATCGGCAGCAGGTTGAGCACGCCCAGGCTCACGCTCACCAGCGCGATGAAGCTCACGTAGGGTATCCAGCCGAGCTGGGCGGACTGGCCCGCGTAATCGGCGATGGTGATGGGGCCGCTCACGTTGCGCCACGAAACCTCGCCAAGGAGCATGCGCCAGAGCATGCGCAGCGTGAGGGCCGTCGTGTCCCAGGTCTTGGCCGCCGCCCGGCCCATCGCCTCCAGCGGCCCATAGCGCTGGATCACCACTAGGGAACGGGCGGACTCGGACTGGGTGCGGACCTCGATGCCGATGCGGCCGGTCGTTTCGCCGCCCTTCCCCACCGGCTCGGGAACCACCGTGACCCGCACCCGGGCGTCGCCGCGCAGCAGCTCGAATTCCAGGGCGCGGCCGGGGTTGTCCTGGGCCTTCTTCACCACCTGGTCGGCCCGGCGGACCGGCTCCCCATCGATGGCCTCGATCACGTCGCCCTCCCGAAGCCCCGCCCGTGCCCCGGCCCCGCCGCTCAAGACCCGCCCCACGCTCACGACGCCGCTCGCGCGGTAAGGCACAAGCCCCAGCCGGGCGAGCAGCTCCGCGTCCAGATCTTCGGCGCCGAGGGCGGAAAGATCCAGGGAGCGCGCCACCCGCTGGCCTTCGGCGGTTTCCACCTCCAGCGCCAGCTTGTCCCGTCCCAGGGCCCGGTCGAGGAGCCGCAGCCGCACGTCCTGCCAAGTGGCGACCGGCTTGCCGTCGATGGCGACCAGCGTGTCCCCTTCGGCGAGCCCCGCCACGGCTGCGGCCGTACCCGGCTCCACCGGCCCCAACACGGGCTTCACCCCCGGCACCCCGGTGAGGAACAGCAGCCAGTAGAGGGCGACGGCCAGCAGGAAATTGGCGAGCGGCCCCGCCAGCACGATGGCGAAACGGCGGTACACCGACTGGCGATTGAACGCCCGGTGGCGCTCTTCGGGCCGCACCTGGCCTTCCCGCTCGTCCAGCATCTTGACGTAGCCGCCCAGGGGAAAGGCCGAGATCACCCATTCGGTCCGGTCGCGCCCGGCGCGCCAGACGAGGAGCGGCTTTCCGAAGCCCACCGAGAACCGGAGCACCTTCACGCCGCACCAGCGCGCGACAGCGTAGTGCCCCAACTCGTGGAATACGATCAGGACGCCCAGGGCGAGGAGAAAGGCGACGAGGGTGAGCAGAAAGTCTGGCATACCGCAACGAGGCCGCGCGTGCGCCCCTGGATCAAAAAAATCGATTATACAAGAGAAACCAGACGATCCCGGGCGGCCTCCCGCCCCGCGCGGTCGGCGCCCAGCACGTCTTCGAGGCAGCGAATCGCCGCCGGCGGCACCCGATCCAGCGCATAGTTGATCAGGTCCGGGATCGCGGTAAAGGGAATCCGCCGCTCCAAAAACGCTTCGACCGCCACTTCGTTGGCGGCGTTCAGCACGGCCGGCGCGTTGCCCCCGGCTTCGATGGCGCGGTAGGCGAGGGCAAGACAGGGGAAGCGTTCCAGGTCCGGCGCCTCGAACTCGAGCCGGCCGAAACCCACCACGTCCACCAGGGGCACGCCCGCGTCGATGCGTTCCGGATAGCCCAGGGCATAGGCGATGGGGGTGCGCATATCCGGGTAGCCCAGTTGGGCGATCACCGAGCCGTCCCGGTACTCCACCATGGAATGGATGATGCTCTGGGGATGGACCACCACCTGCACCCGGTCCACCGCCACGTCGAACAGCCAGCACGCCTCGATCACTTCCAGGCCCTTGTTCATCAAGGTAGCGGAGTCCACCGAGATTTTCTTCCCCATGGCCCAGTTGGGATGGGCACACGCCTGCTCCGGCGTGACCGAGGAGAACGCCTGGGCCGGCAGGGTGCGCAACGGCCCGCCGGAAGCGGTGAGCCAGAGCCGGCGCACGCCGGCGGCGTCGAGATTAGTCCTGCGGGCGCCCGGCAGCGCCTGGAGAATGGCGTTGTGCTCGCTGTCCACCGGAAGGAGCGTGGCGCCGTGGAGGCGCACCGCCTCCATGAAGACGCCGCCCGCCATGACCAGGGCCTCCTTGTTGGCGAGCAGCACCGTTTTCCCGGCGCAAGCGGCCGCCATGGCGGACTTGAGCCCGGCCGCCCCCACAATCCCCGCCACCACCACGTCCGCCTCCGGCGCCCCGGCCACCTGGGCGAACGCCTCTTCTCCCCAGAGCACTTCCGTGGCGAGGCCCTCGTCCCGCAACAACCCCGCCAGGCGTTGGGCGTCGCCCGGCTCGCGCAGCACCGCGTAGGCAGGGCGGAAGGCCCGACACTGATCGAACAGCCGATCCACCCGTTGCTTCGCCGCCAGCGCCAGCACCCGGAACCGCTCGGGGTTACGGGCCACCACGTCCAGGGTATTGAGCCCGATGCTGCCGGTGGAGCCGAGCACCACCACGCTCCGGGGCGTCCGGTCGAGTCGTTCACCCGGAAAGGAAGGGAGAGGAGTCGGCTGCAGGGGTTCGCCGATCGGTTCCATGGTCCTCAAGGGCCGCCGATAGGGCGGGCCAGCCCCGCGAGCAGGCCCGCCACCGGCAACGCCGCTGTCAGGCTGTCGACCCGGTCCAATACGCCGCCGTGGCCGGGAAGAAGGGTGCCGCTGTCCTTCACGCCCGCGTGCCGTTTGACGGCGGACTCGAACAGATCGCCCAGCACGCTCACCGCCGCCAGGGCCACCAGTAGCAGTGTAATCCAAAGGCCTTCAGCCCAGAACACGCGCACCGCCCCCGCCGTCTGGACCAGGATGGCGCCCAGGGCCACCGCGACCAGGGCCCCCATCAATCCCTCCCAGGTCTTGCCGGGGCTGATGACGGGGGCGAGCTTGCGCCGTCCCCAACGCCGCCCCACCAGGTAAGCGGCGCTATCGGCTACCCAGACCGCGGCCAGCACCAGCAGCAGCTCGGCTGGGCTCCCCCCCCTCAGGACCACTGCGGCCACGCCCGCCGGCACCAGCACCAGGGCGCCGGCACCGAGCAGCACGGGGAGAGGAAGCCGCGGCCAGCCCCGGGCGAACCAGGCGGGCACCGCCACCAGCCAGAACAGGGTTGCGGCGGTGAACACCGCCCAGGGGATCGGTGACCCTGGGCCTGCCCCCGTCCAGCCCAACAGGGCCACCAGGGCACCGATGCCGAGGGCATAGACGAGCCTGGAGACCGCCGCCGCCCCCGCGAGGGCGCCCCATTCCCATGCGGCCAGGGCGACGGCGCTGGCGATCAGGGCGGTCCAGGCGGGGTACGGGAAGAAAAACAGAGCGGCCAGGAACAGGCCGAGCAGCCCGGCTGCCGTGAGGACTCGAGACGCAAGGGTCGGGGTCAAAGCGCCGGATGGGGCGGGTCGGCGTCCCACGCCGGGAAGCCTCCTAAGCCGGTTTGCGCCGCTCCAGGGTTTCGGCCAATTGCTCGCTGGTGCGGCCGAAGCGCCGCTCCCGCTGCTGATACCAGAGGATCGCTTCGTGCAGCGCCCGAGCGTCGAAGTCGGGCCACAGGATGTCGGTGAAGTACAGCTCGGTGTAGGCGAGCTGCCACAGCAGGAAGTTGCTCACCCGCTGCTCCCCCCCGGTGCGGATGAACAGATCCGGCTCCGGCGCGTAGCTCATGGCCAGATAGGGCGTGAGGTCGGTTTCCGCGAACCGGGTCGCCAGCTCCGGCCGCGCTTGCAGCATGCGCTGGACCGCTTGCATGATGTCCCAGCGCCCGCCGTAGTTGACCGCCACGGTGAGGGTGAGCCGCCGGTTGCTCCGGGTGAGGGCCTCCGCCTGCTCGATCAGCCGCACCAGCCGCTCCTCCAGCCCCTCCCGGCTGCCCACGACCTTCAGCCGGATGCCGTTCTCGTGCAGTTTCACCACCTCCTGCTCCAGCATGCTGACGAAAAGCTGCATGAGGAAGTTGACCTCCTCCTTCGGCCGCCGCCAGTTCTCGCTGCTGAAGGCGAACAGGGTGAGGTACTCGACCCCCAGCTCGCCGCAGGCGCGCACCGTCGCGCGCACCGCCTCCATTCCCTTGCGGTGGCCGGCCACCCTGGGCAGGAAGCGCCGGCGCGCCCAGCGGCCGTTGCCGTCCATAATCACGGCGATGTGCCGGGGGATGGCGCCCACCGGCGGGATGCTCAGCGTGCTGCTCTGGTGCTCGCTCATCGGGCTCCTTTCATGGGTCGCGGGGAAACGGCCCCGGCCTAGACCGCCATCAGGTCAGCTTCCTTCCCTTGCAGGACCTTGTCCACCTCGGCGATATAGCGGTCGGTGAGCTTCTGGATCTCGTCCTGGGCGCGCCGCTCTTCGTCCTCGGAGATCTTCTTCTCCTTGAGCAGCTCCTTGAGCTGGGCGATGGCGTCGCGGCGTACGTTGCGGATCGCCACCCGGGCGCTCTCCGCCTCGTGCCGCACCAGTTTGATCAGCTCCCGGCGGCGCTCTTCGGTGAGGGGCGGCATGGGCACCCGCACCGTGTCTCCCACCGTGGCCGGATTGAGCCCCAGATCCGAGTCCCGGATGGCTTTCTCGATCTTGGGCAGCATGTTCTTTTCCCAGGGGGTGACGCCTATGGTGCGGGCGTCCAGCAGGGTCAGGTTGGCCACCTGGTTGAGGGGCGTGGGGGCGCCGTAGTAATCCACCGTGATGTGCTCCAGCAGGCCCGTGTGGGCGCGCCCCGTGCGCACCTTGGAGAACTCGGCCTTCAAGGCCTCCACGCTCCTGTGCATCTTGTGATCTGCGGTCTTTTTCACGTCGGCGATCATGGCTCGTTCCTTCTGGCTTGCGGACGAGGCGGGCATCAGCACTCGACCAGGGTTCCTTCGTCCTCGCCCATCACCACGCGCTTCAGCGCCCCCGGCTTGAAAATGCTGAACACCTTGACCGGCAGCTTCTGGTCGCGGCACAGGGTGAGGGCGGTGGCGTCCATCACCTTGAGGTTGCGGATGATGGCCTCGTCGAAGGTCAGGCGCTGGTAGCGCATGGCGTCGGGGTGGATCATCGGGTCCTCGGTGTAGACCCCGTCCACCTTAGTCGCCTTCAGCACCACGTCCACGTTCATTTCCATGCCCCGCAGCGCCGCCGCCGTGTCGGTAGTGAAGAACGGGTTGCCCGTGCCCGCGGCGAAAATCACCACCTTGCCCTCCTCCAGGTAGCGCATGGCCTTGCCGCGGATGTAGGGCTCCGCCACCTGCTCGATATTGAGGGCCGACTGCACCCGGCTCGGCAGACCCACCCGGCGCATGGCGTCTTGCAGCGCCAAGGCGTTCATCACCGTGGCGAGCATGCCGATGTAGTCGGCGGTGGCCCGATCCATGCCGGCCGCGGCCGGGGCCACCCCGCGGAAGATGTTGCCGCCGCCGATCACCACCGCGATCTGCACCCCCAGCACCGCCACCTCCTTGATCTCGGAGACGATGCGCTCGATGGTGGCGCGGTTGATGCCGTAGCTGTCTTCCCCCATGAGCGCTTCCCCGCTCAGCTTGAGCAGGATGCGCTTGTAGACCGGGCGCGACGCGGGGGCGTCCATCGGCGGGGCTCAGCGGGCTTGAGCGGCCTGGGCCATCACCTCAGCGGCGAAGTCAGACTGCTTTTTTTCGATGCCCTCCCCCACGACGAAGAGGACGTACCCCGCCACCGAGGCGCCCTTCTCCTTGAGCAGGGCTTCCACCGTGCGCTTGTCATCCTTCACGAACGGCTGTCCGAGGAGCGTCACTTCCCGGAGGAACTTCTGCACCGCGCCCTCCACCATCTTCTCCACGATGGGGGCGGGCTTGCCCGATTCGGCCGCCTTGGCGGCGGCGATGTCCCGCTCCTTCTGGATCAGCTCCGCCGGAACCTGCTCGCGGGAGACGGCGATGGGCTTGGACGCAGCGATGTGCATCGCCAGATCCTTGGCCAGAGCCTCGTCGCCGCCCGCGACGTCCACCAGCACGCCGATCTTGGCCCCGGCGTGGACGTAGGAGGCGAGCCGGCCTTTCGCCACGAGCCGGGCGAAGCGGCGCACGGAAATGTTCTCCCCGATGCGCCCCACCAGCGCCTTGCGCGCCTCCTCCACCGTGGCCCCGTTCATGGGCAGGCGCAAGAGCGCCTCCACGTCGGCAGGATTGCTCTGTGCCACCAGGGTCGCAAGCTGATTGGCGAAAGACTGGAAGTCCTGGTTCTTGGCCACGAAATCTGTCTCGCAATTGACTTCGACGATGGCCCCGAGCCGGGCGTCGGGATTCAAATGCACGGCGACGATGCCTTCGGCGGCGAGGCGGCCGGCGGCCTTGGTGGCCTTGTTGCCCAGCTTGATGCGCAGGATCTCTTCCGCTTTGGCCATGTCCCCGCCCGCCTCGGCGAGGGCTTTCTTGCACTCCATCATGGGCGCGTCGGTCTTGTCGCGCAGTTCCTTGACCATGCTTGCGGTGATTTCCGCCATGTTTCGCTCCTGACCTTCCTGGATCGCGGGCGGCCCCAGGTCGCCCGCGGCTGCAGATCTCAAAAAAAGGGGGCTTTCCGCCCCCTCTCCGTCTCGTCCTTTGTCATTCTTCCTGCGGCGTCGCCTCGGGATTGTCGACTTCGACGAACTCGTCCTCGACCAGCTCCTTGATGATTTGACTGCGCCCTTCCAAGACGGCGTCGGCAATGCCCCGGGCATAGAGCCGGATCGCCCGGGCCGAGTCGTCGTTACCCGGGATCACGTAGGTGATGCCCTCCGGCGAATGGTTGGTATCCACCACCGCCACCACCGGGATGCCCAGCTTGTTGGCTTCCGACACCGCGATCTTGTGGAATCCCACGTCCACCACGAAGAGGGCGTCCGGAAGCGCATTCATGTCCTTGATGCCGCCGAGGCTGCGCTCCAGCTTGTCCAGCTCCCGCTTGAGCCGCAGCGCCTCCTTCTTCGGCAGCCGCTCCATGGAGCCGTCCTCCACCATGGCCTCCAGCTCCCGCAGCCGCTTCACCGACTGCTTCACCGTCTTGAAGTTGGTGAGCATCCCGCCCAGCCAGCGGTAGTCCACGTAGGGGCTGCCGCAGCGGATCGCCTCTTCGCGGACGATTTCCCGGGCCTGGCGCTTGGTCCCCACGAAGAGGATGGTGCCCTTGTTGGCGGCAAGCCGTCGCACGTAGGCGGTAGCCTCCAGGTAGAGGGGCAGGGTTTTTTCCAGGTTGATGATGTGGATGCGGTTGCGGTGGCCGAAGATATAGGGTGCCATCTTCGGGTTCCAGAAGCGGGTCTGGTGCCCGAAATGGACGCCCGCCTCCAGCATTTGACGCATGGTGATCGACATTTGCGCTCCGTAGGCAAGGGTTGAGCCTCCACCCGCCCGGTCGACTCGGCCGCGCCGAGCACCCTCGCGGGGCGGGTGTGGGAATTTCGTTCCATAAACAAGATATTGAACGAATTTTGAATTTTAACATCAAAAATCCGCACGCCTCAAGGCAAAAACGCTTTTCATTGTCACCGCCGAGTCGATCTTCTATCCTACTCGCTTGCCAACGGATGAATGGGCCCTCGTTCGAAGGGCCGAGGATTTCGCTTTATGGACATGCCGGCGCGCAGCGGGGTCGTGATCAAGACCCCGGAGGAAATCGAGGCTATGCGCCTCGCCGGGCGCCTCGCGGCTGAGGTGCTGGATTTCATCACCCCTTACGTGAAACCGGGCGTGTCCACTGGCGAGCTGGACACTCTGTGCCACGAGTACATGGTCAAGGTGCAGAAGACCGTCCCCGCACCCCTCAATTACGCCCCGCCGGGCTATCCCCCCTTCCCCAAGTCCATCTGCACCTCCGTCAATCACCAGGTGTGCCACGGGGTTCCCGGAGACCGCAAGCTGAAAGCCGGCGATATCGTCAACATCGACGTCACGGTGATCAGGGACGGGTTCCACGGCGACACCAGCCGCATGTTCTTCGTGGGGGAGCCCTCGATCCTGGCCCGGCGGCTGTGCCAGGTCACCTACGAGTGCATGTGGCGCGGCATCCGGGCGGTGGCCCCGGGGCGCCACCTGGGGGACATCGGGCACGCGATCCAGGCCCACGCCGAAAGCCACGGCTTCAGCGTTGTGCGGGAGTTCTGCGGCCACGGCATCGGGCGCAAGTTCCACGAGGAACCCCAGGTGCTGCACTACGGGCGCCCGGGCACCGGGATGAAGCTCGTGCCCGGGATGATCTTCACCATCGAGCCCATGATCAACGCCGGCAAGCCCGGGGTGCGCCAGCTCGCGGACGGCTGGACCGTGGTCACCAAGGACCACAGCCTTTCCGCCCAGTGGGAGCACACGGTGCTGGTGACCGAGCGGGGCTACGAAGTCCTGACCCTCTCCCCTGGCGCCCCGCCTGAGCCCCCCCTCGACTGAGCCCATGGCCGCCCGCGCCGATGCCACGGCCCCGGCGGCGCTCCTCGCCGACCTGAAACGGGAGCTGGCGGCGGAGCGGGAGCGGTTGCGGGAAGCCTACCGGCAGCGCCCCCACCCCGATCGGGCCTTGCGCCGGCACGCCCGGCTGGTGGACCGGGTATTGCGGGAGCTGTGGCGGCGGCTCGCCATGCCTCCCACCCTGGCCCTCGCGGCGGTGGGCGGCTACGGTAGAGGAGAGCTGTTCCCTTATTCCGACGTGGACGTGCTGGTGCTGCTGCCCGCGCCGGCGGACGCGGCCCTCGCCCCGGCCCTGGAGCGGCTGGTGGGCGCCCTGTGGGACGTGGGCCTGGACACGGCCCACAGCGTGCGCACCGTGGACGAGTGCCTGGAGGAGGCGCGTCGGGACATCACCATCGAAACCACCCTCCTGGAGGCGCGCCTGCTGGCGGGCAACCGGGCCCTGTTCCGCCGGCTGAAATCGGCCCTCGCGGCCACCCTGGACCCGGCGGCGTTCCTGCGGGGCAAGCGCTTGGAGCAGGAGCAGCGCCACCAGCGCTACCACGACGCCTCCACCAACCTGGAACCCAACCTGAAGGAGAGCCCGGGAGGGCTGCGGGACCTGCAGACGATCCTGTGGATCGCCCAAGTCTGCGCCCTGGGCAAGGGCTGGCGGGACCTGGCGCAGAAGGGCCTCCTCTCCGGGGAAGAGGCGCGGCAGTTGCGGCGCCAGGAAGCGAAGCTCAAGGACCTGCGCATCCGGCTCCATTACCTGGCCGGGCGCCGGGAGGATCGGCTGCTCTTCGACTTCCAGACGGCCCTGGCCCGGGAGCTGGGGCTCACCGATCGGGGAGTGCGGCGGGCGGGAGAGCTCTTGATGCAACGCTACTACCGGGCCGCCCGGGTGGTGGCCCAGCTCAACGTGATCCTGCTCCTCGACCTGGAGGCCCGGGTCGACCCGCCGCCGCCCGGAGAGCCCCAAGTGCTCAACGAGCGCTTCCAGGTGGTGAACGGGCTGCTCCAGGCGCGGGACCCGGATGTCTTCCTCAGGCATCCCAGCGCCATCCTGGAGAGCTTCCTCCTCTTGCAGCAGCATCGGGAAATCCAGGGCCGGGACGCCCAGACGCTGCGGGCCTTGTGGCGTGCGGTGGGACAGGTGGGGGCGCGGCTGCGCCGGGACCCGGACAGCCCGGGGCTCTTCATGGAGATCCTGCGCCAGCCGGCCGGCGTCACCCGGGAGCTGCGCCGCATGAATCGCTACGGGGTGCTCGGGCTCTACATCCCGGCTTTCGGCCGCATCGTGGGCCAAATGCAGCACGATCTCTACCACGTCTACACCGTGGACGAGCACATCCTCATGGTGGTGCGCAACCTGCGGCGCTTCGCGGTCACCGAATTTGCCCACGAATACCCCCTCTGCAGCCGCCTCATGGCCGAGTTCGAGGGGCCCGAGGTGCTGTACCTGGCCGCCTTGTTCCACGACATCGCCAAGGGGCTCGGCGGCGACCACTCCAGCCTGGGCGCCCTCGAGGCGCGGCGTTTCTGCCGCCGCCATCCTCTCCCCCCGGAAGACGCGGAGCTGGTGGAATGGCTGGTGCGCCACCACCTGGTAATGTCCCACACCGCCCAGAAGCAGGATCTCTCGGACCCGGAAGTCATCGCCCGCTTCGCCCGGCTGGTCGGCACCGACCGGCGGCTCACGGCCCTTTACCTGCTCACCGTGGCCGACATCCGCGGTACCAGTCCCAAGGTGTGGAACGCGTGGAAAGCGAAGCTGCTGGAGGATCTCTTCCACCTGACCCGGCGACACCTCTCCGGGCAGGCGCCGCCCCCCGCCAGCCTGCTGGAAGCGCGGCAGGGCGAAGCGCTGCGCCTGCTGCGCCTGGCGGCGGTGCCCGACGGGGCCCATGAGCGCCTATGGTCCAAGCTGGACGTGGCCTACTTCCTACGCCACGCCCCGGAGGAGATCGCCTGGCACACCCGGGTCCTCAACTACCGGGTGGACACGCCGACCCCGGTGGTCAAGGCCCGGCTCGCCCCCGGGGCCGAAGGTATCCAGGTGCTCGTCTATTGCCCGGACCAGCCCCGCCTCTTCGCCCGTCTCTGCGACTGTTTCGCCCGGATCAACTTTTCCATCGCCGAGGCGAAGATCTATACCACCCGCCACGGCTACGCCCTGGACAGCTTCCTGGTGCTGGACCCAGAGAACAAGTCCCTGTCCTACCGGGATCTCACCAGCTACCTGGAATACGAGGTGAGCCGGGCCCTGGAAGGACCCGCCGCCCCTCCCCCGCCCCTCGGGCGCGTCAGCCGGCAGATGAAGCACTTCCCCATCGTCCCCCAGGTGCACATTCGGCCCGACGACTACGGGCGCCACCGCATCCTGTCCATCGTGGCGGGGGACCGCACGGGGCTGCTTTCCCGCGTAGCCCGGGTACTGCACGACCACGGCGTCAACGTGGAGAGCGCCCGCATCGCCACCCTAGGGGAGCGGGCGGAGGACACCTTCCTGATTTCGGGAGGCCAGCTCGGCGACGACAAGGCGGTGGTGCGCCTGGAGACCGACCTGCTGGAAGCGTTGAAGACCTGACCTACGCTTCAATGCCGGCCAGGTCCGGGAACAGCACGTCGGTGAAGCCGAACTGGGTTAAGTCGCGGATGCGCATGGGATAGAGAATGCCCTGCAGGTGGTCGCACTCGTGCTGCACCACCCGGGCGTGGAAGCCGCTCACCGTCCGGTCGATGGGGTTGCCCCGGGCGTCGTGGCCCCGGTAGCGGACGCTGCGGTAGCGGGGCACGAGGCCCCGCATCCCCGGCACTGAGAGGCAACCTTCCCAGCCCTCCTCTAGGGTTTCGTCCACCGGCGTGATCTCGGGATTCACCAGCACCGTGAAGGGCACCTCCTCCACGCCGGGGTAGCGGGGGTTCCTGGTCACTTCGAAGATCACCACCTGGAGCCCCACGCCGATCTGGGGCGCGGCGATGCCCGCCCCGTTCAACGCCCGCATGGTGTCGACGAGATCCTGCACCAGGGCGTGGAGCTCGGGGGTATTGAACCGTCCCACCGGACGCGCCGGGGCGAGCAGCCGGGGATCGCCCATGCGCAAGACTTCCCTAATCGCCATACGCTTCCACCACGTGCTCCAGGATGTTGCGCACCCGGGCCATGGCCCCTTTGAGCACCTTGGCCACGTCCTCCATCCGGATGCCCTCGGCGCTGTCCGCTCGGCCGGCGGCATAGTTGGCCACCACCGCGAGGGCCGCGTAGCTCAAGCTGAGCTCCCGGGCCAGGGCTGCCTCGGGCATCCCGGTCATTCCGACCATATCGGCCCCGTCCCGTTCCAGCCGGTCGATCTCCGCGGCGGTCTCCAGCCGCGGGCCCTGGGTGGCGGCGTACACGCCCCCCACCACGACCGGCTCCCCCGCCCGCCGCGCCGCCTCGATGCACAAGGCCCGGGTCCGCTCGCAATAGGGGTGGGTGAAGTCGATATGGGTGACCGGGGTCGCGTCGGACTCGTAAAAGGTAAAGGCCCGCCCGTGGGTGTAGTCGATGATCTGGTCGGGAATGGCGATCACGCCGGGAGTGAGATCCCGGCGGATGCCCCCCACCGACGCCACCGACACCACCGCCCGGACCTTTTCCGCCTGCAGGGCCCACAGGTTGGCCCGGTAGTTCACCGCGTGGGGCGGGATGGTATGGCCGTAGCCGTGGCGCGCGAGAAACACCACCGGGCGGTCCCGGATGGTGCCGAAGGTGAGGGGGCAGGAAGGCTCCCCGTAGGGGGTACGCACCACCTTGCGGCCGGTGATCTGCAGATTGGGCAGGGTGGTCAGCCCCGATCCGCCGATGATCGCCAACATGGGTGAACGAAACTTTCAGGCTCGCGGGAAGATGCGAACAATTTGGCCAAGGAGCCGCATGGTATCGGGCCGGCCGGCGCCGGTAAAGGGAGTTTGCCTCAGTTTTCCGCCAGGGCGTAGATGGCGGGCAGGTTGCGCCAGGCGCCGTAGACGTCCATGCCGAAACCGAAAACGTATCGATTGGGCACCCGCAGTCCCACGAAGTCGGCCCGGACGGGTTTCTCCCGGCCGATATCCTTGTCCGCCAGCACGGCGCTGTAGAAGTCCTGGGCGCCCGCCTCCAGAATCCGGGCCCGGATGGCCGCCAGGGTCTCGCCCTCGTCCAGGATGTCGTCCAGCACCAGCACCACGCGCCCCCGGGTGCGCTCCGGCGGCTCGATGCGCCACTGCACGTCAGCCCCCGAGGTCCTGCCCCGGTAGCGGGAGACGTAGAGGGTGTCGAAATCCAGGGGGAAATCGAGCAGGGGTAGGAGCTGACCGGTGAACACCACCGCCCCGCCCATCACGGGAAGCACAAGGGGATAGCGCTCGCCCAGCGCGCCGGTGATTTCCCGGGCGAGCCGCCGCACCGCCGCTCCCACCTGCTCGGCGGACCACACCAGCTCGGCCTGGTTCAGAATCTGGCGGGCGCGTTGCGGATCCAGCTTAAGCCCTCAATAGGTGAAAGTGACCACGTTCTCGTCCATGGCCTGCTCGATCACGTAGGCCCCGCCCACGGTTTCCTCAATCTCGGGAATCAGGTCGTCCCCCCACAGCTCCAGGGTAGGCGTGCACACCTTGAAATGCACCCCGGCCTCGTGGGCGTCCTTGATGAAATCGTACACGCTCTTGGGCGAGCCGGGCTTGACGTAGAGCTTTTCCGCCACGCCCTTCTTCGCCAGCTCCCCCGCCCGGGCGGTGAGGATGACTTCCACTTCGTAGTCCATGGCGGCAGCCACGGTGGCCTGGAAGAACGGCGCCCCCAGCTCGGGGCCGTCGCTCGGGTCCGTGTTCACCATCACGATCATCAGCTTGTTCGGCATCGGCGTCTCCAACAGGGTGTGTGGAACCAAATAGCTATATTAGCTTATCATGATTTTGTTATCTCATTTCCGTCCCCGGGCGGGCGCCGCACCCAGCGTTTCCAGAAAGCCCCCGAGCCCGGCCAGGTAACCGGCAAACGCCTGGCCCACTTCTCCGTGCCTGAGCCCGTAGGCCACCATGGCCTGGAGATAGCCCAGCTTGCTGCCGCAATCGAAGCGGGTGCCGTCGAACTCGAAAGCCATCACGGGCTCCTCCCGGGCCAGGGCAGCGATACCGTCGGTCAACTGAATCTCTCCGCCCGCGCCGGGCTTGAGCCCCTCCAGATGGTGGAACACCCGGGGAGTCAGGATGTAGCGCCCCACCACCCCCAGGGTGGACGGGGCCGCGCCGGGCGGCGGCTTTTCCACGATGCCGCGGATGCGCCGGACTTTCCCCTCGCCTGCGGCCATCTTCACGATGCCGTATTGGCCGGTGTCCGCCGGCGCCACCTGCTGCACCCCCAGCACCGAGCAGCGGGTTTCCTCGAAGACTTCCCTCATCTGCTGCAGGACCGGGGGGCGCGCGTCGATCAGGTCGTCGGCCAACAATACCGCGAACGGTTCTTCCCCCACTACGGGACGGGCGCACAGAATGGCATGCCCCAGCCCCAGCGCATCCACCTGCCGAATGTAGATGCAGGTGATGCCGCTGGGGATCGCCCGCCGCACCTGCTCCAGTAACTGCTGCTTGCCCCGGGCTTCCAGCTCCGCCTCCAGCTCGTAGTTCTTGTCGAAATGATCCTCGATGGCCCGCTTGTTGCGGCCGGTGACGAAGATCATCTGGGTGATCCCGGCGGCGGCGGCCTCCTCCACGGCGTACTGGATGAGGGGCTTGTCCACGATGGGCAGCATTTCCTTGGGGCTCGCCTTGGTGGCCGGCAGGAAGCGGGTGCCCAGTCCCGCCACGGGGAACACCGCCTTGGTGATCGGGAGCATGGAATACCTCCTTAGTCTCTAAGAGCGCACGAGCTTCAGGAACGCGTCCTCGTCCAGGATGGGAACGCCGAGTTCCCGCGCCCGATCGTATTTCGATCCCGGGTCGGTCCCCACCACCACGTAATCCGTGTTGCGGGAGACGCTGCCGGTCACCTTCCCCCCCAGGGCTTCGATCCGCTCCTTGGCCTCCTCCCGGGTCATGCTGGAGAGGGTCCCGGTCAGCACGAAGGTCTTGCCAGCGAGCTCGCGTGCCCCGGCTCGCCGGGTCTCCATGCGCCAGCAATGACCGTAGAAAGGCCGCAGCCCCTCGATCACCTCCCGGTTGTGGCGCTCGGCGAAGAACTGGTGGATGCTCTTCGCCACCACCGGCCCCACGTCCGGCACCTCCATGATCTCTTCTTCGCTCGCTTTCATGAGGGCCCCCAGGCTGCCGAAGTGCTGGGCCAGATCCCGGGCGGTGGTCTCTCCCACGTGGCGGATGCCTAGGGCATAGATGAACCGGGCCAGGGTGGCGTTCCTGCGGCTGCGCTCCAGGGCCTCAAGCAGGTTCTGCGCCGACTTGCGCCCCATGCGGGGGAGCGCCGCGAGCTGCTCTTCGGTCAGGTGGAACAAGTCCGCAGGGGTTTTGACCAGGCCCGTGTCCACCAACTGGTCCACCAGCTTCTCGCCCAGGCCCTCGATGTCCAGGGCCCGGCGGCTGGCGAAGTGCAGGAGGGCCTGCTTGCGCTGGGCCGGGCACACTAGGCCACCGCTGCAGCGGGCGATGGCCTCGTCCGGGAGCCGCACCACGGCCGAGCCGCACACGGGACAACGGGACGGCATGACGAAGCGCCGGGTATGGGCCGGCCGTTTCTCCGGCACCACCGCCACCACCTCCGGGATCACGTCCCCCGCCCGGCGCACGATCACCCAGTCTCCGATGCGGATGTCCTTGCGGCGGATCTCGTCCTCGTTATGCAGGGTGGCGCTCGTCACTGTGACACCCCCCACCTGCACGGGCTTCAACCTGGCCACCGGGGTGAGGGCGCCGGTGCGCCCCACCTGCACCTCGATGTCCAGGAGCTGGGTCATCTCCTCCTGGGCGGGGAACTTGTGGGCGACGGCGAACCGGGGTGCGCGGGAGACGAAGCCCAAGCGCTCCTGGTAGTCCAGGCGGTCCACCTTGTACACCACTCCATCCGTCTCGTAGGGCAGGTCGTCGCGCCGCGCCAGCAGCTTGCGGTAGAAACCCAGCAGTCCTTCCACCCCGGCCACCACCTCCCGGATCGGGGAGACCGGGATCCGCAGGCTTTCCAGATAGTCGAGCAGCCGGCTCTGCCGGTCCCGGGGAATGCCTTCCCCTTCCCCCCGGCCGATCCCATAGGCGAAAAAGGTGAGGGGCCGCTTGGCGGTGATGCGGGGGTCCAACTGGCGCAGGGACCCGGCAGCGGCGTTACGGGGGTTGGCGAAGGGGCGCTCCCCGCGGGCCTGCTGCTCCGCGTTGAGCCTCTCGAAGTCGGCCTTGAACATGAGCACTTCGCCTCGCACCTCCAGGAGCACGGGCGGCGCCTTCGCCTTAAGCCGCAGGGGGATGGCCCGCACGGTACGCAGATTCGCGGTCACGTCCTCCCCCGTGTAGCCGTCGCCCCGGGTTGCCCCCTGGACCAAGACGCCCTCCCGGTAGGTGAGGCTCACCGCCAGGCCGTCGAACTTGGGTTCCACCTCGTATTCCACTCGCTCGACCCCAAGCCCCTCCCGCACCCGCCGGTCGAAAGCCTTCACCTCCTCGTCGTCGAAAGCGTTGTTGAGGGAAAGCATGGGCGCCGCGTGCCGGACCTCGGGGAATTCCTCCATGGGCGCCGCGCCCACCCGCTGGGTGGGCGAATCGGGGGTAGCCAGCTCCGGATAGCGGGCTTCCAGTTCCTGGAGCCGGCGGAACAGGCGGTCGTATTCCGCATCGGGGATCGTGGGGCGATTGAGGACGTAATAGTTGTAGTTGGCCCGCTCGATCTCCTCCCGGAGCCGTTTCGCCTCCGCCACCGCTTCGGCCGGCGCTTTCATGGATGTCTCCTGGCGGAAGTCCCGTCCCGAAAGAAACGTCTTTCCTGCCTAGGAAAAGAGCCGCAGGGCCAGATCGCCGCCGGCAGGAATGCGCCGCGCCTCCATCAAGGCCTGGAGGCGGGCGATTTCCAGGCGGATCTTTTCCAGGCCGGCGTCGGTCAAGGCCACCCGGTTGTCGTCCACCATGACGCCCCCCAGGGTGGTGGCGAAGGTGCGGGCGAGCTGCACCATCTGCCGGAACGCATCCAGCCCGTCCGTGACCCGGGGCAGGTCCAGCTCCAGGGTGAGCCCGTCGGTGGACATCTGGGACAAGGTTTCCGCCCGGAAAGGAACGGCCTGGACGTCGGCCACTTTGAACAGGGCCTCCCCTCGCTCGTCCACGAGGGCGTAGCGACCGTCGGCCGTGAGCTTCAAACCGTTGGACTCCGCCAGGGCCTTGATCTTGGCGCCGTGGAAGCGGCGCTCCCCGGGGCTCACCACGTTGATGCCGATCACCACATCCACTTCGGCGCAGAACTGGTCCAGCAGCGCCGCCCGCACTGCCGCTTCGTCGGCATTGGGCATGGCGACCTGGGCGCCCAGAGCCTGGGCCAGGGCCTGGACCGCGTCCCGGAAGCCCCGCAGCATGACGTCGCTCACCGCCCCGTCCCGGTTGCAGAGCTGCAAGGCCACCCGCGCCCGGTCGTAGCGCCCTCTCATGCCCAAGTGGACTTCTTTCCAGGCGTCTTCCTGGGGGTCATAGACCGCGATCGAGACTGGCTTGCCGAATTCCGCTTTGCGTTGCACCAGGGGCGCCAGAGCGGCGGGTTCGATCGGGGCGGAAAAGGCGAGCTCCGCCACGAAGTCGATGTCATCGTCGAGCTGGACCGTATCGGGCTGGACGGCGGAGGCCGGCGCCGGCTCCAGGCTCGGCTCGGTTCGCGTTTCCGCCACCGGCACCGGTTCTAACCGGGGCTCCACCCGGGTCGGCTGGGCCTTGAGCAGCACGTCCTCGTGGCGATTGCCGAAGGCGCGCTCGGCCTGGCGGCGCAGCCGGCGCTGCTGGACTAGGTTGAACACGTACACGCCCGCCACCACCAGCGCGCCGACCACCAGCAGTCCCAGTTGCAGCTCGCTCATCGCGTTTCCATGTTAACGCCCGGCGGCTCCGGTCTCCAGGGCGCCGGGATTGCACGCCCGCTCAGGCGGCAGCAGCGTCCCGCAGGCGCATCGCCTCTTCCACGTCCACGGCCACCACCCGGGAGACCCCTTGCTCCTGCATGGTGATGCCGATCAGCTGGTGGGCGATCTCCATGGTGAGCTTGTTATGGCTGATGAAGATGAACTGGGTCTGCTGGGCCATGCGCTTCACCAGTTGGCAGAAGCGCTCGGTGTTGGTGTCGTCCAGGGGCGCGTCCACCTCGTCCAGCAGGCAGAAGGGCGCCGGGTTAAGCTGGAACAGGGAGAACACCAGGGCCAGCGCGGTGAGGGCCTTCTCTCCCCCCGAGAGGAGGTGGATGGAGGTGTTCTTCTTGCCCGGCGGTTGGGCGATGACCTGGAGCCCAGCGTCCAGGATTTCCTCCCCGGTGAGGACCAGCCGGGCCTGCCCCCCGCCGAAGAGGGTCGGGAACAGCTCGGCCAGGTGGTTGTTCACCTGGTCAAAGGTGCTCATCAGGCGCTCCCGGGTTTCCCGGTCGATGCGCCGGATGGCGTTCTCCAGGGTTTCCACCGCGGCCCGGAGATCTTCCGACTGGGCGTCCAGGAAGGCTTTGCGCTCCTCGGCGGCCTTGAGTTCCTCCAGAGCCGCCAGATTGACCGCCCCCAGCTCCGCGATCTCGTTGTTGAGCCGGGTGATCTCCCCCTGCAGCGACGAGGCCCGGGGTTTCTCGCCCAACTGGGCGGCCAAGGCCTCCTCGTCGGCGCCCATTCCCCGGAGCTGCTCCTCGAACTGGGCCACCGTGAGCCGCGCTTCCTGTTCCTTGAGCTGGGCCTCGGCGAGCTTCTGGCGCAAGGGCTCGAGCCCCTGCTCGATGGTCAGCCGGCTCTCCTCCAGGGAGCGCAACCGGGCGCTCGCCTCTTCCAAGGCGTCCCGCGCCTGGGCGAGGGCCTCCTCCCGGGACTGGCGCTCCTCCAGGGCGGCCTGCAAAGCGGCCTCGATGGGGGCAGGATCCAACCCGGCCAGTTCTCCTTCGAGGGCTTCCAGGGAGGCCCTGGCCGACGCCATGTCTTGATCTATGACTCTAAGAAGATCCTCAAGCTCATTGATTTTGCTTGACGCGAGCTTCTCGTGATAGACAGCCTCCTGGGCTTCGTGGAGGGCCTGCTGATGGGCCTGCCGCCGTTCCCCCAGGCGGGTCTCGGCCGCCCGGCATGCTTCTTCCTGGACGCTCTCCGCCTGCTTCGCGGCGGCGATCTCTCCCGCGATTTCCTCCAGCCGCTGGATCGCCGCCTCCCGGCGGCTCTTTTCCGTCCGCTCCTGGGCGTCGATCTCCTCCAGCTCGGCGGCGATTTGCCGGCTGCGGGCCCTCACCCGCTCCGCCGCCTCGGCCGCCTTGAGGGCCGCCATTTGGACCTCGTGCCGGCGCTGGCGGGCCGCGGCCAGGGCCGAGCGGTCTTCCTCCAGGGCCGCCTCCAGGGCCCGCACCTGCTCCTCCTCCTGGGCGACGGCCCTGGCCTGCGCCTCGATGGCGGCGCGCTGGGCTATTCCCTCCCGGGCCAGGGCCTCGATCTCCCGCTCCCGGGCCAGCACCCCGTGCAGCCCGGAGTCGGGAACGTAATAGGTGATGCTCGCCCGAGTCACCAGGTGCCCGCCGGGGAGCACGAAGGCCTGCCCCGGCTGGAGCAGGTGCCGACGCTCCAAGGCGGCCTCCAAGGACTGCGCCAGGAAAACCCCCGCCAGCCAGTCGTCCAGGGCCGCCGCCACCCCCTCGTCCCGGCAAGTCACTTGGGCGCGGAGGCGGGGAGCCGGATCCGGGTCCGGGGCCAAAGAAGGCACCGTTTCGGCCCTGGGCTCGAAGCAGGCGAGCTTTCCGGGTGGCGGCCCGTCGCTCCAGCGACCGGCCTCGTCCAAGGCCTCCAGCGCCACCGCGTTGAGCCGCTCCCGCAGCACCGCCTCCAGGGCGTCTTCCCAGCCCTCGCCCACCGCGATCGCCTGCCAGAACCGGGAACGGCCCTGGAGCCCCTGGACGGAAAGCCAGGCGGTAAGCCTCTCGTTGCTCTCGAGCCGCCGCTGGAGCTCTTCCAACGCCGCCCGCCGGGCCTCCACCTCGGTCAAGCGCTGCTCCTGGGCCTGGAGCCCCTGGCGGGCGGCCTCAAGGGCCGCCTGGGCGGCGGGCAGCCGCTCCATGCCCTGGGCCAGGGCCGCCTCCTGCTGCGCGATCCGGCGGTCGATGTCCTCCAGCTCCCGCGCCAGGCGCTCGCCTTCGTCCGGATTCCCTTGGGGCAGCCCCCGCCACTCCTCCTCCAGGCGCTCGCGCCGAGCCGCCAACTGGGCCAGCACCCTCTCGGCGTGGCTCAGATGGGTTTGTTCCACTTCCCGGGCCTGCTCGGCCCGCATGCGCTCCCGCTGAGCCTCGCCGTAACGGGCTTGGGCCGCCCGGTGGGCTTCTTCCAACCGGGGCAGGTCCCGGCCCTCCCCTTCGGCTCGTTCCTGGCGCAGGCGCGCCTCCTCGGTGGCCCGCTCCCGCTTCGCCCGCCAATGGGCGAGCCCCGCCTGGGCGTTGGCCCGGCGCTCTTCGTGCTGGGCCAAAAGATTCCTCGTGGTGCCCAGTTGCTGCTCGATGCGGCTGCGGCTCGCCCGCAGGTGCTGGAGCTGCTGCTCCAGCCGGGCCACTTCCGCGTTCGCCTGGTACAACGCCCCCTGGGCGCCGTGGAGCGCATCGCTCAAGCCGTAGTGGCGCTCCCGGGCTTCCTCCAGGTGGCGCTCGGCTTCCCGCAGCCGGGCGATCTCCCCTTGCAGCGCCGTCTCCAGGCGTTCCATCTCCCGCGCGAGCCGCTCCCGGGCCGCCGCGGCTTCCTGCCTGCGGGTGAGGGCAAGCAGGGCCTGGACGGTGCGCAGCCGCGCCTGGAGCTCGTGATAGCGAGCCGCCACCTGGGCCTGGGCCTGTAGCCGCTCGAGCTGCTTCTCCAGCTCCTGGCGGATGTCGTCCACCCGGGCGAGGTTCTCCCGGGCGTCTTCTAGCCGCAGCTCGGTCTCCCGCCGCCGTTCCCGGTACTTAGACACGCCCGCCGCCTCCTCCAGGAACACCCGTAGCTCCTCGGGCCTGGCCTCGATGATGCGGGAGATCATCCCCTGTTCGATAATGGCGTAGGGACGCCCGCCCAGGCCCGTGCCGAGGAAGATGTCCTGCACGTCCCGCCGGCGCACGTGGAGGTTGTTGATGTAGTAGGAGGACTCGCCGTTGCGCTCGATCACCCGCTTGACCGCGATCTCGGCGTATTGGGACCACTGCCCGCCGGCCTTGCCCAGGCTGTTGTCGAACACCAGCTCCACGACCGCCCGGCTCACCGGCTTGCGCTCCAGGGAGCCGTTGAAGATCACGTCCTGCATGGACTCGCCGCGCAAGGCGGAGGCCCGGGATTCCCCCAGCACCCAGCGCACGGCGTCGATGATGTTGGATTTGCCGCAGCCGTTGGGACCGACGATGCCGACCAACTGGCCCGGGAGCGGAATATGGGTGGGATCGACGAAGGACTTGAACCCGGCGAGCTTGATGTGGGCGAGGCGCAACGGGGTGCCGACCAGTCGTTATAATGTTCGAGAATCAACGGGCATTCGCCGCGCCGGCGCCGCCCGCCCCCCCGGGAGCGCGGCCTGCACCCGCCGGGACGGCGGCCCATCGGGCGGCGACTCCCGCTTGGAGAATGGCCGGCATTTTAACTGAATTGACGAGCAGGCGAGAATGGCCACACGTCCCTCCAAGCAGCTCGAGACCTTCCCCAACCCGGCCCCGGATCGGGACTACCTGATCCACATGGAGATTCCGGAGTTCACCTGCCTGTGCCCGAAGACCGGCCAGCCCGACTTCGCCACCCTGATCCTGGATTACATCCCCGACCGGCGGTGCGTCGAGCTGAAGAGCCTGAAGCTCTACATCTGGTCCTACCGGGATGAGGGTGCCTTCCACGAGGCGGTCACCAACCGTATCCTGGACGACCTGGTGGCCGCCACGGAACCCCGATACATGCGGCTGCGGGCCCGCTTCTACGTGCGCGGCGGCATCTTCACCACAGTGGAGGCGGAGCACCGGAAGGCGGGATGGGAGCCCGCCGCGCCGGTCCTGCTGCCGGAGTTTCCTCGGGAGGCAAGCACACGCGGCTGACCGAACGCCCGCCCGGATCGCGGGTCCGCGCGTTGGCGCCGATGCCACCCGGCCGATATAATTCGCCGGTTTAACGACAACGACGGCGCCCCACGCCCGATCCTCGATGAACCCCCACCTCGAGCGCCTGCAGCCCTATCCGTTCCAGAAACTCCAGCTTCTGCTCCAGGGGGCGAGCCCCAACCCCGCCTTCAGGGCCATCGATCTGTCCATCGGCGAGCCGAAGCATGCGACGCCGCCCTTCATTTTGGAAGCGCTGGCGCAAGCCCTTTCCTCCCTCGCCCGCTATCCCACCACCGCCGGCCAGCCCGCCTTGCGCCTGGCCCTGGCCGACTGGATCGCCCGGCGCTACGCCCTGCCGGAGATCGACCCGGAGACCCAGGTCCTGCCGGTGAACGGGAGCCGGGAAGCCTTGTTCTCCTTCGCCCAGGCGGTGGTGGATTCCGCGCGCCCCGGCGCCACCGTGGTGTGCCCCAACCCCTTCTACCAGATCTACGAGGGAGCGACGCTCCTCGCCGGCGCAACGCCCCAGTTCCTCAACCTGCTGCCCGAAAACGGCTTCGCCCTGGACTTCGCCCAGCTCCCCGAAGCGGTGTGGCGCCGCACCCAGCTCGTGTACGCCTGCTCGCCGGGCAACCCCACCGGCAGCGTGATGGGCCTGGACGAGTGGCGCCGCCTGTTCGAACTCTCCGACCGCCACGGCTTCGTCGTCGCCTCCGACGAGTGCTATTCCGAGATCTACTTCGACGACGCCTCCCGGCCCCTGGGCGCCCTGGAGGCGGCCCACCGGCTGGGGCGCCGGGATTTCCGCGGGCTCGTGGTCTTCTCCAGCCTGTCCAAGCGTTCCAACGCGCCGGGGCTGCGCTCGGGCTTCGTCGCCGGCGACGCGCAGATCCTGGAGCGTTACCTGCGCTATCGCACCTACCACGGCTGCGCCATGAGCCCCGCGGTGCAGGCGGCGAGCATCGCGGCCTGGCGGGATGAAACCCACGTGGAGGAGAACCGCCGGCTCTATCGGGCCAAGTTCGACGCCGTGCTGCCCCGGCTCGAGCCCCTAGGGGCAAGGAGGCCCGACGCCGGGTTTTACCTGTGGCTGCCCACGCCCTTCGACGACACCGCTTTCGCCCGCCTGCTGTACCGCGACTATAATGTGACCGTTCTTCCGGGCTCCTACTTGGCGCGGGAGGCCCACGGCCTCAATCCCGGGCGCAACTTCGTGCGCGTGGCCCTAGTGGCTCCGCTGGACGCCTGCGTGGAGGCGGCCGAGCGCATCCGCCGCTTCGCCGCCGAGGGCCGCGGCGGGGCCGCCGCCGCGGGATGATAACGTCATCGACCGAGGACCCACTGCCGATGAAACAACTCCAGAGCATCATCGAGGAAGCGTTCGAGCGCCGCGGCGAGATCACGCCGCGCAACGTGCCCACCAAGGTTCACGAAGCGGTGATGGAGGTGGTGGACCTCCTCGACAAGGGAAAGCTGCGGGTGGCAGAGAAGATCGACGGCCGCTGGGTGACCCACGAGTGGATCAAGAAGGCCGTGCTGCTGCTGTTCCGCATCGAGGACAACAGCTTCATCAAGGGCGGCTTCACCAACTACTTCGACAAGATCCCGTCCAAGTTCGCGGAGTACAACTCCCGCGACTTCCGCGAAGGCGGCTTCCGCGTGGTCCCCCCGGCGGCCGCCCGCCGGGGCTCCTACATCGCGGCCAACGTGGTGCTGATGCCCTCCTACGTCAACATCGGCGCCTACGTGGACGAAGGCACCATGGTGGACACCTGGGCCACCGTGGGTTCCTGTGCCCAGATCGGCAAGAACGTCCATCTCGCGGGCGGCGTGGGCATCGGTGGGGTGCTGGAACCGGTCCAGGCCAACCCCACCATCATCGAGGACAACTGCTTCATCGGCGCCCGCTCCGAGATCGTGGAGGGCTTGATCGTCGAGGAGGGGGCGGTGATCGGCACCGGCGTCTTCCTCTCCCAGAGCACCAAGATTCTCAACCGGGAAACGGGGGAGATTCTCTACGGGCGGGTGCCCGCGGGCTCGGTGGTCGTCTCCGGCAGCCTTCCCTCCCCGGACGGCAAGTACAGCCTGTACTGCGCGGTGATCGTCAAGCAGGTGGACGCCAAGACCCGCGCCAAGACCAGCATCAACGAGCTGCTGCGGGGCATCTAGCGGCGCGCGCCGCGGCGGCGCGGTTGAAGACCCAAGGAGCATCCCATGATCATCGCACCGCTGCTCAAGCTCATGGCCGAGAAACAGGCCTCGGATCTGTTTTTCACCGTGGGCGCGCCGATCCAGATCAAGATCAACGGCGTGTGCATGCCGATCAACGACAAGCCGCTGGAATCGGACCAGGTGATCAAGCTGGCCTACGGCCTGATGACCGAGGACCAGATCCGCACCTTCGAGGCCACCATGGAGATGAACTTCTCCTTCAGCCTGCCGGAGGTGGCCAACTACCGGGTCAACATCTTCCGCCAGCGGGGCGATCTGGCGATGGTCATCCGGCACATCAAGAGCACCATCCCCACAGTGGAGGAACTCAACCTGCCCGTTATCCTTAAGGACCTGATCATGGAGCGCCGCGGGCTGATTCTAGTGGTGGGATCCACCGGGGCGGGCAAGTCCTCCACCCTGGCGGCCATGATCGAGCACCGCAGCGCCAACCGCACCGGCCACATCCTCACGGTGGAAGATCCCATCGAATTCGTGTTCAAGCACCGCAAGTCTATCGTCAACCAGCGGGAAATCGGCATGGACACGATCTCCTACGCCAACGCCCTCACCAACGCCATGCGGGAGGCGCCGGATTTGCTGATGATCGGGGAGATTCGGGACCGGGAGACCCTCAAGCACGGCATCATCTACGCCCTGACCGGCCACCTGTGCGTGTCCACCCTGCACGCCAACAACAGCTACCATGCGCTCTCGCGCATCATCAACTTCTTCCCCCACGACGCGCGCACCGCCTTGCTGGCGGACCTGGCCATCAGCCTGAAGGCCATCATCTCCCAGCGCCTGGTGCGGGGCGTGGACGGGAAACTCCTGCCGGCGGTGGAGATCCTGATCAACACCACCTACATCTCGGAGCTGATCAAGAAGGGGGAAATCGACGCCATCAAGGAGGCCATGGAGACCACGGTCTCGCCGGGGTCCCAGACCTTCGAGCAGGCCCTGTTCAAGATGTACCAGGCGGGCAGAATCACCCGGGACGAAGCCATGGCCCACGCCGATTCGCCCACCAACCTGGCGGCCCTCATCGACTACGGCCAGATCCGCCTGGCCGAGACCGGCGCCAAAGGACCGGGTGCGGCCGCCCCGGAAGAGCCGCCGATCAAGATCGACCTGATCGACAAGTGAGCCCCTGCATCCCCGGCCCGGCTCCGGCTTCGGGGCGGGGCCGTCCTTCAAAAACCAGAACCGTCCCATGCACCCCGCCGTCGAGCTTGCCCAAGCGCTCATCGCCCGTCCCTCGGTAACCCCCGACGACGCCGGCTGTCAGCAGCTCCTGGGCGAGCGGCTGGAAAGGGCGGGTTTCCGCGTGGAGCGGCTGCGCTTCGGCGCCGTGGACAACCTCTGGGCCCGGCGCGGAACCGGGGGCCCGGTGCTCTGTTTCGCCGGCCACACCGACGTGGTGCCCCCGGGTCCTCTAGAGCAATGGACGAGCGATCCCTTTCGGCCCACGATCCGCGACGGCGTTCTTTATGGCCGTGGAGCGGCGGACATGAAGGGGGCGATCGCCGCCTTCGTGACCGCCGTGGAAGCCTTCTTGAGCGAGCACCCGCGCCACCGGGGCTCCCTCGCCCTGCTCCTCACCTCCGACGAGGAAGGCCCGGCCGTGGACGGCACCGTTCGGGTAGTGGAATTGCTCGAGGAACGGAGGGAGGCGATCGACTACTGCATCGTGGGCGAGCCCACCTGCGCCCGGGTGGTGGGGGACACGCTGAAGAACGGCCGGCGCGGCTCCCTCTCCGGAACGCTCACGGTGAAGGGCATCCAGGGCCACATCGCCTACCCCCACCTCGCCAGGAATCCCATCCACCTGGCGGCGCCGGCCATCGCCGAGCTCGCCCGCACGGTGTGGGACGAGGGCGACGAATTCTTCCCCCCCACCTCCTGGCAGATCTCCAACATCCGCGGCGGCACCGGGGCGACCAACGTGATCCCGGGCGAGGTCACCCTGCAGTTCAACTTCCGCTTCTCCACCGCCAGCACCGTGGAATCCCTCTTGGAGCGGCTGCGGGCGGTGCTCGACGCCCACGGGCTCGAGTACGAGCTCGCGTGGGAGAGGCCCTACAACCGGCCCTATCTCACTCTGCCGGGGCCGCTCGCCGAAGCGCTCAAGGCCGCGGTGCGGGAGGTGGCGGGCATCGAGCCGGAGCTCTCCACCACGGGTGGCACCTCCGACGGCCGGTTCATCGCCCGGATCTGTCCCCAGGTGGTGGAGCTGGGGCTGCTCAACGCCACGATCCACAAGATCGACGAATGCGTGCCCCTCGCCGACCTGGCGCGGCTCGCCGACATTTACGGCCGGGCGCTGCGCCGGCTTCTCGCCTGAGCCCTCCGTTCGACGAAGCGCGGCAGGAGCTCGCCACGGTCCGTGACCTGCTGCGCTTCGCCGTGAGCCGCTTCCGCGAGGCGGGCCTCGCCTTCGGCCACGGCACGAGCGACGCCTACGACGAGGCGGCCTACCTGATCCTCCACGCCCTGCATCTTCCCCTGGATCGGCTGGAGCCGTTCCTGGACGCCCGGCTCACCTCGTCGGAGCGAAGCGCGGTGCTCGAGCTCCTCTCCCGGCGGGTGCAGGAGCGGCGGCCGGCCGCCTACCTCACCGGGGAGGCCTGGCTGGGGGACTTCCGCTTCTACGTGGACGAGCGGGTGATCGTCCCCCGCTCCTTCATCGCCGAGCTCCTGCGCGACCAGCTCGCCCCCTGGGTGGCCGATCCCCATGAGGTGCGCGCCGCCCTGGACCTATGCACCGGCAGCGGCTGCCTCGCCATCCTTCTGGCCCATGCCTTCCCTGGCGCCCGGGTGGATGCCTCCGACGCTTCCGCCGCTGCCCTGGAGGTGGCGGCCCGCAACGTGCGGGATTACGGGCTCAAGGAACGGGTGCGGCTCCTGCGCTCCGACCTGTTCGAGTCCCTGGAGGGAAACCGCTATGACGTGATCGTCTCGAACCCGCCCTACGTGGACCAGGCGTCGATGGAGGCGCTGCCGCCCGAGTATCTCCACGAGCCGCGGGAGGCCCTGGCAGGGGGAGAGGACGGCCTCGACTTCGTGCGCCGCATTCTGGCGCAGGCCCGCTCGTTTCTGGCGCCGGGCGGCGTTCTCGTGGTGGAGATCGGGCATCACCGGGACGTCCTGGAGGCTTCGTTCCCCCAGCTGCCTTTCGTCTGGCCGGAGGTGAGCAGCGGAGCGGGCCATGTGTTCCTGCTCCATCGGGATGATCTTCCCTAGCCCACCTCCGCCAGGGGCTCGGGAAGGGTGGCCCGACCGGTCCCTACCGGCCCGGGGACCGTGCGCCGTCATAAAACTTCATCGTACCGCGGCGGGCTGGCGGCGGGCCTTCTCTTCCTCGTAGCGGGCGGTCGCATCCCGCGCGATCGCGACCGAGCCCACGACGCTTCCGTCGGGTCCGCGAACGACGGCGAAGCTCATGTCCACGTACAGGCGCTTGCCGCTCTTGTGCAGCGCGCGGGTGATGGTGGCGCGTCCGCCGAGCCGGGTCGTCCCCGATTCGATGGCGCGGCGAAAGCCCACCCAATGGGCCCGCCTCAAATGCTCCGGCACGATCAGGTCGAGACTCGCCCCTAGCGCCTCTTCCGCCCCAAAGCCGAAGAGCGCCACGGCGGCCCGGTTCCAGAAGCGGATCACGCCATCGCCGTCGGCGAAGATCACGGCGTCCGCCGCCTGCTCGAGAATCGAATGGGCGAGTTTCGGGTCTTGCTCCATGGTCATCCCTCTCGGATCTCCGATTCGGAATTCAGCCCCGGAGGCGCGGGGGTCTGCTCCGCCGGGCGGCAGTCCGCCGGCCATCCGGGCGGAACCGTTCCCGCCGCTCCGGGGAAGCGGCGGGCTGGGAGGCCCGGCGGCTTGCGGGCTTCTTCTTGCCGGCGTCGGTCCGGGGCGAGGGCGCTGGCAAGCCCACCGCCTGGAGCAGGGCTTCCACCGCCTCCGGCGCCAGCTCCCGCCAGCGGCCCCGCTTCAAGTCGGAAGGCAAGGCGACAGGGCCGAAGCGGATGCGGATGAGCCGGCTCACCTCGTGGCCCACCGCGGCGACGAGCCGCCGCACCTCCCGGTTGCGCCCCTCCCGCAGGGTCATCCGGTACCACACGTTGCTCCCCGAACCGCCGGCGTCTTCCAGGACCTCGATCCGGGCCATGCCGTCTTCGAGCCGCACGCCGGAGAGGAGCCGCTGCTTTTCCTCCTCGGTGAGCGCCCCTCGCACCCGCACCGCGTACTCCCGCGCCATCGCGTAGCGGGGGTGCATGAGGCGGTGGGCCAGTTCCCCCGAGGTGGTGAGGATGAGCAGCCCCTCCGTGTTGTAATCGAGCCGTCCCACGGGCACCCAGCGGCCGCCCCGGGCCGGTGGCAGGTGCTCGAACACGCTCGGGCGGCCCTCCGGATCCCGGCGGCTCACGATCTGCCCCGCCGGCTTGTGGTAGAGGAGCACCCGAACTTCCTGGGCCGGGGACACCCGAAGGGTACGCCCGTCGAGGCGCACCGTGTCTCCCGGCTTGACCCGGGCGCCCAGCACCGCCGGCCGGCTGTTGACGCTCACCCGTCCCTGGCGGATCCATTCCTCGATCTCCCGGCGGGAACCGAAGCCCGCCCGGGCCAGGACCTTCTGCAGCCGTTCCCCCTGGGCCGCGCCCGCCATCAGAGGCCCCGCCGCTCCCGCACCGCCTGGGCGAGCGTCCCCGCGTCCACGTGCTCCAGCTCCCCGCCCACGGGCAGTCCTCGGGCGATGCGGGTGATCTTGAGCCCGTGGCCGCGCAGCAGCTCGCCGATATAGTGGGCCGTGGCCTCCCCTTCCACGGTGAAGTTGGTGGCGAGGATCACTTCCCGCACCACCCCGTCCTGGGCCCGCCTGAGCAGCCGATCCAGACCGATCTCCCGCGGGCCGATCCCGTCCAGGGGGGAAAGACGTCCCATCAGCACGAAGTAGAGACCCTGGTAGCACTGGGCCTGCTCCATCATGAGGAGATCCCCCGGGGTCTCCACCACGGCCAGCAAAGCGGGGTCCCGGCGGCGGGAGCGGCACAGCTCGCACACGGGCTCTTCGGAGAAGTTGTTGCAACGTTCGCAGTGGCGGATGCGGGCGAGGGCCTGTTCCAGCGCCTTAGCGAGCCGGGCCGCCCCCTCCCGGTCCCTCTGCAGCAGGTGATAGGCCATGCGCTGGGCCGACTTGGGTCCGACCCCGGGCAAGCAGCGCAGGGCTTGCACCAGGTCTTCCAGGCTGGAGACGGGTTTCATGGAAACAAGCGGAAACTGGAGGCGCGCGGCGGACGGAAAGCGCCCCGCCCAGCGAAAGGCAGGCCTTTCGCCGCGGGCGGCGGGGATTCAGAACAGCTTGAGCCCGGGGGGTAGGGCCATGCCGGCGGTCACGGCGCTCATGCGCTCCTGGATTGTGGCCTCCACCCGCCGCACCGCATCGTTGACCGCCGCCGCCACCAGGTCCTCCAGCATGTCCTTGTCCTCGCCGCCCAGCAGGCTGGGATCGATGACGACCCGCTTGACGTCGTGGCGGCAGGTCATCACCACCTTCACCATCCCGGCGCCGGCCTGGCCTTCCACCTCCAGGCTCGCCAGCTCTTCCTGGACGCGCTTCAGGTTTTCCTGCATCTGCTGGGCCTGTTTCATGAGCCCGGCGATTCCGCCTTTCATCGGTATGCTCCCGCGTGTGGCTTCAGTTGAGCGGCTTGATGGAGGAATCGACCAGTCGCGCGTCGAAGTTCTCGATCAGCTCGCGCACGAAGGGGTCCTTTTCGATCGCCTCGATGGCCTTCCGCTGGCGCTCGCGCCGCTCCCGGTTGGCCATTTCGGCCGGGGAGAGGCCGGCACCGGCGCCGCAAGTGAATTTTACCTTGAGCGGCCGCCCGAAGTGCCGGCGCACGGCCTCCGCCACCCGCTCCTCGTAGCGCTTGTCCAGGAGGTAGCGGTGGGCCTCCGGCAGGCGAAGGGAGAGCTCCTGGTCGTTCAGACCCGCCAGCTCGCAATGCTCGGCGAGCTGCTTCGCCATGCCCGAAAGCCCGAGGCTCGCCACGAGGGCCGGCCAGTCCACCTCCGTCCGGTACGCCGCCCGGCTGGACGCGGCCGCCGGGGCGGGAGCCTCCCCGGCGGCCGGCGGGAGGGAACGGGCCGGAGGAGTCTCCTCCCCCTGGGGCGCGAAGGCCAGCATGCGCAGCAGCGTCATGGTGAACCCGGCGTACTCGTCCGGGGCGAGATCGAGCTCGCTGCGGCCGTGGATGGCGATCTGGTAGTAGAGCTGCACCTCCTCCGGGTCGAGGAGGCGCGCCAGGGTCAGCACCTGCTCCCGGTCCGGAACCTCCTCGCCCAAGGCCCCCGGGGCGGCCTGGGCCAGGGCCACCTGGGTCAGCAGGGCGGCCAGGTCTTGGAGCGCTCCTTCGAAGGAAGCGCCGGCGGCCTCCATTTCGTCGGCGATGGCCTTCAGCCGGGCGCCGTCGCCCGCCTTCACCGCCGCCAGGATGGCGCCGAGGCCGCCCCCCGCCACCGTGCCCAGCATAGCTCGCACCGAGGCCTCCTGCACCCGGCCGCCCCCATGGGCGATCGCCTGGTCGAGGAGGCTCAAGCCGTCCCTCAGGCTCCCCTGGGCCGCCCGTGCCAGGAGCTGCACCGCGGCGGGCTCAAAGGGGATTCCCTCCGCCTCCAGCACCTGGCGCAGCCGCCCGGCCACCTGGGGAGCCGGGATGCGCTTCAGGTTGAACTGGAGGCAGCGGGACAGCACCGTGACCGGGATCTTCTGGGGGTCGGTGGTGGCCAGCACGAACTTGACGTGCTCCGGCGGCTCCTCCAGGGTCTTGAGCATGGCGTTGAAGGCACTGCGGGAGAGCATGTGCGCCTCGTCGATGATATAGATCTTGTAGCGGCCGCTCACCGGGGCGTAGAGGGCGTTCTCTAGCAGCTCCCGCATGTGGTCCACCTGGGTGTTGGAGGCGGCGTCCAGCTCGATCAGATCCACGAAGCGGCCGGCGTCGATCTCCCGGCAAGCGCTGCACGCCCCGCAGGGGGTGGCGCTCACCCCGCCCTCGCAGTTGAGCGCCTTGGCCAGCACCCGGGCCAGGGTGGTCTTGCCCACTCCCCGGGTTCCGGTCAGAAGATAGGCGTGATGGAGCCTGCCCTGCTCCAGGGCGTTCGCCAGCGCCCGCACCACGTGCTCCTGCCCCACCAGCTCCTCGAAGCGGCGGGGGCGCCATTTGCGGGCCAGGACTTGCGTCACCGATCAAACCCTAAAACCAGTAACCGAAGCGAACCTGATGGAAATTGATGCCGTTGTTGGGGGACTTGATCCCGGCGTTGGACAGGTGCTGGAAGCGATAGCTCAGGTCGAAGGCCTGGCGCGGCCCGAAGCGTAGCCCCAGCCCCAAGTGATCGCCGAACTGGAAGCTGGACCCGAAGCGCCGCTGCCGGCTCACCGAAGTCTCCGACAGGAAGTGGGCCCCGATGCCGCCCTCCAAGTACGGGATGAAGCCGCCGGCGCCCGCCCACTGCAGCCGCAGTACGGGGGTCAAGCCTATATCCCACAGCCCCGAGTTGGTCCTGTTCAAGCTATCGTTCATCCAGCGGCCGATCTGCAAGTCCCAATAGCCTCCCAGGGACCAGCCCGCCCGCTCTAGCCAGTGCACCTTCCAATCCCATTGGGCCGCCACCCGCACGAGGCTCACGTCCGCGTTGGAAGAGTCCGACACCCCCCCTTCGAGGGCGATCCCGTCCACCGCCCAGACCGGGGCGGCCAGCACCGCGCCCAGAAACGCAAGGATTCTTTTCACTTGTTGGTTCTCCTAACGCTCCCTTCCTCTCCGCCCCCGGGGCAGAGGAAGGAAGGCGGTCAACGGTCGGCAACCCTTGACCGGCGCGATGAAAGGGTGGCGAGCCTGACCCCCGGCACTTGCAGAGAATAGCTGTGGCTGCTTCCTTCCGGACCTGACCAGGTTCACTATCGTGCAATGCGGGGAGGCCCGCCGTTGATCATGCCCCCGCCCGGGAGCCGTAGCCCGTCGCGGACCCCCGCTCCCCGGGCCGGGTGGGAAACCCGGAATCCTCCGGGCGTCCGTCCCAAAACGCCCCGTAGGGTACCACATGCGCGCCGCCCCCGCCGCATGACCTGTCCCTGTTTCCCAATGGTGGGACGATGGCGCTGGCGGACCGGAGCTACAAAAAGTCGATAAGTCTTGTGTCTTATATAAGATTAGGGTTAAGGTTATAGGCCAAAAGGCCGCGCCCGGCCGGAGACGATCGTGGCGCGCGCTTACCGCGCCGCACTAAAATGCTCTAAAACGAAAGAAGCGGCGGCAGGATTTTTCATCATTCCATGACCTTGAAGGAGGAAGCCATGGCTGCAATCGAATCAGTGCTCCAGGAAACGCGGGTCTTTCCCCCCAGCGAAGAGTTCGTGAAGCAGGCCAACGTCAAGGGCATGGACGCCTACCGGGCGCTGTGCAAGGAGGCCGAACAAGACTACGAGGGATTCTGGGCCCGAATCGCCCGCGAACAGATCGCGTGGCATAAACCGTTCACCCAGGTGCTGGACGAGAGCAAGGCGCCCTTCTACCGCTGGTTCAGCGACGGGATGCTCAACGCCTCCTACAACTGCCTGGACCGGCATCTCTCCACCCAGCCGGACAAGACCGCCATCATCTTCGAGGCCGACGACGGCAAGGTCACCAAGGTCACCTACAAGGAGCTGTACCGGCGCGTGTGCCAGTTCGCCAACGGTCTCAAGTCCCTCAAGATCAAGAAGGGGGACCGGGTGGTCATCTACCTGCCCATGAGCATCGAGGCGGTGGTGGCCATGCAGGCGTGCAACCGCATCGGCGCCATTCATTCGGTGGTCTTCGGCGGCTTCTCGGCCAAGGCGCTCCACGAGCGCATCGTCGACGCCAGGGCGGTGGCGGTGATCACGGCGGACGAGCAGATGCGGGGCGGGCGGGCGATCCCCTTGAAGCCCGCGGTGGACGAGGCCCTAGGGATGGGCGGCTGCGAATCGGTCAAAAGCGTCATCGTCTACAAGCGCACCGGCGCCAACATCGCCTGGAACGCTTCCCGGGACCTGTGGTGGCACGACCTGGTGAACGGCCAGGGGGACACTTGCGAGCCCGAGTGGGTGGAGGCCGAGCACCCCCTGTTCCTGCTCTACACCTCCGGCTCCACCGGCAAGCCCAAAGGCGTGCAGCACTCCACCGGCGGCTACTTGGTGCACGCCGCCCTCACCATGCGCTGGACCTTCGACTACAAGCCGAGCGACATCTTCTGGTGCACCGCCGACGTGGGCTGGGTGACCGGGCACACCTACATCACCTACGGGCCCCTGGCCGTGGGCGCCACCCAGGTGATGTTCGAGGGCGTGCCCACCTACCCCGACGCGGGGCGCTTCTGGAAGATGATCCAGGACCACAAGGTGACGGTGTTCTACACCGCTCCCACCGCCATCCGCTCCCTCATCAAGGCCGGGGCGGAGCAGCCCAAGAAGTACGACCTCTCGAGCCTGCGCATCCTGGGCACCGTGGGAGAGCCCATCAACCCCGAGGCCTGGATGTGGTACTACGAGACGGTGGGCAACAAGCGCTGCCCCATCGTGGACACCTGGTGGCAGACCGAGACCGGGGGCCACATGATCACCCCGCTGCCGGGGGTGACGCCCCTCAAGCCCGGCTCCTGCACCCTGCCCCTGCCCGGCATCATGGCCGACATCGTGGACGAGACCGGCCAGTCGGTGGAAAAAGGCAAGGGCGGCTTCCTGGTCATCCGGCGTCCCTGGCCGGCCATGATCCGCACCATCTGGGGCGATCCCGAGCGCTACGTCAAGAGCTACTTCCCCAGCGACTTCGGCGGCAAACTCTATGTGGCGGGGGACGGCGCCAACCGGGACATGGACGGCTATTACTGGATCATCGGGCGCATCGACGACGTGCTCAACGTCTCCGGCCACCGGCTGGGCACCATGGAGATCGAGTCCGCCCTGGTGGCGAACCCCCAGGTGGCCGAGGCGGCGGTGGTGGGCAAGCCCCACGAGGTGAAGGGGGAGGCGGTGGTCGCCTTCGTGGTCCTGAAAGGCCCACGGCCGGTGGGCGAGGAGGCGCAGAAGATCGCCGCCCAGCTCAGGAACTGGGTGGGCGAGCAGATCGGCCCCATCGCCAAGCCCGACGAGATTCGCTTCGGCGACAACCTGCCCAAGACCCGCTCGGGCAAGATCATGCGCCGGCTGTTGCGCTCCATCGCCAAGGGCGAGGAGATCACCCAGGACGTCTCCACGCTGGAGAATCCGGCGATCCTGGAGCAGCTCAAGGTGACCCAGTGAGCCGGCGGGTCTCGTCCGCGGTCGGCCCTGGACGGCGGGAGCGTCCGACGCGCTGAGCCGGCGGACCCCTGCTCCGGCGGGGTACCATTCGAGGGCGCCCCGCCGGTTTTCTCCTTTTCCAAACACTGTCCGGTGACGCTGCCCGCCTTGATTCAGTACGACCATGGCATCGCCGCGGTGGACTCGGGCTATTACCGGCCCAACCTGGATGCGATCCACGTCATCGTGGAGCGGGGCCGAGCGGCTATCGTGGACACGGGCACCAGCCGCTCGGTCCCCGGGCTCCTGGCCGCCCTGGAGGCGCTGGGGGTGGATCGGCACGCGGTGGACTACATCCTGGTCACCCACATCCACCTGGACCACGCGGGCGGCGCCGGGCAGCTCGCCCTGGCCCTGCCCCGGACCCCCATCGTGGTCCATCCCCGGGGAGCGCGCCACCTGGTAGATCCGGGGAAGCTGGTGGCCAGCACCCAGGCAGTCTACGGCGAAGAGGAATTCCGCCGGCTCTACGGCGAGGTGCTGCCGGTGCCGGCCGAGCGGCTGATCGAAGCCCCCGACGGCTTCCGCCTTTCCCTGGCCGGGCGGGAGCTCGTTCTTCTCGACACCCCCGGCCACGCCCGGCACCATTACTGCATCTACGACGCGCGCTCCCGCTCGGTCTTCACCGGCGACACCTTCGGCATCTCCTACCGGGAGTTCGACGGGGAGGGGACGGAGTTCATCTTCCCCACCTCGACCCCGGCCCAGTTCGACCCCGACGCGGCCCATGTCTCCATCGACCGCCTGGCGAG
Organism: Pelomicrobium sp. P1; assembly: GCF_052805615.1. Classification (NCBI taxonomy): domain Bacteria; kingdom Pseudomonadati; phylum Pseudomonadota; class Hydrogenophilia; genus Pelomicrobium; species Pelomicrobium sp. P1. The sequence goes on from NZ_JBRBEM010000005.1 coordinate 155,542, forward strand.
CCTCGAGCCCAGGCATGCTTTTCTCACCCACTACAGCCGGGTGTCCCACGTGGCGCGGCACGCGGCCACCCTGCACCGGCTGCTGGAGGAGTACCGGCGGCTGGCCGAGCAGGCCCGCTCCGCGGGGCCGGCGCGCCACCGGGTGCTCACCGAGGGCCTGCGGGAGCTGCTGCTCGAGGAGGCCCAGGCCAGCGGCAGTCCTCTGCCGGAGGAGACCGCGGCGCAGCTCCTCGCCATGGACATCGAGCTCAACGCCCAAGGAATCGAAGTCTGGATGGACGCTAAGGCCAAGGCCTGAACGGAAGCCGCCCGCCGGGGCGGGGTGGATACCAGGTGCTAATATTGGAAAAAGCTCCACCGCCGAAAGGGTTGCCGCCATGAGGGAGAACGTGACCGGGGAGCGGCTGATCGCCGTGTTCCTCGTCGGCTGCCTGTTGTTCAACTACCCCCTCCTCGACCTCTTCAACAGCGACGCCGAGGTCTTCGGCATACCGCTGCTCTTCGCCTACATCTTCGCCGCCTGGATGCTGCTGATCGGGCTGATGGCCTGGATCGTGGAGGCGCGTCCGGGCCGGCGGGAGCACTAAGCTCCGCCGATGCTGCAAGGCTCGGTCATCGTCATCGCCTCATTCGCCTACCTGGGCATCCTGTTCGCCATCGCCTATTACGCCGACAAGCGGGCGGACGCCGGGCGCTCGGTCATCGCCAACCCCTACATCTACGCCCTGTCCCTGGCGGTCTACGCCACTTCCTGGACCTTCTACGGGAGCGTGGGGCGCGCCGCCTCCACCGGCATCGGGTTCCTGCCCATCTACCTGGGCCCGACCTTGATGGCGGCCCTGTGGTGGTTCGTGATGCTCAAGATCATCCGCATCAGCAAGGCCAACCGCATCACCTCCATCGCCGACTTCATCTCCTCCCGCTACGGCAAGAGCCAGCTCCTGGGGGGTCTGGTGACCGTGACCGCGGTAATCGTCATCATCCCCTACATCTCCCTGCAGTTGAAGGCGGTGTCCAACACCTTCAGCCTGCTGCTGCACTACCCGGAAGTCTCCGCCCCGGCGGCGCGCGCGGCCCAGCCGGTGGTGAGCGACAGCGCCTTCTACATCGCTCTACTGCTGGCGGCTTTCACCATCGTCTTCGGCACCCGGCACCTGGACGCCTCCGAGCGCCACGAGGGCATGGTGGCGGCCATCGCCTTCGAGTCCCTGGTGAAGCTGCTCGCCTTCGTCGCCGTGGGGCTGTTCGTCACCTTCGGCCTGTACAACGGCTTCGCCGACATCTTCGACCGGGCAGCGGAGCTGCCCAAGCTGAACGCCCTGCTCACGGTGGGCGGCGCCGCGGGCACCTACGACACCTGGGCCTCCCTCACCGTGCTGTCCATGCTCTCCATCATGCTCCTGCCGCGGCAATTCCAGATCTCGGTGGTGGAGAACGTGAACGAAAAGCACGTGCTGAAGGCGATCTGGCTCTTTCCCCTCTACCTTTTCGCCATCAACATCTTCGTCCTGCCCATCGCCTTCGGCGGGCTCATGCGCTTTCCCGACGGGGGTGTGGACGCCGACACCTTCGTGCTCACCATCCCTATGGCCGAGCAGCAGGAAGCGCTCGCGCTGTTCGCCTTCATCGGCGGGCTGTCCGCCGCCACCGGCATGGTGATCGTGGAGACCATCGCCCTGTCCACCATGGTGTGCAATGATCTCGTCATGCCGGTGCTGCTGCGGCTGCGCTGGTTGCGGCTGACCGAACGCCCGGACCTGACCGGGCTGTTGCTCGGCATCCGGCGCGGCGCCATCGTCGCCGTGCTGCTGCTCGGCTACCTCTACTTCCGCCTCGCCGGGGAAGCGTACGCCCTGGTGTCCATCGGCCTCATCTCCTTCGCCGGCGTGGCTCAGTTCGCCCCGGCGTTCTTCGGCGGCATGTACTGGAAGGGCGGAACCCGCACCGGCGCCATCGCCGGCCTCACGGCGGGCTTCCTGGTGTGGGCCTACACCCTGCTCCTGCCCTCCTTCGCCCGTTCCGGCTGGCTACCCATCTCCTTCCTCGAAGCGGGCCCCTTAGGCATCGAGCTGTTGAAACCCCTGGAGCTTTTCGGCCTGCGGGGTCTCGACCAGAACACCCACTCCCTCTTCTGGAGCATGCTGGCCAACATCGGCGCCTACGTGGCCGGCAGCCTCCTCACCCGTCCGAGCGTGGCGGAGCACAGCCAGGCGACCCTGTTCGTCGACGCCTTCAAGAAATCCCCGGAGTCCACCGGATCGCGCTTCTGGCGGGGGTCGGCCACCGTGGACGACCTGCGGCCCGTGCTCAGCCGCTTCCTCGGGGCCGGACGGGCCGAGGAGGCGCTGCGCGAGTACGCCCTCCGGCGCGGGCTGGAGGACGTAAGCGACCTGCAGGCCGACGCGGACCTGGTCCACTACGCCGAGACCCTGCTCGCCGGCGCCATCGGCGCGGCCTCGGCCCGGGTCATGGTGGCCTCCACGGTAAAGGAGGAACCCCTGACCATGGACGAGGTCCTGAACATCCTGGACGAGACCTCCCAGATCATCGCCTATAGCCGCCAATTGGAGAGCAAGTCCCGGGCGCTGGAAAGGGCGACCGCCGAGCTCAAGGCGGCCAACGAGCGCCTGCAGGAGGTGGACCGGCTGAAGGACGACTTCATCTCCACCGTCACCCACGAGCTGCGCACCCCCCTCACCTCGATCCGCGCCCTCACCGAGATCCTGCATGACAACCCCGACCTGGACGCGGCCGAGCGCACCCGCTTCCTCGGCATCATCATCAAGGAGAGCGAGCGGCTGACCCGGCTCATCAACCAGGTGCTGGACCTGGCCAAGCTGGAATCCGGCAACGCTGACTGGCACAACACGGAGCTGGACCTGCGGGAGGTGATCGAGGAGGCGGTCGCCTCCACGGCCCAGCTCTTTAAGGAGAAGCGGGTCAAGCTGGAGACCCGCCTGGAGGCGAACGTGCCGCGCATCACCGCCGACCGGGACCGCCTGGTGCAGGTCATGCTAAACCTGCTCTCCAACGCGGTGAAATTCTGCGAGCCCGAGCGGGGCCGGGTGACCGTCACCTTGAGGCGGGAGGGCAAGACGCTGCGGGTGGACGTGAGCGACAACGGAATCGGCATCAGTCCCGAGCACCAGAAAGTGATCTTCGAAAAATTCAGGCAGGTGGGGGACACGATGAGGGCCCGGCCCTCGGGCACCGGGCTAGGGCTGCCCATCAGCCGCCAGATCATCGAACATTTCGGGGGACGGCTGTGGGTCGAGAGCGCGCCCGGGCGCGGGGCGACGTTCTCGTTCACCATCCCCCTCGCCCCCGAGCGGGTCGCCGCGGCCGCGCGGGCTGGACAAGCCGACGCGAGAACCGGCGCACAAGGGGAAATCGCCGCAACGGAGGAGGCCAAGCATGGGCAAGCGGATACTGATCGCCGACGATGAGCCCAACATCGTCGTTTCGCTGGAGTTCTTGATGGAGCGGCACGGCTACGAGATCCGGGTCGCCACCGACGGGGAAGAGGTGTTGCGGGCGGTCGAGGAATTCCGCCCCGATCTGATCCTGCTGGACGTGATGCTGCCGGGCAAAAGCGGGTTCGAAGTCTGCCAGAAGCTGCGAGAGGACCCCGCCTGGCAGGGGGTGAAAATCGTGATGCTCACCGCCAAGGGGCGGGAGACGGAGGTGGCCAAGGGGCTCGCCCTGGGGGCCGACGCCTACATCACCAAGCCCTTCTCCACCAAGGAGCTGATCGCCCAGGTGAAGAAGCTTCTGGGGGAACAGGCCGCGTGAGCCGAGGGAGGTTCGTCCTCGTCCTGGCTCTCTGCTACGGGGCGGCGATGGGCCTGCCCGGGCTGCTGGGCTGGCTCGTCTGGCGGCGGCTCCCCACCGAGCTGCAGGGCCCGGCGCTGGAGGCGCTGGCGGACCAGGCGGTGCTGTTCGCCATGACGGCCGTGGGCGTCCTGTTCGCCTTGGCGATCCTGCTCGAGCTCCTTTCCAACCTCTACCTGACCCCGATCCGCCGCTTGCGGGAGGACCTCCAGGTCATGCTGGAGGCCAATCCCGCCCATCGCGCGAGCGCCGAAGGGGCTGCCGACGTGCGCGCCCTGGTGGAAAGCGTCAACCGCTTCGCCGAGCACTACCACGCCCTGCTGGAACGGGTGGAAGCCCGGGTGGAAGAGGCCAAGCGGGCGGTGGAGGAGGAAAAAAACCGCCTGGCGGCGGTGATCTCGGAGCTCGCCCAGGGGGTGCTCGTGTGCAACATTGAGGGGCAGATCCTGCTCTACAACAACCGCGCCCGGCAGCTCCTTTCCGCCAATCCCGCGGGATCGGCGACCGGCGGCCTGGTGGGGCTAGGGCGCTCGGTGTTCGGCGTGATCGACCGGCCGCTGATCCTCCATGCCCTGGACACCATCCACAGCCTGCTCTCCCAGAAGCGCCCCCATGCGGTGGCCCGGTTCGTCACCACCGCTCCCTCGGGGCAACTCGTGCGGGCGCTGGTGGTGCCGGTGCTCGGCAACGAGGGGCTGACCGGGTTCGTCATGACCCTGGAGGACGTGACGCGCACCGTGGAACAGGGCAGCCGTCGGGATGCCCTGCTGCAATCCGTCACGGAGGGCAGCCGGGCGGCGCTCGCCAGCATCCGCGCCGCGGTGGAGACGCTGCAGAGCTTTCCCGACATGCCGGCCGAGCAGCAGGGGCGCTTTATCGCCGTCATTAGCCAGGAAGCCAGCCGTCTCTCCGAACGCATCGAGGGCGCCATCCGGGAATTCTCCGACGCCATGAAGGCGCAATGGGTCATGGAGGACATGCTGGGCGAGGACCTGGTGGCCGCCGCCTGCCGGCGTATCGAGACGCGGCTCGGCCTCGCCGCCAAGGCGGAAATCCTGGCCCCCGACCTGTGGATGCGGGTGGACAGCTTCGCCCTGGTCCAGGTCCTGGCCTACCTGGCCGCCCGGCTCAAGGAGGAGTTCGGCGTGTGGGAGCTGCGCCTGCGGCTCGCGGGCGAGGGACGGCTCGCCCATCTGGACCTGGTGTGGCGCGGCGCGCCCCTTTCGGCGGAAACCGTGTTCGCCTGGGAGAGCGAGCCCCTCACCGCGGGAGGCGAGGACCTGCCCCTTACGGTGAAAGACGTGATCGAACGCCACGACGGGGAGATTTGGTACCAGCGGGACCGCCCCGCCCAGGAGTCGTATTTCCGCCTGCTGATCCCGGCCAGCGCCCCGGAAACCGTGGGCTTCGCCCTGCCCGCCCCGGCCGGGAGCCGGCCCGAATACTACGACTTCGACCTCTTCCGCCAGCAGCCCTCCAGCCCGGCGCTGGACGAGCGCAGGCTCACGGAGCTCAAGTACACCGTGTTCGACACCGAGACCACGGGGCTGGAGCCTTCGGCGGGCGACGAGATCATCTCCATCGGCGCGGTGCGCATCGTCAACGGCCGGCTGCTCCTGCACGAGGTATTCGACCAGTTGGTGGACCCGCGCCGGCCCATGTCGCCCGAATCCATCAAGGTGACCGGCATCGACCCGTCCATGCTCCGGGGCCAGCCCCCCATCGAGGCGGTCCTCCCGGCGTTCCATCGCTTCTGCGAGGACTCGGTGCTGGTCGCCCACAACGCGGCTTTCGACCTGCGCTTCCTGCAGATGAAGGAAGCCCAGGCGGGGGTGAAGTTCGACCAACCGGTGCTGGACACTTTGCTCCTCTCCGCCGCGATCCAGCCCAATCAGGAAGACCACAAGCTGGAGGCGATCGCCGCACGGCTGGGAGTCCCCGTGGTGGGCCGGCACACGGCCCTCGGGGACGCCATCGTGACCGCGGAAGTGTTCCTCAAGATGATTCCGCTCCTCGCCGAGCGGGGTATCCACACCCTGCGGCAGGCCCGAGAGGCGTCCCAGCGGACCTACTATGCGCGCGTCCGGTACTGAAAAGACGCGGCAGGAAACGGCGCCGCCCGGCGGGCGCACCGGCGCGGCGGAACTGCCGCCCATGGACCGCCTGCTCTCCACCCTCGCCCACAAGCCCGTCACCTGCCCGCCCCACGCTTCCATCGGATCGGTGCTGGAAACCATGCAAAGGCACGGCATCGGCTCCATGATCGTGGTGGACCAGGCCGGCGGGCCCCTTGGTATATTCACCTTGCATGACCTGCTGAGCCGGGTCGCCCTGCCCCAACGGAGCCTCGCCGACCCCATCGAGCAGGTGATGACCCGCAGCCTCACCACCCTGCCTTCCCACGCCACCGCCTACGAGGCGGCCCTGGCCATGGTGCGCCACGGGATCCGCCATCTTCTGGTGGTGGATGCCGGGCGGCTGGTGGGGGTCGTTTCGGAAAAAGACCTGTTCAGCCTGCAGCGGGTGAGCATGCGCCAGCTCTCCCAGGACATCCGCAACGCCGACAGCCTGGAGAGCCTGCAGCAGTTCAGCGCCGAGGTGCGCAAGCTGGCCCAGAGCATGCTCGTCCAGGGCGTGGCGGCGGAGCAGCTCACCCAGTTCATCGCCTCGCTGAACGATCTGCTCACCCAGCGGGCGATCGACCTGGAGTTCCGCGGCGCGGACCTGGAGCCGATCCGCTGGTGCTGGCTCGCCCTGGGCAGCGAGGGGCGCCTGGAGCAGACCCTAAGCACCGATCAGGACAACGGGATCCTCTTCGAGGTGCCCCGGGGTACGACCGCAGGGGAGGTGCGCGAGCGGCTGCTGCCGATCGCCCAGCGGATCAACCTGACCCTGGATCGTTGCGGCTTCCCCTTGTGCCGCGGCGACATCATGGCGGGCAACCCCCACTGGTGCCTGAGCGCGGAGGAGTGGCGGGGGAAATTCGCCGCCTGGATCGACAGCGGCAGCCCGGAAGCCCTGCTGCACGGCTCCATCTTCTTCGACTTCCGTCCCCTGCACGGGGAAGCCCGCCTCGCCCTGGAGTTGCGGCAGTGGCTGCTCCCCCATGCCAGCGCGAACCGCCGTTTCCTGCACCAGATGGCGGAAAACGCCCTGCGCAACCGGCCGCCCCTGGGCTTTTTCCGGGACTTCGCCGTGGACGCTAGCGGCGAGCACCGCAACACCATCGATCTGAAGCTGAACGGAGCCACCCTGTTCGTGGACGCCGCTCGCATCTTGAGCCTGCACACCCAGGTGCCCGCCACTAACACGGCGGAACGGCTGCGGCGCTCGGCGGAAAAGTTGCACCTCCCCCGGGACGAAGTGGAAGCCTGGGTCGAGGCGTTCTACCACATCCAGCGGTTGCGGCTCCAGCACCAGTACCAGAGAATCCTCGAGGGCCTGCCGCCGAACAACCGCTTGAACCCTTATGCGCTCAACCGGTTCGAGCGTCGCATCCTCAAGGAGGCGCTGCGGCAGGCGAAAGCCCTGCAGGCGCGCCTGGCCCTGGAGTATCAGGTCTCGGGATTGACCGGCTGAGGCCCGAGCGCTCAAGAGGCGTCGCCGTGGTCGAGCTGGTAGCCCCGCCCGTGGAAGGTGCGCACCGTGACGCCGCTATTCTCCAGCTTCTTCCGCAGGCGGTGCACGTAGACCTCGATGGCGTTGAACGTGACCCCGTCGTCGAAACCGCAGAGCCGCTCCAGAAGCTGCTCCTTGCTCACCACCCGGCCGAAGTGCTGGAGCAGCACCTCGAACACACTCACTTCCCGGGGCGATAGGGGCAGCGTCTTGCCCTTCACCTGCAGGGTCCGGGTGACCGCGTCGTAGCTCACCCCCTCCCCCAGCATCTGGGACGGGAGGCTGTACCGGCTGCGGCGCAGCAGCGCCCGTACCCGGGCCAGGAACTCGTTCACGCTGAAGGGCTTGGCCATGTAGTCGTCGGCGCCCAGGTCCAGGACCCGGGCCTTGTCGTCCGGCGCGTCCCGGGCCGAAAGGACCAGCACGGGGGTGGCGCTCAAGCGGGCCCTAAGCCGCCGCAGCACCTCGAACCCGTCCACGGTGGGCAGCCCCAGGTCCAAGATCACCAGGTCGAAGGGATGGCGCTTGAGCACCTGGTCGGCGGTCTCCCCGGTGCCCACCCGGTCCACCGCGTAATTGGAGATTTTCAAGGCGAATTCGATCGCCTCCCCCAGCACGGGGTCGTCCTCCACCACCAGGATTCTCACGGCTCCTCCAGCGGTCCTAGGCCCCCAGCGCTCCCCGCTCCACCGTTTGCCTTTGCCCCGGGCCGTTGCTACATTGAAAGAGCTAAGTTAAGGCGCCCTAGAAAAGGTCCGGCGGGCGTAAGGATTCTGTAAGCTATTCTAGCTTAGGATTCAATAAAAACATCAAGCTACTTCGCCTCATTCAACTGACCGCAAGAGGAGGACGCCCATGCAGCTCACCGAGCGACACCGGGAGTACTGGCGCAAGAACCTGAGGCTTACAGGAATTCTGTTGTTCATCTGGTTCTTCGTCACCTACGTGATCGGCTTCTTCGCCAAGGGCCTGAGTTCCATCACGATCCTGGGTTTCCCGTTCCCGTTCTGGGTGGGCGCCCAAGGAGCCCTGATCATCTACGTGATCATCATCTGGTTTTATGCCCGCTACATGAACAAGCTCGACCAGGAGTATGGGGTCGCGGAAGGGGAGGAATGACCGATGGCCGTCTCGAGTCAGGCTCAATTTAACCAGGCGCTGAAGAAGTACTACAGCTTCTACACCGGCGGTTTCATCGCCTTCGTGATCGTCTTGGCCATTCTGGAAGCCCTGGGCATTCCGAACCGGGTGATCGGCTACATCTTCCTGTTCGCCACCGTCGCCCTCTACGCCGGCATCGGCATCATGAGCCGCACGGCGGACGTGGCCGAGTACTACGTGGCCGGGCGGCGGGTGCCGGCCTTTTTCAACGGCATGGCCACCGGCGCAGACTGGATGTCGGCGGCTTCCTTCATCGGCATGGCCGGTAGCCTTTACCTGTTGGGCTACGATGGACTGGCTTTCATCATGGGATGGACCGGCGGCTACGTGCTGGTAGCCCTGTTCATCGCGCCCTACCTGCGCAAGTTCGGCCAGTTCACCATCCCCGACTTCCTGGGGGCCCGTTACGGCGGTCACGTCCCACGCCTGATCGGGGTCTTCGCCGCCATTCTTTGCTCCTTCACCTACGTGGTGGCCCAGGTGATGGGCGTGGGCATCATCACCAGCCGGTTCACGGGCCTGGAGTTCGGCATCGGGGTGTTCGTCGGCCTGGCCGGCATCCTGGTGTGCTCCTTCCTCGGCGGCATGCGGGCGGTGACCTGGACCCAGGTGGCCCAGTACATCATCCTGATCATCGCCTACCTGATTCCCCCCATCTGGTTGGCGGCCAAGCAGACCGGCGTGCCGGCCCCGTGGGTGGTCTACGGCTACCAGCTCCAGAAAGTGACCCAGCTCGAAGACAAGATCCTCGCCGATCCCAAGGAAAACGAAGTCCGGGATATCTTCAAGCAGAAGTCCGAGGCGGCCAAGGCGGCGCTAAAGGACCCCGCTAAGGCCTATGCGGACGGCAAAGCCGCGCTGGAGAAGCGGCTCGCCGACTTGAAGGCGGCCAACGCTCCGGCGGAGGAGATCGTCAAGGCCGAGGAAGCGCTCAAGAAGTACCCGGCCACCCTGGAGGCCGCCGTCGAGCAGTGGAAAAAGGATGAGAAGTTGGCTGCCCGGGCGGCGCCGCTCAAGCGCCACGCCGAGATCTTCGCCGGCAAGGACGAACAGGACGTCGCCGTCAAACGGCGCAATTTCCTGGCCCTCATTTTCTGCCTTATGGTGGGCACCGCGGCCCTGCCCCACATCCTGATGCGCTATTACACGACGCCGAGCGTCAGGGAGGCAAGGCAATCGGTCTTCTGGTCCCTGTTCTTCATCTGCCTGCTCTATCTCACCGCGCCGGCCCTGGCCGTGCTGGTGAAATACGAGATCTACGCCAACCTGGTGGGCTCGGCCTTCGCCGAGTTGCCCCGGTGGGTGTCCCTATGGCAGGCGGTGGACCCGACCTTGCTCTTCCTCTCGGATGTAAATGGCGACGGCATCATCCAGCGGGCCGAGATCGCCATCCACGGCGACATCGTGGTGTTGGCAACCCCCGAGATCGCCGGGCTGCCCTACGTGATCTCCGGCCTGGTGGCGGCGGGGGGACTCGCGGCGGCCCTCTCCACCGCGGACGGGCTGCTGCTCACCATCGCCAACGCCCTCTCCCACGACGTCTACTACAAGATGATCGACCCCAACGCGCCCACCTCCCGGCGCCTGGCGGTGGCCAAGACCCTGCTCCTGATCGTGGCCCTGCTCGCCGCCTACGTGGCCGCCCAGAAGCCGGCCGACATCCTGTTCCTGGTGTCGGCGGCCTTCTCCTTCGCCGCCTCCGCCTTCTTCCCGGCCCTGGTCCTGGGGGTGTTCTGGAAGAAGGCGAGCAAGCTGGGGGCCATCCTGGGGATGGTGATCGGCCTGGGGGTGTGCTTCTACTACATGGCCACCACCCAGCCGTGGATGCGGGGCCTGTTCGGGGTCACCGGCCCGATCTCGGACTACATGTGGTTCGGCATCCAGCCCATTTCGGCCGGGGTCTTCGGCATCCCAGCGGGCTTCATCGCCGCCATCATCGGCAGCCTGATCGCTCCCAACACCAATAAGGAGGTGATCGAGTTGGTGGACCACGTGCGCTATCCGAGCCTGGCGGGGGACATCGATACCCGGGCGACTTGACCTAGGCGGCCAGCCCCACCGAGAAAAGGCCCGCTTGCGCGGGCCTTTTCTATTGCGCAACGGGCTCCCCTACACCTTCAAATCCCTCACCAGGTGCGCCAGGTCGGCCCGCTCCGCGTCCCGGATGAGCTGGCGGGTCATCAGGGGATCGAAGCGGAACAGGTGATGCACCACTTCTTTGACCTTGTCCGGCTTGTGGGTATGATGGTAGGCCATCCCCAGGGCATACCAGGCATGGGGGTTCATGGGCTGCAGCTCGGCCGCCTGCTGGAACGCCCCCACCGCTTCCTCGTGCCGGCCCAGCATGGCGTAGCACATGCCCATGCCGTACCACGCCCGATCCAGCTTGGGATCCAGCCTGACCGCCGCTTGGAAAGCCTCGATGGCCGGCCGGATGCGGCGCAGTTTCTCCCGCACGAACCCCAGGTCGAAGAGCAGATGGGCGTTTTTCGGGTTGAGCCGCACCGCCTCCTCGAAATACCCCAGGGCCTCCTCGTAGCGCTCCCGCCGGGCGAGCAGATAGCCCAGGGCGCTCACCACCTTGGGGGAACGGGGATCGTAGCGCAGGGCGGTGCGGTATTCCCGCTCCGCCTGGTCGTAGCGGCGCAACCGCTCGAACATGCGCGCCCGCAAGTAATAGCGCAGGGTGTCGAAGTCCATGGTCCTGGGCGGGCCCCTCTCAAAAGTCCATTACATTTTCTCCACTGGAACCCGCTCCCGCAAGCGAAAACCTCCCACGCCGCCCATGGCGCGGTGCGGCTCCAGCGCCGCGGGCCGTTGTGCTATCCTTTTCCCGCTGACGAGACCTCCATGCTCCAGTTTTTCTCCATCCTCAAGCTGCTGTGCGAAATCGTCGGCCTGTCCCTGATCGGCCAGGGAATCCTTTACGTGCTGGCGGGGGCCAACCGGGAGAAGAACTTTCCTTATCTCATCCTGCGCACCGTCACCTCTCCGGTCACCCGGGCGGTGCGGTTCATCACCCCCCGCTTCATCCTGGACCAGCACGTGGGCTTCATCGCCTTTTTTCTCGTCTTCCTCATCTGGTTCTGGGCCGGGCAACAGAAGCTCAAGCTGTGCCTAACCGAGTACGCCGGCCATCCGGCTTGCACGGCCATGGTGCAGAAGTACGAGGAGCGGCTCCAGGGCTCCGGGCAGTAGGGTCGGGCCTTGTTGGGCCTTTGACAGGCAGCCCGTTCTCCCTTATGTTTGCGGCCTTGGCCCGCCTCCAGGGCCAGCCACGGCACGGAGAGGTGACCGAGCGGTCGAAGGTGCACGACTGGAAATCGTGTGTACGGTCAAAAGCCGTACCGCGGGTTCGAATCCCGCCCTCTCCGCCAGAATCAAAATAGCCCCCGCAGTGGGGCTATTTTGATTCTGGCAGATGGGTGTGTGGACGAACCGCCGGGTTCGACCAGCCGAGCACCGCTCGGCTGGGACGTCACGAGCGCAGCGAGTGGCGGGCCCGAGCGTGGCGAGGGCCGAGGCTTTCGCGGCGGCAACGCGAAAGCCGAGCAATCCCGCCCTGGGCGCACAGAGCCCGCTTCGTAGGATCCCAGCAGGGCGGGCCCGAGCGCGGCGAAAGATGTAAGGCGAGACGGAACAATCCCGCCTACCGACGTATGGACGAACCGCCGGGTTCGACCAGCCGAGCACCGCTCGGCTGGGACGTCACGAGCGCAGCGAGTGGCGGGCCCGAGCGCGGCGAGGGCCGAGGCTTTCGCGGCGGCAACGCGAAAGCCGAGCAATCCCGCCCTGGGCGCACAGAGCCCGCTTCGTAGGATCCCAGCAGGGCGGGCCCGAGCGCGGCGAGGGCCGAGGCTTTCGCGGCGGCAACGCGAAAGCCGAGCAATCCCGCCCTCTCTGCCAACTCATCCGCATAAACCGACGCCGCGTCTGCCCGCGCAGCTATTTTTCTTTCGGGTTCAAAGGGCTGTGCCGAACTCAGGTTTACCACTGAGACCGGCTAGCGAGCCGTGGCCGTCAGGGTCTTTTTGCCCTCTTTTTCCCACTTAACCGCCACCACGCTCGGTCAAGTGCGGTAAATAAATTTTTTCAATGAGTTGCGAGTATAGCTGCCTTGACCGTTGTGTCCGGCTCTCGCGGGCAAATGAAGCTTTCAATCCATCGTCTAGTGTGCCCGCGCCGCAAAAACAATCACGGCGATGTGGATGGGGGTGTATCGGCAGCGACTTAGGAGGAAACATTCGCAATCAGTGCCCCTCGGCAGATTGGCAGCCGTTCCCGTTTCCGCGACACCGACAGTCAGTCGTGTCGCGAGCCGTCATTCGGAGAAGGTTACCGGCTGAAGTGGCTTCCGGTTCACCGTGAGCGAAAAGATGTCGGGCCGAGCATAATGGCCGCAGACGTCAAGCGACCGTCGGGCGCGCCGCGCCGCCTCCGCGTCGATCTCCGCATAGAGGATGCCCTTCTCGCGGTGAAGCGGGCCGGCGGCGATCGCCCCGGTGGGCTTGACCACGACCGCATCGCCATCGTTGATCCATTCCTCGGGCGTGAACAAGCGGTCGCGCTCGGGAAAATCCTCCGGCACGTCGCAGCCCTGCAAGGCGGTGGCAGTGCCGATCACCCAACAGCCCCCTTCCTTGGCGATATGGCGCAATGTCGCCAGACATGTCTCGCCGTTGTCCCAGGTCGGATTCACATAGATGTCGATGCCCTGAGCGTAGAGGGCATAGCGCGCAAGCGGCATGTAACTCTCCCAGCAGATCAAGCAGCCGAGTCGTCCCGCGGGCGTCTCGATGACCCGAAGACCGGTCGCATCGCCCATGCCCCAGACCATGCGCTCCGGGTTGGTCGGCATCAGCTTGCGATGACGGTTGAGGAGTGTGCCGTCGGGACCGATCACCACCACGGTATTGAACAGCGTCGTCCCCGAAAACCCACTGTCGATCTCGTGGAGGCCGACCACGACCGTCACGCCATGCTTGGCCGCGGCTTCCTGCACCGGCGCGAGATCGCTAGCGCCAAGGTCGACGGCATTCTGGCGCAGCCTTGCATGAATCTCGCTGGCAAGCGCCATGTCGCCGCCAGGCTTCAGGCGCCAGACCCAGGTCGGGTAACCAGGGATAAAGGCCTCGGGAAAGACCAGCAGCGATGCTCCTTGTTTCGCCGCCTCGTCGATTGAGGCAATCACCTTCTCGGTGGTCTTGTCCCGGTTCAACAGAACCGGGGGTTTCTGAATGACGGCAACCTTCGTGGACATGTTAGCCTCGCTCCTTCTCATTCCGGCATCAGAATGCCTGATCCACCCATCTCGGCGGGAATATCGCGCTGTTTCGGCAGGCCGTCCCGCATCGGTAGCACGGTCTCCTGATAGTTGACGTGCACGGACGGTCTAAAGGCAAGGTCCGGCACTACGGCAGCGTAGACGTCGGTTACGCCCCATATGGGATGCTCCGTCAGCAGATGACCGCCGCAGCGCGCGCACCATTTGCGAATGCTTCTCTCGGTCTTTTGGAAGCTAGCCACGTGCTCGGCCCCCTTGGTGATCGTGACCGCCTCCGGCTTCCACAGCGTGAATGCGTTTACCGGTCCGGCCGACCACGCCCGGCAGGAGGCGCAGTGGCAATACCCCATCGCCACAGGCTCACCGGTGACGGCAATCTCGACGGCGCCGCAGAAGCAGCGACCAACATAGACGTGATCATCAGCCATGTTCTTGCTCCTGTTCAACTGGGCGTCGGCTCAATGGGCATTGGCGGGCTGACCCCGGGGGCTCACTTGGTCCCCACAGCCAAGACCAACTCGCACGGGCCTGCGAAGCCCGACGGGCCCTCGAAGGCCTCGAGTTCCTGTTCGATCTGGGCCCAGGCCGCTTCACGCCCCGCCTCATCGAGGCCGGCTAACATCTGGTGCAGCGCGCCAAAGGACTCCTTCTCGAAGCGGACGCATTCGGCCGCCGAACGAAGCTTGACCGGCGCCTGAACGAGCCGGCTCTCCACGTCGCGGAACCCGGCTGTGCGAAACGCCTCTTCCAGCACGCCGGGATTGCCCAGGCTGAAGGGGCCGGGCTGACCCGGCTCGGGCGGCGGCAGATTGGCGCGGCGGCGGATGATCGAGACGGGAATCGAGAAGAACTTATTGTTCTCCGCCGTCGAATAGACGATGGCCGCGATCCGGCCACCGGGCTTCAGCGCGCGCCTCATGCCGGCGAGCGCCTTCTGCTGATCGGGGAAGTAGATCAGTCCCACGCGCGAGATCACGGCGTCGAACGTCCCCTCCGGCACGTCGAGATTCTCACCGTCCATGACGGCGGTCGTGACGTTCGCGTAGCCGGCGTTGCGCGCGTTCTGCGCCGCGAAGGCGAGGATGTTCGGGGCGATGTCGGTGGCGAGCACATGACCTTGCGGGCCGATCCGTTCCGCAACCTGGAGCGTCTGGTCGCCGGCACCGGCGGCGACGTCGAGCACGCGGCTGCCCGGACCGATGCGGGCCATGTCGAGCATGATCTCGGTGGTGGGTCCGAGCCAGGCGCGGAGGAACGGACCCCAGTCGTTCCAGGCCTTGGCCGCGGCCTGCCATTGCTCACGGGTTGTCTCCTTGTACTTGGCGGCATCGAAGGTGTCCATCGGACGTCTCCTTGTTGGAGGTCGGTTCCTCAACGTGACTTCGAGCGCTATACTCGCAAAAAGGCGCTGGAACGCCCGTGGGAATCCGCGTTGGATTGCGCGCGGCCACGTCGTTAAACGAAAGACGCGATGGCGGAGACCCCTCTCGAATTTCGCCTGCTGGGCGAGCTGCAGATTGTCGCAAAGGGTCAGGAGGTCAGCCTCCCGGCATCGAAGAAAACGCGAGCGCTCCTAGCCTATCTCGTCGCGACCGCAACGCCCCACCGTCGGGAATGGTTGTGTGATCTGTTGTGGGAGGGGCCGGACGACCCCCGCAGGGAGTTGCGCTGGAGCCTAGCCAAGATCCGGCCGCTGCTTGACACCGGCGGGACGACACGCCTTGAGAGCGACCGATCTCGGGTCGCCTTTGTGCCGCGTGACGCGGTGATCGATCTGACGACCGTCCGCGGGCTGCTTGCCGATATCCCGAATGCTCCCTTGGAGGGCCTCAAGACGGCGGCCAGCCTGTTCCGCGGCGAGTTCCTGGATGGCCTCGACCTGCCCGCCTGCTATCGTTTCCAGGAGTGGTGTCTCGCCGAGCGCGCGGCAGTCAGCACCCTACGCCTCGACGCGCTCCGCGCCCTCGCCGATCGGCTTAGTGACCGGCCGGAGGAGGCGCTTGTCCACGCACGCGCCCTAGTGGCGACCGATCCCTTGTCCGAAGAAGGCCATGCCCGCGTCATTCGTCTGCTCGGCCATCTGGGCCGCCGACGCGAGGCCATGGCGCAGTACGAGCAGGCTCGGAGCGTACTCGAACGCGAGGCGGGAATTCCGCTTTCTGGGGCGCTCGAGCGCGCACGGCATGCCATTGGGCGGATGCCCGTCGAACCGCGCGTGCACCTGCAAACCGGCGGCCAGGTCAGGACCCCCGATCGGCCTTGGAGCAGGGCCGCCGTTCCCCTAGTCGGCCGCGTCGCGGAGCGCATGCAGATCGACCGGTTGATATCGGCCACCGCCAACGGCCGCGCGACGCCCGTCCTCCTGGTCACCGGCGAGCCCGGCATCGGCAAGAGCCGTCTCCTCGACCATCTCGCCGAGCGCATGGCGATGATCGGCGGTCGCTGCTTGCGGGGACGCGCCTTCGAGGCGGAGGCCGCACATCCCTATGGCGCCTGGATCGATGCAGTGCGATCGGCCCCTGTCGGTCTGATTCCCGAAGAGACACGCCAACATCTCGCATTGCTCCGGCCCGAGCTCGGTCCGCTGCCTGTCGCACCGACAGACCGCGCCCGTCTCTTTGATGCAGTTCTCTTGCTGCTGCGACATCTCGCCCGCACCATGCCGCTCGCAATTCTACTCGACGACCTGCAATGGGTCGACGAAGGGTCCGCGATGCTGCTCCACTATGTGGCCCGCCTGCCGAACGCTCCCGAAGCCGTTCTGTTCGCCGGCGCGGCGCGCTCGGGCGAGCTTGCCGACAACCTAGCCATCTCGCACACGCTGCGAGCGCTCGACCGTGACGAGCGGCTGCAGGAGCTGCCCCTTCCGGCCTTGAACGAGGCGGAGACCAGAGAGCTGGTGCACGCGCTCGACCCTGACATCGACGCCGCCGCCATATTTGCCGAGAGCGACGGCAATCCTCTTTTCACCCTGGAGCTGTCCAGAACGCGACGCGAGGGGCGGCACGAGCCTGGGCGTCCCCTGCAGGCGATAATCGCCGGTCAGTTCGCTTCGCTCGACGAGCCGAGTCGTACCCTCCTGGCCTGGGCTTCGGCCGCGGGACGAACCGTTGGAGTCGACCTGCTCGCGCGGGTAACCGGTTTCGAGACCACGGTGCTCCTCACCGCTCTGGAGCAGCTTGAGCGGCGAGGTCTAATTCGGACGGCCGACGCGGACAGCTACGACTTCGTGCACGACATTGTCCGCCGGGCCTCCTACCATGAGATTTCACAGCCGCGACGGAAGCTCATGCACGGGCGGATCGCCCGCGTTCTGGACGCGATGGTGGAAACTAGCGACGCCATGGCCGGTGATCTCGTCCGTCATGCGGAGCTGGCGGGGGACCATGCACTCGCTGCGCGGGCCTGCGTCATCGCCGGCGAACGAAGCCTGCGGCTGTTCGCGAATGCCGATGCCTTGGCGCTCGTCAGGCGCGGCCGTTCTCACCTCGATCGACTGCCGGACGATCCATTGCGGCGCGAGCTCGCGATCGGTCTTTTCAGGGTCGAGGTTTTAGCCGCAGCGGGGCCGACCATGCGGCCACCCCCCCGGATCGCCGACGAGCTAGAGAGCGCCGTCGCCGATGCCGAGGCCGCCGGCTTGCATGCGGCGGCGGCGACCGGCCATTACCTCCTCTCGGTGGTCCACCAGGAGACGGGGAACGTTGCCCAGGCCCGGCTGAGCACGGTCCGCGCCGCCGAGGTCGGGCGCGAGACAGACCGGCAAACCTTTGCACGGCAACTAGCCAACACCGCGCGCTGCCTGATCGAGCTGGAGACCGAGATCCCGCGGGCAAGGGCGCTTCTCGACGAGGCCGAGACGCTGCTCGGAATCGGCGCGCAGGCAGTCTGTGAGCTGCAATGGGGCCGCGGCCTGCTGGCCCGCTGGCTGGGACGCCCGGAGGAGGCGGCGGCGCGAATCGACTGCGCGCTTGGCCTCGCCCGTAAAGCAGAGGATCGGTGGCGCGAATACAAATGCCTGACCTGGCTGGCGCTGATCCAGCTCGAGCGCTGTCGCTACCCCGCCGCAAGAGACCTGTGTCGGGAGCTCCGGGTGGTTGCAGGGCGGCTAGGCGAGACCGAGACACCGCTCGCCGACGCCATAGCGACGCTCGCCGACTTCGCCGAGGCAAGACACCAGGGCTCCGGCCAGCTGGAGGCGGCGCTCGCGCAACTGCGAGCCGTCGACGACAAGAGCCATCTCGCCTATGCGTTAAACTGGGCGGCGGCCCTGTGTCTCGCCAGGCACTGGCCCGAGGCTGCGAAGGCCTATGGGCAAGAAGCTTTGGAAGCGGCCCGGGCCATGCGCCGGCAAAACGACATCGCTATCGCCAAGGCGGTGCTGGCGAGGATCGAGGCCGATCACTCGGGCGAGGCGGCAGCGCGTATCAGACGCCTGTGCAGGGCGGTTGCCGACAACGACCGGTTCAACGCGAGGACGCGTGCCTTCATCGAGATGGCTGCCTGCGGCCTGGCCGCTTCGGGGGTTGCGCCGCCGCTTTCGGGAGATCGAAAACGCAGGACGAGGAGGTAACGGATGCCGCACATCATTGTCGAACGGAGCTTCGAGACGCCCTTGACCGAAGAGGAGTTGAAGGCGACGGAGGCGCGGATGGCCCCGTGCCTCGACCTCTATCAGGTCCGCTGGATTCGCAGCTACTGGTCGTTGGATCGGAGGCGGATGATCTGCGAATACGAGGCACCCGACGCCGCAAGTGTGAAGTCGGTTCAACGTGAAGCGGAAGCCAGATTCGATCGCGTTTGGACAGCCCAAGTGCTGAGTAACGGATGATCCTAACGCTGATCAAGAAGCACTCAAGGATCATCGGCGAGAGATGGATGAGCCGGACATGGCGGCCGACGAAGGCCAGCATTGCCTGCTCGGCTTGCGTGATAGCGCCCAAAGTCGCGGCCTCACAGCGTTCCAAACGCCGCAGCCAGCTCCAAGCTCTGGCGGTGACGAGCAGGGTGCGTGGATCGGCTTTAATTCGTCGACTGCGTCGAGATCGGCCGGTGTGACCGTGCCCACCTACTCCGCCGGAAACAACGCAGGTCAGAATTCGCTGAACCGGTCAATGGCGGCGACTACATCTCGCTCGTCGACATCGGGCGTTTCCCGCTGCGCGGCGGCGAATCTTCCGTAACACCGCGGCTTCGACCACATTAGCTGGCGGGCGCAAAGGTGCCATCGTGCCGGCTGGCTTGCGTTCGCGGATAGCACCCGCTGGGAAGTCAGCCTCGCCGCTTTCTGGGCACTCCACCTTTACGTGTTCGCCGTCCGAGCGGGTCCAAGACGCGCCGGCATCCATGTACGGAGGTTCGCCCCGGCCATGGGCACAGACGAAGATCCGGCCACCGGGGCCCCGCCCACCGCCAGCCCGGTGTTGAAGTTGGGACCAATATAGGGTGCTACCGGGCCTAAAAGAAAGCCCGCGTAGACGAAAAACCTGTCCGCCGGAACGAAGTAAACGCCGAACACCTGCTACTGGGTGTGGCGAGAGCCCGCCTCGGGTTCGACCACGAAGCACCGCTTCGTGGGACGCCCGCAGGGCGGGCCCGAGCGCGGCGAGGGATAGGATGGTGGGGCGCCATAAGGCAAGACGTGACCATCCCACCTGCCGACGTATGGACGAACCGCCGGATTCGACCAGCCGGGCGCCGCTCGACCGGGGCGTTACGGACGCAGCGGAAGACGGGCCCGGGCGTGCCCCAAGCGCCGGGCCCTGGCTCCGGGACTAAGCCGCCTGTACCTTGGCGGCCGTCACTGCCACCTTCACCTGTTCGATGCCAGCGGGATCGTCCAGGGTAGTCAGGTCCCCTGGATCGCGGCCTTCGGCGATCGCCTGGATGGAACGCCGCAGCACCTTTCCCGAACGGGTCTTGGGCAACTGGGTGATGAAATGTACCCGGGACGGCCGGGCGATGGCGCCGAGCTGGCTGTCCACCACGCCCATGATCTCCTTTTCCAGCGCCGTGCGCCCCTCCGGGGTGGCGATGCGGCTCGGGTCCTTGACCACGGCGAAGGCCAGGGGGAGCTGGCCTTTCAGTTGATCCGCCACCCCCACCACCGCCACTTCGGCGACGGCGGGATGGGAGCTGATGGCTTCCTCGATCTCCCGAGTGCCCAGGCGGTGGCCCGCCACGTTGATCACGTCGTCGGTGCGGCCCAGGATGAAGTAGTAGCCGTCCTCGTCCCGCATCCCCCAGTCGAAGGTGGTGTAGATCAAGCGGTCCTTGAAGCTGGAAAAATAGGTGGAGACGAAGCGCTCGTCCTGGCCCCAGACGGTGGACATGCAGCCGGGCGGAAGCGGCGGGACGATGCACACCACCCCCTTCTCGTTCGGGCCCACCTCCTCCCCCGTCTGCTCGTGCAGCAGCCGCACGTCGTAGCCGTAAGCGGGAAAGCTGGGGCTGCCGAACTTGACGGGCGTCTTCTCCACCCCGGGCACCGCGGTCAAAATCGCCCAGCCGGTCTCCGTTTGCCAGTAGTGGTCGATCACCGGCACCCCCAGGGCTTCGGCGATCCACCGGGCCGTGGGCTCGTCCAGGGGCTCGCCGGCGAGGAACAGGTGCTTCAAGGACGAGACATCGTACTTCTTGAGGTAGCTCGGATCCTGTTTCTTCAGCACCCGGATGGCGGTGGGGGCGCTGAACATGACGGTGACCTGGTGGTCCTGGACGATCTTCCACCAGATCCCGGGATCGGGCCGGATGGGTACCCCTTCGTAGACCACGGTGGCCATGCCGCGGATGAGGGGCCCGTACACGATATAGGAATGGCCCACCACCCAGCCGATATCGGAGGTGGCGAAATAGGTCTCGCCCGGCTCGCCGCAGTAGATCCACTTCATGCTGGCGGCCAGCGCCACCGCGTGGCCTCCCGTGTCCCGCTGAACCCCCTTGGGCCGCCCGGTGGTGCCAGAGGTGTACAGGATGTAGGAAGGCTCGCTCGCCTCAAGCCAGACGACGGGCACCTGGGCGTCCAGGTGCCGGCTGCGCAGCTCGGCGTAATCCAGATCGCGCCCCGGCGTGAGGGGCATCTGGGGGTCGAGTCCCCGGTTCACCATGACCACCTTTTCGGGCGGGAACTGGGATAGCCGGAGAGCCTCGTCCACCAGGTGCTTGTAGGGGATCTTGTTCCCCATGCGCATGCCGGCATCGGCGGTCACCATGACCTTGGGTCTGGCGTCGTCGATGCGGGCGGCGAGGCTCCCGGAGGCGAACCCGCCGAACACCACCGAGTGGATCGCCCCCAGCCGCACCGTGGCCAGCATGGCGAAGATCGCCTCGGGGACCATGGGCATGTAGATCAATACCCGGTCGCCCCTGGCGACCCCCAGGCTTCGCAGCACCGCGGCGCAGCGGTTCACTTCCTGGTGCAGCTCCCGGAAGGAGTAGACCCGTTCCTGGTTCGTTTCGGTGGAGATGTAGATCAGGGCCTTCTGGTCGGCCCGGTCCTTCAAGTGCCGGTCCACCGCGTTGTAGCAGAGGTTGGTCTCTCCGCCCACGAACCACTTGGCGAACGGCGGGCGGCTGTAGTCCAGGACCTTCTCGAAAGGCTTGTGCCAGTCCACCAGGGCAGCCTGCTCCGCCCAGAAAGCCTCGCGTTGCTCGATGGAACGCCGGTGAAACTCCTTGTACGTCTCGCCCATGTCTTCTCTCCTCTGGTGTGTGCTTTGCGCGCAGGAAGAAACCCGCGGCGGGCCCTGAACGGCGCGGAAGCTAGCCGCCGGCCACCTCCACCACGGTCCGTCCCTTCGCCCTTCCCTGGATGAAGTCGTCGAACACGGCCGGCAGCTTCTCCAGCGGCACGGTGTGGGTCATGCTGCGGAGATGAGCCGGCCGCATGTCGGTCTCGAGACGCGCCCACACCCGGCGCCGCAGCTCCATGGGGCAGTTGACCGAGTCCACCCCCAAGAGGCTCACCCCTCGCAGAATGAAAGGCATCACCGTGGTGTTGAGATTCGGGCTCAGGGCGAGCCCGATGGAGGCGATGGTGCCGCCGATCTGCATGGTGCTGGCGATCCAGGCCAGAACCTCGCCCCCCAGGTTGTCCACCGCCCCGGCCCAGGTGGCCTTGTCCAGGGGCCGGATCCTGGTGAGGTCCAGGCTGGAGCGCAGCATCACCTCCGCCGCCCCCAGGCCTTTGAGATATTCCGTTTCCGCTGCCTTGCCGGTCAGGGCCACTACCCGGTAGCCCAACCCCGCCAGCACGTCGACGGCGATGCTGCCCACGCCACCGGTCGCCCCGGTCACGATGACCGGGCCATTCTGCGGTTTCAATCCTTCGTGCTCCATGCGCACGATCCCTAGGGCCGCCGTGAACCCGGCGGTGCCCAGGGCCATGGCGTCGAAGAGGCTAAGCCCGGGAGGCAGCGGAACCAGCCAGGCGGCGGGCACCCGGGTGTATTCGGCGTAGCCCCCGTGATGGGATACCCCCAGATCGAAGCCGGTGGCGAGCACCTTGTCTCCTGGCTTGAACGCCGGGTCCGTGGAGGAGACCACCGTGCCGGAAAAATCGATGCCGCCCACGCACGCCGGGCGCCGCAGGATCTTGCCTTTGCCGGTGGCGGCGAGGGCATCCTTGTAGTTCACGTCGGAATAGGCCACCCGCACCACCACTTCCCCGGGGTCCAGCTCATCCAGGGTCATGTCGACGAAGCCACTGCGGATCTGCTTGTCCACCTCCTCGATCTTGAACGCCCTGAACTTTTCCATCGCGTCTCCTCTGGTCCGCGCTTGATCCATTCTAATCCGGATATTTCCCGGGGTATAAGGGACGGCTTGCGTTCCTCTATCCCCTCTGTTCGATGGGTACCCAAGGGCGGGGCTCGGGGCCGATGTAGTTCGCGCTCGGGCGGATGATCTTGCCGTCTTGGCGCTGCTCGATCACGTGGGCCGACCAGCCCGTAGTGCGCGCGATCACGAAAAGGGGCGTGAACATGGGGGTGGGAATGCCCAGGAGCTCATAGACCAGCGCCGAATACCAGTCGAGATTGGCAAACATCGCCCGCTCCTCGCCCATCACCCGCTCGATCGCCTCCGCCACCGCAAAGCGCTTGAGCGCCCCAGCCCCCTCGGCCAGCCGCCGCGCAACCGCCTTGATCACCTCATTGCGCGGATCGGCCACCGTATAGACCGGGTGGCCGAAGCCGATGATCACCTCCTTACGCGAAAGCCGCGCCCGGATGTCAGCCGCCGCCTCCTCGGGACCCTCGTAGCGCGCCTGAATCGCCCGCGCCACTTCATTCGCGCCCCCGTGCTTCGGACCCTTGAGCGCCCCAATGGCCCCGCCAA
>NZ_JBRBEM010000006.1:0-174458 GCF_052805615.1 Pelomicrobium sp. P1
GCGCTCGATCACCACGTTGCGGCCCTTGGGCCCCAGCGTGACCTTGACGGCATCGGCGAGAATGTTCACGCCAGCGACGATGCGATGGCGAGCGGCTTCATGGAACTTGACTTCTTTGGCTGCCATGTTGTGCGGACTCCTCTGATGATTAGGACGATTAACCGTTCTCTATGACGCCCATGATGTCCTCCTCGCGCATCACGAGGAGCTCTTCCCCTTCCACCTTCACGGTCTGGCCCGAATACTTGCCGAAGAGCACCCGATCGCCCACCTTGACCTCCAGGGGGCGCAGGGTCCCGTTTTCCAGCAGCCGGCCATTGCCGATGGCGACCACTTCCCCCTGATCGGGCTTCTCCGCGGCGGTGTCGGGAATCACGATGCCGGACGCGGTCTTGCGCTCCTCTTCCAGGCGCTTGACGATGACCCGGTCGTGCAGCGGACGGATTTTCATAAAGTTTTTCTCCTTCAATAGGTTGTGGTCGATGACGGGGATTTGTTAGCACTCGATGCGAGAGAGTGCTAATGGTAGCTCCGGGACAGGAGCGAAGGCAAGTGACGGTGACTGACGGGCGGCACTTGGTTTGAAAAACTAGGAAGCCCGCGACAGGGGTATCATGGAAACGGCGGGTGACGACCCCGGAAATTTTCGGCGTCCGGTTACTCGGCCCAGTCAGGGGTCTTGGATGGAGGGACGGCCGGCCTCCCATCCGCCTTCCCTGACATCATTTTCACTTGGGCGGGCGACGCGGTGAATCTCCGGCCGTAGCACGGCGGCGACGCCGGAGTGCCATGTGGGGGAGACGGGAGTCCTCACCCCGCCCAGCTCGACAAGTCTTTATCGCCTAAAAAGCTCCGCCGAAGCCCTGCTCCCCATGGCGGAGCGTCCCTATATTGAGCGGAAACATCTGGTCTTGACATTCTCGTTGCCGCCCAATCCCGCTGGCATGAAAAGACAAAGCATCATAAGATCGTTGTGGTTTGAAGCGCGCGGAACAGCGGCGGTAAGTAGTCGGTCTGCGTCGGCGCGGCTAGGCATATGAAGCTATCGCCGAGGAGAGTGCCTGTCGCGCATCGGGGTGTTCAACCTCTGCCAATGTCATGTACAGGAAGGCGTGCGCATTGAGAGACAAGCGCGGCGGCGCAAGCTTGGCGAGCGCAGCTCGCCAAGCCCAGCCAGGAGGCCGAGACTCGCCGACTGATCTGCGACAAGGCACCGGACCCGTTGAAGATGGCCTTCGCCCGGTGAAACCGGCTGGCGGTGTGACAGCCGATCGTTGAGCGCTGTGGGATAGCGCTTGCGCCGCAAGAAGTGGGCAAGCACCTGGCGCGTCGGCACCGGCTTGCGCCTGCTCGACCTTCGGCAAGGGTCTCTTCGGGAAAATGCTCCCGAATTCGCTCCCACTGTTCGTCGCTCAGACGCAGCATGCATCCGATTCTACGAACTCATCCTCACGCCAACAACAATTTTGAGGTAGGCTCTGAACCTACAAATCCATCGTTTCTAAGTGAAGGAAAGCCGCTAGCAATCTTATGCACGTGGGCAACAAAAAGCGCTGCTCATTCTCGCTCTGCCTCTTGCTGCTGGTGACGCGAAGCGTTGCCACCTTTTCTGAGGCTGTCGCGACGTTTGCCTATATGCACGGCACTATGGCAATCTAACCTTTGCTTTAGCTCTCGTGGAGTGAGCCATGGTTTCGACTGTCGAATTGCTGGAAGCTGAAGCGTTGCAACCGCCGACCACAGGGTGGACGTGATTGGTCGAGCGATTGATTCCAAGTCTTGACATGGATCCTGGTGTCGAGGAGGCATGGGCCGCAGAGGTGGAGCGCCGGAGTGCTGAGATGGAAAGCGGCGCCGTCTTGTTGATCCCTGGTTCCGGGGCGTTGGCTGAGCTGAAGGCCCGGTTCCAGTGAACTACTGGCTGCACCCCGAGGGACACCGTAGTTGGTCACCAACTGCGTATTCTTTCGCTCGCTCCCATAGCCGACGTCCCGGCTACTGGCGCGGGCGGAGGTAGCGGCTCAAACCGTTACACCTTGACTTTCTGAGATGCCGACAAATGGCAACCGACGCGATGATGTATCAGATCAAGGTGACGCTGAACGGCGTCAGGCCGCCGATTTGGCGCCGGCTGCTTGTGCCGAGTTCCCTTTCGCTGGCCGACCTGCACGAAGTCCTCCAAGTCGCCATGGGCTGGACAGACTCGCACTTGCATCAGTTCGTTGCAAGGGGCGTGCTTTACGGGGAGCCCGATCCTGAATTCGCGATGGAACGGATCAACGAAAAGCGCGTGCGCCTGGACGAGGTCTTAAGGACCGTCAAAGACGCGATGATCTATGAGTACGATTTCGGTGACGGTTGGGAACACAAGATCGTACTGGAAAAAGTGCTCGGGGGCGCCAAGGAAGACGCCCGACTCTCTTGCATTGCCGGCGCCAGGGCGTGCCCGCCGGAGGACTGCGGCGGCGTCTGGGGCTATGCGGACTTATTGAAGATCATTGCAGATCCCTCGAATCCCGAGCATGAGGAAACGCTCGACTGGCTCGGTGCCGGATTCGACCCGGAGCGGTTCGACATCGCTGCCGTAAACAACGTGCTGGCGAAAATACGACGGGGTCTACAAATACGTTCAAGAGCGACGGGCCGCAAGCGTCGCGTACCTTAACGCGGACCCGCGAAGAAATCGGTCCGCGAATGCTCGCGAGACATCGCCAAGCTCACTGGCCTTTGGCCCGAGAATCTGTAGGGCACGGTCATCGGCGGCGCCCAAAAGGGTTTGGGTACAGTCCCCGGGGTGCGGGGGCACCCCCAATGCTCGAAGCGCCAGGCCGGGCACGCGGCGCAAGGGCGCAGCTTACCGGCACCTGCCCTCCCGCTGGACCAAGGACGCCGGGAGTTGTCTAATAGAGTGGTCGATCGAGAGCAATTCCCTGCCGTCTCGGGTCCGTATGTTGACGCCTTGGACCTCCTGGGAGCCCGACCCCCGCTTCCAGGTAAGGGACTTCGAGCCCGCCTACCTGGCGACCTACCGCAAGGGCGGCCTGGAAGCGCGGGTGAGGGCGGCCCTGGCGGAGCTCGCCGACTGCTGCGCTTGTCCCCGCAACTGCCACGTCAACCGCCTGGAAAACCAGATGCGGGTGTGCAACACGGGGCGGTACGCCGTCGTCTCCAGCGCCTTCGCCCATTTCGGCGAGGAAGACTGCCTGCGCGGCTGGAACGGCTCGGGCACCATCTTCTTCGGGCTGTGCAACCTGCGCTGCGTGTTCTGCCAGAACTGGGACATCTCCCAGAAGCGCGCCGGCCGGGAGTGCACGGCGGAGGAGATCGCCGACCTCGCCCTGGCGCTGCAGGCCCAAGGCTGCCACAACATCAACTTCGTCACCCCCGAGCACGTGGTTCCCCAGATGATCGAGGCGATCGCCGCGGCGGTGCCCCAGGGTCTCAAGCTCCCCATCGTCTACAACACCAGCGCCTACGACTCGGTCGAGTCGCTTAAGCTGCTAGACGGGCTGGTGGACATCTACATGCCCGATTTCAAGTTCTGGACGCGGGAGAGCGCTCGCCGCTTCGCCAAGGCCAAGGACTATCCGGAGCGGGCACGGGAGGCGATCCTGGAGATGCACCGGCAGGTGGGACCCCTCAAGTTCGGCCCTGACGGCCTCGCCAAGCGGGGTGTGCTGGTACGCCACCTGGTGATGCCTGGCCTGGCGGAGGAGGCCGCGGCCATCTTCGAGTGGCTGGCCAACGAGGTGTCCCCCGACACCTACGTGAACATCATGGGCCAGTACCGTCCCGAGTACCAGGTGGGCTCCATCGCCGACGACGGGCGCCGGCTGTACGTGGAGATCGACCGGCGGCCGCTTCCCACCGAATTGGAAGCCGCCTACGCGGCGGCGCGGCGGGCCGGCCTGTGGCGCTTCGACGAGCGCCGTCTGTCGCTTCGCCGCTTCCTAACCTGAACGTGGCGCCTGCGCCGCACGTGTCGCGGCAGGCGGGCGAAGCGTACCGGCATCCCCCGAGCGGTGCGCCAAGGCGCACCCTACGCGCCCTATCTGTTCCTAGGTGTCCAGCCCGGACCTGTGCCTGGCCCGCACCCCAGACGCTCTGCTAGGTTTCTGCTTCAGCGGGCGCGGGGAACGGCGTTGCCGCGCTTCCCTGCCTTGGTCTCAGCGCTTCGAGGCTCAGCGCCAGCCTTATGTGACAGAAAAATGAGGACGCACAAACCGGCATTGATCAAGCCGAGCTTTTGGGTTATCCGCCCACTCAAAAGCGCGTAAGCTGGGCGGGGTGCGCATTGTTCACATTCCGTGGGGAGAAGATTGCGGACGTGTGGGTGCTCGGCGATTTGAAGGGCTTGGAAAAGCAACTGAAGCGAGCGGAACTGGCGGCCCACCGGCCATCCCGGTATCGAGCGCAGTCTTTACCGCAACAACGAATCCGGAGGGCGTTCCTCGGTGGTGCGTCTGGCGGCTGGATCGCGCTTTACCCCGCCATACCCATCACGGCACGGAAGAGGTGGTGGTCCTCGCGGGAAAGGTATCGATCGGGGGGCGCCGAGTTGTCGGAAGGCGATTATCTGTTCACCGAACCCGGCGAGGAGCACGATGTCGTCGCTTTGTCCGACGCCGTGATCTTCGTCTCCTCCCAAAAGGCGACGCCGCTGGTGGATCCGTCGGTCGATTCCGGTGCGTTTCGCTTGCGCTCCACGCACCCTACGACCACGGCTATTGTCGCGAATTGCCCCAGGAATCTCTCAGGGTGACGCTTCGATTGAACACCGGACGCCCGGGCGCGTGGTCGCGCAGGTCGGCGACGAAATAGCCGTGTCGCTCGAACTGGAACCGCTCCTCGGGCTGGGCGGCGGCGGCGAGCGGCTCCACCCAAGCGCGGATCACCCGCTTAGAATGGGGGTTCAGGTCTTCCCGATAATCCCGGCCCCCCGCGCCGGGATGGGGCACCGAGAACAGCCGGTCGTACAGGCGCACCTCCGCCGCCGCCGCGTGCCGGGCCGAGAGCCAGTGGATGTTGCCCTTGACCTTGCGGCTCTCCGCCCCCGGGGTGCCGCTCCGGGTCTGGGGGTCGTAGGTGCAATGCACTTCCACCACGCGCCCCTCGGCGTCCTTCTTCACGTCTACGCATTTCACGAGGTAGGCGTAGCGTAGCCGCGCCTCCGCGCCGGGCGACAGGCGGAAGAAGCCCTTGGGAGGATGCTCCATGAAGTCGTCCCGCTCGATCCATAGCTCCCGGCAGAAGGGCAATTCCCGCGTGCCCAGCTCCGGCTTCTGGGGATGGTTGGGCGCGCGGCAGGTCTCTTCCCGCTCCTCCGGGTAGTTCACGATCACCAGCTTCAGGGGATCGAGCACCGCGATGCGCCGCGGCGCCCGCTCGTTCAGGTCCTCCCGGATGCAGTCCTCCAGCACGGTCATGTCGATCCACGATTCCTGCTTGGATACGCCGATGCGCTCCACGAACAGGCGAATCCCTTCGGGGGTATAGCCCCGGCGCCGGCAGCCCACCAGGGTGGGCATACGCGGGTCGTCCCAGCCGTCCACGTGCCCGCCTTCCACCAGCTCGATCAGCTTGCGCTTGGAAAGCACCGTGTAGAGGAGATTCAGACGCGAGAACTCGTACTGCCGCGAATGCCAGGGCAGCACCTCGGCCAGCTCGTCCAGGATCCAGTCGTAAAGCGCCCGATGATCCTCGAACTCCATGGTGCAGATGGAGTGGGTGATCCGCTCCAAGGCGTCCGAGATGCAATGGGCATAGTCGTACAGGGGATAGATGCACCACCGATTTCCTGTGCGGTGGTGGGGCGCGTGGCGGATGCGGTAGATGACCGGATCGCGCAGGTTGATGTTGGGCGACGTCATGTCGATCTTGAGCCGCAGCACGTGGGCGCCGTCGGGGAACTCGCCGGCCCGCATGCGCCGGAAGAGGTCCAAGTTCTCTTCCACCGGGCGGTCCCGGTAGGGGCTGTTCCTGCCCGGCTCGGTCAGGGTGCCCCGGTAGTCGCGGATCTCCTCGGCCGAGAGGCTGTCCACGTAGGCCTTGCCCTGGCGGATCAGATATTCCGCGAACTCGTAGAGCTTGTCGAAGTAATCCGAAGCGTAGTACAGGTGCTCGCCCCAATCGAAGCCCAGCCAGCGCACCGACTCCAGGATGGAGTCCACGTACTCCTGCTCCTCCTTCTCCGGGTTGGTGTCGTCGAAGCGCATGTGGCACTCGCCGCCGTAGTCCCGGGCCAGGCCGAAATTGATGCAGATGGACTTGGCGTGGCCGATGTGGAGATAGCCGTTGGGCTCCGGGGGAAAGCGGGTGGCGACCCGCCCCCCCCATTTGTTGGTGCGCAGGTCCTCCTCGATGATCTGGCGCAGGAAGTTG
This sequence comes from Pelomicrobium sp. P1, assembly GCF_052805615.1. Lineage (NCBI taxonomy): Bacteria > Pseudomonadati > Pseudomonadota > Hydrogenophilia > Pelomicrobium > Pelomicrobium sp. P1. The sequence goes on from NZ_JBRBEM010000006.1 coordinate 6,382, forward strand.
GTGACGTGGGCCGCGGGGGCCTTGGGGGCGGGCTTGGGGGCTGACATGGACGGGGGCAGGAACCGGTTTATTTGGAAAACTCAAAGTTTACCCGAGGCGTTCCGGGAGGCGGAGCCCGGCGGACGGATGGGCCTAGAGGAACCCTCGGCGTACCGCTTCGGCGTACCGGGGCGCTGGGGGATCAGGACGGTGCCGCAGCTCCCCTCCACCGGGCGGCCGAGCCACCGGGGCACCTCCCAAGCCGCCCCCCGGCGGCTGGCGGCGCTTCTTCCGGCGAACGGGCCTCTGGAGGCCGGCGCCGCTGGGTTTAGTCCCCCAACGGAGCCCTGCGGACGCCCGCAAAACGGCCTCGATCGGCGCGGAGCCCGGAAAAACGGGCGCCTACGGGCAAAAACCCCTTGCGCAGAGCCAAAAGCTTAGGCATTCTCTCGTCGCCTAGCTATCGCCTTGAGCCAGGCACCGGCATAGAGGGGAAAAGGCGACCGCACGCATCGATTGGAGGGAAGATTATGGCGACCAAGAAAACCGCGAAGAAGCCGGCGGCGAAGAAGCCGGCGACCAAGAAACCGGCCGCGAAGAAACCCGCGGCCAAGAAGCCGGCGGCCAAGAAGCCGGCGGCCAAGAAGCAGCCCGCGGCGAAAAAGCCGGTCAAGAAGGCGGCCAAGCCGGCAGCCAAGCGCAAGCCGAACCCCGCCTTCATGAAGCCGATGACCCCCGACGCCACCCTGGCGGCCGTGGTGGGCTCGAGCCCTATGCCCCGCACCGAGGTCACCAAGAAGGTCTGGGACTACATCAGGAAAAACAAGCTCCAGGACACCGTGAACAAGCGCATGATCAACGCCGACGACAAGCTCAGGGCTGTCTTCGGCGGCAAGAGCCAGGTGTCCATGTTTGAGATGACCAAGCTGGTCAACAAGCACCTGAGCTGACCCCATCCCGCCCCGCCCGCGCCGTGGCAGGCCTCCAGCGGGCGGGGCTCGTTTCCTTTGTTTCCTTTCCTGCGCTGGCTCCATGTCCCCTGCGCCGGCTCCGCTTCATCGACCCTTCCCTCGAAACCGGCCCCGGTGGCTGGCGGGGCTCGCCTGGGCCTTGGCCTGGGCCGCCGGCGGCGCCTGGGGCGCCTGCGCCACCGAGGCCGAAGCCGACGTTCTGGCGGCGGCCTGGCACGCTCGGATCCCCTTGGGAGGCCTGGATCCCGCCATGACCCTGGAGGAGGCACTCTGCACCCAGGCCAAGCTGGTGGCGCGGCTCGAGCCCAGGCTTGGACCCCGAGTGGGCTACAAGGTGGGGCTCACCCATCCCGCTCTGCAGCGTCGCTTCGGCGCCGCCGCGCCGGTACGGGGGGTGCTCCTGGAAAAGATGCTGCTTTCCGGCGGGGCCGCGGTGCCGGCCGCCTACGGGGCCCGGCCGGTGGTGGAGGCGGACCTGCTGGTGCGGATAGGAAGCGCTGCGGTCAACGAGGCGGCCACGCCGGGGGAAGCCCTGGCCGCCCTGGGGGAGGTGATCCCCTTCATCGAGCTGGCGGACCTGGCCCTGGCGGAAGGGGCGCCGGTCAACGCAGCCCTCATTACCGCGGTCAACGTGGGTGCCCGCCTCGGCGTCCTGGGCACGCCGCTTCCGGCGGCGCGGCTCGATCCGGTGGCCCTCGGGACCATGGAAGTGGTGGTGGAGGACGGGGCGGGGCGCGTCCTCGCCCGCGCCCCAGGGTCGGCGGTGCTGAGCCACCCCCTGAACGCGCTGCTCTGGCTCGCCCGGGACCTCCAGCGCCGGGGCGAGCGGCTCGAGCCCGGGGACCTGGTGAGCCTGGGCGCCTTCAGCGCGCCCCTGACACCCGAGCCAGGCGCCTCGATCCGAGTTCGGTACCGGGGGCTGTCAGGAGAACCCGAGGTGGTGGTGACATTTCGCTAGGAGATCCGTCTCGCGACGACGGGGGCATGCATGAAGCATAATGGTCGCGCTCGCCGGTGCACCGCTTGCCGACATCCGAACCTTGCCGACGCCACGGAGGTCGGACAACCGGACCCGCGGCGCTGTTCTTGCTCTTGTATAATCGACCAGCTATGCGCACGCTGATCTGCGGCTCCATCGCCTACGACACGATCATGGTGTTTCGCGATCGGTTCAGGAACCACATCCTTCCCGATCAGATTCACATCCTGAACGTGTCCTTCCTGGTGCCGGACCTGCGGCGGGAATACGGCGGCTGCGCCGGCAACATCGCCTATAGCCTCAGGCTGCTGGGCGGTGAGCCGGTGGTGATGGCCACCGTGGGGGAGGACTCCCACCCGTACGAAAGCCGCCTGGAGCGGCTCGGGCTGGAGCGCACCCACGTGCTGCGGGTCGAGGGGACCTACACGGCCCAGGCCTTCATCACCACCGACCTGGACGACAACCAGATCACCGCGTTTCACCCGGGGGCCATGAACCATTCCCACCTGAACAGTGTCCATGAAGCCGAGGGCATCGGGCTCGGGATCGTGGCGCCGGACGGCCGCGAAGGCATGCTCAAGCACGCCCGGGAATTCCGCGAGGCGGGCATCCCGTTCCTCTTCGATCCGGGCCAGGGACTGCCGATGTACAATGGCCGGGAGCTGCTCGACTTCATCGACGCGGCCGACTACGTGGCGGCGAACGACTACGAAGCCAAGCTCCTGGAAGAGCGCACTGGGCTGCCGGTCGCAGCCTTGGCGCGGCGGGTGAGGGCCTTCGTGGTTACCCGGGGGGCCCAGGGGTCGGTGATTCATGCCGAGGGCCGGGAGATCCACATCCCCTGCGTGCGGGCCGATGCGGTGGTGGATCCCACCGGCTGCGGGGACGCCTACCGGGCGGGATTGCTGTACGCCATCGCCAACGGGCTCACCCTGGAAGACGCCGGTCGGCTCGCTTCGGCGATGGGCGCCATCAAGATCGCCCATCGGGGTGCCCAGAACCACCAACCGAGCCGCGAGGAAATCGACGAGCGTTTCTACGAGGCGTTCGGCTATCGTTTGTGGTGAACCAGAGCTGGAGAAGGTCATGAGCAAGCGGATATTGGCTTGGGTGCTGGCGACTATCGCGGTGGCGGTGGCGGGGTGCGCCGGGAGCCTGTCGGGCGGTGCCTACAGCCGGGACCAGGCGCGCAAGGAGCAGACCGTGCGCCTGGGGGTGGTGGAGAGCGTGCGGCCGGTGACCATCGAGGGCACCAAGACCCCCATCGGCGCGGCGGCCGGCGCCGCCGCGGGGGGCATTGCGGGCAGCGAGATCGGCCACGGCAAGGGCGCGGCCATCGGGGCCATCGGCGGCGCCGTGCTGGGAGGGCTCGCCGGCGCGGCGGCCGAGGAGGCCCTCACCCGCAGGCCCGGCCTGGAGATCACGGTGAAACTGGACAGCGGCAGCCTGATCGCGGTGACCCAGGAGGCCGACGAGAGCTTCAAGCCCGGCGACCGGGTGAGGGTGGTGTCCGGCGGGGGCGTGACTCGCGTCACTCATTACTGAACCGAGGGGCTGCCCGGTGCACCCGGGACGGGCGGGGATTTCATCCAGGGTTAGCAGGTCTTTCACGCAAGCGTCACGGTTCCGGCCTACAGTGGCGCCGACCGTGGTGAAGGGATCGACCATGCTGACCCAACAATCGCGCATACGACCGGCCCAGCGCCGGCGGCTCCTGGTGCAGCTCGCCCAATCTCCCGGGGAGGTGCTGGAGGCCCAGCGGCTGCGCTACCGGGTCTTCGGGGAGGAGATGGGCGCGCGCCTGAAAAGCGCCCATCTCGGCATCGATCGCGATCTGTACGACCCGTACTGTGAGCATCTGCTGGTGCGCGACCGCGAGACCCACGAAGTGGTCGGCACCTACCGCATCCTGAGCCCCGAGAACGCCGAGCGCATCGGCGGCTACTATTCCGAGGACGAGTTCGACCTAGTGCGGCTGGCCCACCTGGGCGGCCGCCTCGTGGAGGTGGGGCGCGCCTGCGTGCATCCCGGTTACCGCAACGGCGCCATCATCGCCCTGCTTTGGTCGGGCATCGCCGCTTACATGCGCCGCCACGGGTACGATTACCTGATCGGCTGCGCCAGCATCGCCATGGGCGACGGCGGGCGGGTGGCGGCCAGCATCTACAACCAGGTGTGCCAGCGCTTCATGAGTCCGGTGGAATACCGGGTGTTTCCGCGCTGCCCGCTTCCCCTCGCCGCGCTGAAAGGGGACCTGGACGCCGCCATCCCGCCCCTGATCAAGGGTTACCTGCGCCTCGGCGCCTGGGTGTGCGGCGATCCGGCCTGGGATCCCGACTTCAATACCGCGGATCTCCTCCTCCTGTTGCCCATGCAACGCCTGAACGGGCGCTACGCGCGCCATTTCCTGAAAGATCATCACGCCTAGCCTCCATCCCTTCGTCCGTTCCGCGTGGCGGATCGCGCGCCTGGCGTATCACCTGGCGGCGGGGCTCGCTCGCGTGACTTTCCAGTATCCGCGGCTCGATCGGTCCGCCCGGGCCCGGGTCATGCGCCGCTGGTCCCTCCAGCTCCTGGGCATTCTGGGCGTCGAGCTTTCGGTGGGGGGCGATCCTCCTGGCGTGGAGCCGCGCACGGGGGTGGTGGTGGCGAATCACGTCTCCTGGCTCGACATCTTCGTCATCTCCGCGGTGAGCCCGTGCCGTTTCGTGGCCAAGGCGGAGATCCGGCGCTGGCCGTTGATCGGCTACTTGAGCGAGCGGGCGGGGACGATCTTCGTCGAGCGCAGCCGGCGCCACGACGCGGCGCGGGTGAACGGGGAGATCCGGCGGCTGCTGGCCGCCGGGGAGCGCCTGGCGGTCTTCCCCGAAGGCACCACCACCGACGGCACCGAGCTGAAAATCTTTCACCCCTCCCTGCTGCAGCCCGCCGTGGAGGTCGTGGCGCCGGTCCACCCGGCCGCCCTGCGCTACCGGGATGCCTCAGGGGCCCTTTCCCGGGCCGTCCCCTACTACGGAGACATGAGCTTCGCCGGGTCCCTCAAACGCATCCTGGGGGAGCCTTACACCCGGGCCGAAATCGTCTTCTGCGAGCCTATCGACCCCCGCAGCCTCACCCGCCACGAGCTGGCCCGGGCGTCGGAACAGGCCATCGCCGCCGCTCTCGGTCTGCCTCTTCCCCGCAGGCGACCTGGAACACCTGCCGGTCCTGCAGGCGCAGCGCCGTCAGCTTCCCGCCCCATACGCAGCCCGTATCCAGCGTCGCCAGAGCCTCGGTGATGGCGAGCCCGTGGGCGGCCCAATGGCCGCAGACGATGAAATAGTCCCGGCTGCGGCGCTCGGGCACGGCGTACCAGGGCACGCAGCCGGCGGGCGCGTGCTCGGGCGGGCCGGTGTAGGTGAGCTCCATGCGCCCGTCCGGGGTGAGGATCCGCAGCCGCGTCATGGCGTTGACGATCACCCGAAGGCGCTCGTAGCCGGTCAAGGCCTCGTCCCACCGGTCCGGGTGATTGCCGTACATGTGGCGGCAGAAGCCGTCCAGGTCTTCCACCAGGGCTCGCTCCACTTCCCGCCCCAATTCCAGCGCCCGGGGCACGCTCCACTCGGGCAGCAGCCCCGCGTGCACCAGGACGGTGGCGCCTTCGGCATGGATCAGGGGGCGGCGGCGCAGCCAGTCGAGCAGCTCGTCCCGGTCGGTCGCCCCCAGCACGTCCCTCAAGGTGTCCTGGCGGTGGAGGCGGCGAACCCCGCGCGCCGCCGCCAGCAGATGGAGGTCGTGGTTACCCAGCACCGCCACCGCCGCCGCGCCCAGGCTTTTCACGAAGCGCAGGGTCTCGAGGGAGGCGGGGCCGCGATTGACCAGGTCGCCGGTAAACCATAGCCGGTCCCGGGCCGGATCGAAGCGCATTCTCTCCAGCAGGCGTTGCAGCGGGGCGTAGCACCCCTGCACGTCGCCGATCGCGTAGGTCGCCATGGCATCAGAAACAAAAAAGGCGCAGACTCGGATCTACGCCTCTGGTGACCGTCTGCCCTTACTTGGCGTGCTCCACCATGTAGTCTACCGCGGCCTTAACCTCCGCGTCGGACAGGACAGGATTTCCTCCTTTGGGCGGCATGGCGCCCTTGCCCTTGAGCGCGGCTGCGTATAGAGCATCCTTGCCCTGGGCGATGCGGGTGCTCCAGGCCGCCTTGTCGCCATGCTTCGGCGCGCCTGCCACGCCTGCGGCATGACAGGCGGCGCAGGTTTTTTGATAGACCGCCTGGCCGTCCAGGGCGGCGGTCTGAGTTCCGGCCGCGGGCGCCGGGGCTTGGGCGGGCGCCGGGGCGGGGGCGGCCGCGGCGAGGCGCTGGGCCTCGGCTTCGGCGGCGGGCGTTCCCGCCACCACCAGGGTTCCCACGGGCTTCAACCGCTGGGCCACGGCTTCCGGCGCCATCGCCTCTTTCGGCGTCTTGATGCCGCCCGTCATGAAGTGGGCGATCATCACGATGACGACCACCGGCACGAGGAAGGCCAGCACCACCGTGATGATGAGTTGCTTCGGGGTCTTGATGAGGGAAGAGTGCTCTTCGATGTGGATGTCTGCCATGCCGGGTCCCGCACGCAAAAAAGTCGTGAAATTATAGCGGCTTTGCCAAAAGCCCTCAAAGCACGGGCGTGGACGCCCTAGCGGGAAAGCGGCATAATACAGGCCCCGCGCGCCCGTAGCTCAGCTGGATAGAGTGTCGGCCTCCGGAGCCGAAGGTCGTGAGTTCGAATCTCGCCGGGCGCGCCACCCTCCTTGCCTTGCGGTTATCGAGCGTCGCAGAAAAACTTGGGGCGCTCGCCCGCTTTGCGAACCTTTCCCGATCCCTCGGCCTGCCACCGCCGAACGCGGAGGCCGTGCGGATGCCCAACCAGGGGGACCGTTTCGACCCATCGAGCGAAGATGCCTAGCGAGCGCGGAGCGTCCCATGTGGCGCTGGTGATCGGGACGCAAAAAGGATTGTTCGTCGCCCGCTCGAGCCTCGCGCGGGCGCGCTGGCGCCTGGAGGAGCCGCATCTCGCGGGGTACGAAATCCTCCACGCATGGCTCGATCCGCGCAACTCGCAGACCGGATACGCTGCGGCGGCTCATCCGGTGTGGGGCGCCCATCTTTATCGCACCGGGGACGCGGGCCGGCGCTGGACGCCGCTGCCCGCCGTGCCCCATCACGCTCTCGGCGAGATGGATCCGCCCCTCAAGGCGGTGTGGTACCTGGCGCCGGGCGGTCCGGGAAGCCCGCGCACCCTCTACGCGGGGATCGATCCGCCCGGCCTGTTCGTGAGCCGCGACGGGGGCGCGACCTGGTCGCCCGTCGCCGGTCTTAACCATCACCCGACCCGGGCTTACTGGGAGCCGGCCCATGGAATGTTCGCCGTGCATTCGATCCACGTGGATCCCCGAAACGAGCGCCGGATGTACGCCGCGGTCTCCGCGGGCGGCGTCTACGGGAGCGAAGACGGCGGCGAGACTTGGCGTGCCGCGAACCAGGGGGTGCCGGTGGCCCACGTCCCCGATCCTTCGAGGCAGTGCGGTCACAACGTGCATCGCCTGGTCCTGCACCCGGCCCAGCCGGAGCGGCTGTACCGCCAGTGCTACGCCGGCACCTTCCGCAGCGACGACGGCGCCGGACATTGGATCGACGTCACGGCGGGCCTGCCCAGCGATTTCGGCTACGCCCTGGCGGTGGATCCCCGGGACCCGGACACGGTGTTCCAAATCCCGGAGGAAAGCAGCCACATGCGCACCGTGGTGGGCGGCCGGCTGCGGGTGTACCGGAGCCGGGACGCGGGCCGCACCTGGACGCCCCTTACCCGGGGGTTGCCGCAACGTAGGGCGTACGTAAGCGTGCTACGGGAGGCGATGGACGCCGACGGGATCGAGCCCTGCGGCCTGTATTTCGGCACCACCAACGGGCAGCTCTTCGCCAGCCGGGATGGGGGCGAGCATTGGCGAGTCCTCGCCCGGTTCCTCCCGCGCATCCTGTCGGTGCGGGCGGCGGTCGTGGCCCGGGACCCGGACCGATGAGGGGCGAAGACCTGCTCGATCTGTTCGGCGCCCGCTCCGGCATCGTGTGCGCCGTGGGCGCGGGGGGCAAGAAGAGCGTGCTGCAGCGCCTGGCCGCCCTTCACCCGGGGCCGGTCGCCCTCACCGCCACGGTCCTGACGCCTCGGCTGCCTACGAGCCTTCCCGTGGCCCAGGTGGTGGCCGAGGAGCCACTGCTGTCGGAGCGGGTGAGGGCCGCGGCTGCCCGTCACCCCAAGGTGGCTTATTTCGCGCCGAGCGCGAAGGAAGGGAGGCTCGGCGGCGTGTCGCCGGCCCTGGTGGCGCAGATCCACCGGACGGCCGGCTTCGCCGTCACCCTGGTCAAGGCCGACGGGGCCCGCATGCGCTGGATCAAGTGCCCGGAGGAGGACGAGCCGCGGATTCCTGCGGGTGCCGCCACCGTCATCGCGCTTCTTTCCGCCAGGGCCATCGGTGAGCCCCTGTCCGAGCGCGTCGCCCACCGCATCGACCGGATCGAGGCGGTGAGCGGGGGGAAGCGGGGCGAGCCGCTCACGCCGGGGCAGGTGGCGCGGCTCATGGCCTCCGAGGAGGGCCTCATGAAGGGCACGGGCTCGGCGCGGGTGGTGCCGGTGATCAACATGGTGGACGACGCCGAGCGGGAGGCCCTGGCCCGGCAGGCGGCCGAGGCCGCCCTCGCCCTCACCCGGCGCTTCGACCGGGTGCTCCTGTGCCGCCTGCGGGCGGAAAACCCCCTGGTGGGCGTGGTGGCGAGGAGCTGAACTGGCGAAGAGACCCCGCCATGACCGATGAGGGCTTTTGACAGGGCGCTCGAAGAAGATCTGGAAGGCCATGGGTTGCCCTTTGAGCAGGCGGCTGCGGCCGAAGCCGCCAGGATCGCCGCGCGCCGCCGCCGTGCGGGTCGTCGGGTCGGGTTCCACGACGTGCAGATTGCTGGCATCGCCGCAGCGCGCGCGTAGGGCTGTGATCGCCACCCGTAACACGCGCCACTTCGAAGGCGTCGGAGCGAAGGTCGTCAATCCGTGGCTCCGCGGGTGACGCGATCCCGGGCGGACGGCGCGCCTTACCCGGCGAGCGCTCGCGCCGGGTCCGTGTAGGGCAGTCCCAGGGCCTGCGCCACACCCCGGTGGGTGATGCGCTCGCGGCACACATTGAGCCCCTCCCGTAGGTGGGGGTCCTCCTCCATCGCCCGCCGCCAGCCCTTGTCGGCCAGGGCCAGCACGAAGGGCAGCGTGGCGTGGTTGAGGGCGTAGGTAGAAGTGTGGGGGACTGCCCCCGGCATGTTGGCCACGCAGTAGTGCACCACGCCTTCCTCTACGTAGGTGGGCTCGGCGTGGGTGGTGGGGCGGGAGGTCTCGGCGCAACCGCCCTGATCGATGGAGACGTCCACGATGGCCGAGCCCGGCTTCATGGCCCGCACCAGCGTCCGGGGCAGCAGCTTGGGCGCGGCGGCGCCGGGGATCAGCACCGCCCCGATCACCAGCTCCGCCGCCAGCACGTGCTCTTCGATGTTGTGGCGGTTGGAAAAGCAGGTGACGACCCGCGCGCCCAACACGTGGTCGATGCGGCGCAGCCGCTCCACCGAGAGGTCCAGGACCGTCACTTGGGCGCCGGTGCCCACCGCCATCTGGGCCGCGTTCGTTCCCACCACGCCCGCGCCGAGGATCGTGATGCGGGCCGCCGGCACGCCGGGCACGCCGCCCAGCAGCACCCCCATGCCGCCGTTTTCCCGTTCTAGGCAGCGAGCGCCCGCCTGGATCGCCATGCGGCCGGCCACCTCCGACATGGGAGCGAGGAGGGGCAGCCCGCCGCCAGAGGAGGTGACGGTCTCGTAGGCGATCGCCACCACGCCTCGGGCCATGAGGTCCCGGGCCTGCTCGGGGTCGGGGGCGAGATGCAGATAGGCGAAGAGGATCTGGTTTTCCCGAAGGCGGGCCCGCTCGACCGGCTGGGGCTCTTTGACCTTCACGATCATCTCGGCCCGGGCGTAGACCTCTTCGGCGGAAGCCGCCACCTCGGCCCCAGCGCCCAGATACTCGGCGTCTGAGGCGCCGATGCCGGCCCCGGCGCCCCGTTCCACCAGGACCCGGTGGCCATGGGCCACCACCTCCTTCACGCTGGCGGGGGTGAGGCCCACCCGGTACTCGTGGGTCTTGATCTCCTTGGGTACGCCGATGAGCATGGCAGCGCTCCTCTTTGCCGGAGGACAATTTTTGGACGCGGGGGCACCGCCGCCGGTTTCAGCCGAGAGGCTTCGGCCCCAGACCCGTCACCAGGCTCTGGTAGCCCCTGTCGTCGGGGCCGATCACCCCGTGGCGGACCAGGCAGTCCAGGATCACCAGGGCGGCGTCCAGGGTAAAGGAAGGCGCGTCTTGCGCCAGCATCTCCGGCAAGGCCTGAAGGGGAACCCGACGGAATTCGGCCACTTCCCCGTCCGTGTTCCACGGGGCGAATTCGGGCGGCAGCGCCAGGTCGTGGACGAAGATCACCTCCGACTGGACCCCTTCGGGCACTTCCCGCAGAAGCCCCACCAGGCCGGCCGGCCGGGCCTTGCGGGCCAGAGGCTCCAGGATGCCCGCCTCCTCGAAGCATTCCTTGACCAGGGTCTGGGCAGCGGTGTGCCCCGCGGCGACGCCCCCGCCCACCAGGTTGTCCAGCAGGCCCGGATCGATGGGCTTGGTGGGGCTGCGGCGGGCGATCCACATGTCCGTCCCCCCGTCCGAGCGATGGGCAAGGCCGTTCACGTGGACGGCGAAGGTGGTGAGGCCGAAGGGGCGGGCCGCCGCCCGCTCGATGGCGAAGAGGGGCGGCTCGTCGAAGCGGCCGCGAATGGCGTAGGGCTCGTGGCGCACGCCGGAGATCCAGCCTTCGGCGGCAAGCCTGTCTACCGCCCGGGCGAGGGCCCGGGTCCGGTCCTCGGGCGCTGTCAGGTCGGGATGGAGGGCAACGCCGAAGTCCCCCACCAGGAATACCTCCGTCATGGCTTCCAGCCGCCCGGCGAGCTGGGGGGTGACCCATCCCACCTGCTGGCCCGCGGCATGGAAAGGAAGGTGGCCGCCGGGATCGAACCGGGCCGCGGCGCGGACGATTTCCACCAGGGGCGTCAGGTCCAAGGGCGGAAATCCGCGGCTAGAAAAGCGGTCCGTCAGCCGCCGCCGCGCCGGTAATAGGCGTCGAAGCGCTGCATGAACTGCTCGACTTCCTGGGGGGTGTAGCCCACGAACTCCAGCGCGACGCCGGTCTGGGGCAGGGTGAGGGAGCCGATCTGGCGGCTGCCCTCGGGGGAGAGCCGGATTTCCAGGCGCTTGTCGGGGCCGCTCTTCACCAGGATGTTGGCCGGATCCTCCGTGTCCGGGCGCCGTCCCAGGGCTGCGGGCAGCGTGCGCATGAAGTCCTTGTGGCTGATCGCCAGATGGCGCTCGATGCGCACCGGTTCCGTCGTTCGTTCCGCCATTCAACCTCCCGCCACCGGCGGCCAGATGGCCAGCACATCGCCGTCTTGGAGCGGGCGGCTCGCCCGGGCCTCCCGCTCCACGTACTCCCCGTTCACCAGGGTGAGATGCACCAGTTTCTCGGGCAGACGGAATCGTTCCACCACCGCGGCCACCGTGGTGCCCTCGGGCAGGGTCAGCTCCAGCGCCCGCTGGCCGCGGGCCTCCTGCGGCAGGTAGTCCTGGAGCATGGCGAAGAGCTTGAGGGTGACTTTCATGCGACCGCGCCCTGGGCGCGGGCGAGGTAGGCTTCCATGAGCCGGGTCGGGTCCTTCAGCAGGCGGTCTTTCCAAGGCCCCAGGGGGGCGCGGGTCTGGATCAGGCCCCGGATCACCCCCACGTGCTCGGTCAGCCCCAGGCAGTGGGCTCCCACCAGCACGTCGTCCTGGAATTCCAGGCGCAGGTAGCGGAAGCGCTCCGGGTCGGCGCGCTCCGCGCCCTCGCCCCCGGGCACTCCCATCCACTGGCCGAAGGAGGTGGCGATGAGGCCCATGGTATCCAGCACGTTCATCACCAGGGTGCCCGACAGGCTCGCCGCTTTCCCCGCCATGTTGAGGGCGGCGACCCGCGCCTGGTCGGCGGCGTTGGGCTGAATGGCGTTGACGATCATCTTTCCCGTGCTCAGCTCGGCCGCCTGGGCCACATCCCCCGCGGCGTAAACGCCGGGAACGCTGGTCTGCATGGCGGCGTCCACCTTCACGCCCGCGTCGGTGGCGATTCGGCTCCCCGCCAGGAACTCCACGTTGGGTCGCACGCCGGTGGCGTTGATGACCAGATCCGCCGGGAGCCGGGTGCCGTCGCTCAGGCTCACCTCCAGGGTCTCCGCGCCCGTTTTCGTCTCGATGCGCTCCAACCGGGTGGAAGTGTAAACCTTCACGCCCTGGCGTTCCACCCAGCGGCGGATCAGGTTCCCCGCGGTCTCCCCCATCATGCGGGGCACCAGGCGGTTGCCCATCTCCACCAGGGTAAGCTGGACCCCCCGGGCGATGAGGGGATCCAGGATGATGCAGCCGATGAAGCCCGCCCCCATCTGCACTACCCGCGCGCCGGGTTTGGCCCGCGCCATGATGCGGCGGGCGTCCGCCAGGGTCCAGCAGGGCAGCACCCCGGGGGAATCGCCTCCGGGCACGGGCGGCGGGTTGGGGCGCGAGCCGGTGGCGACGAGCAGCCGGTCGTAGGGGAGGCGGCTTCCGTCCGCGAGCTCCACCTGCCGGTCCGCTGTGTCCACGCGGACCGCGCGGGCGGTCTTGAGTTGGACGCCTAACCGCTGGAAATGGTCCGGATCCTTGCGCAGCCAGGTGCCGCGTTCGTCGATCTGGTTTTCCAGCAGGTAAGGAATGGCCATGCGGGAATAGGGCGGCTCCGGCTCGTCCCCCAGCAGCACGATGTCGCCCCGGGGATCGGCCCGGCGCAGGGTCTCGGCGGCGATCACCCCGGCGGGGCCGTTGCCGATGATCACGTGCTTCATCGCAACCTCGGAACAAGATTGGTTGCTTCTTACAATCCCAACCGCCTGCGGGTCTCGGGCGTGGGCACCCCGTCCGGGGTCCAGCCGCGCACCTGGTAATACTTGGGCAGCATCACGTCCAGGTGGCACACTTCCCCTTTCTGCGGGCCTGTCTTGCAAGGCTCCTTGAGCAGGCGCGGCGGCAGGGTGTCGTCCTTGGCGGTGAAGCCCGCCTTCAGGTTGAACTCCCGCTCCAGGTTCCAGATGCGCTCGCCCAGCAGGTTCAGGGACTCCATGGACCAGTCGCCTTCGCAGGCCGCCTGGAGCTGGGGCTGGATGTCCGCCAGGGTCCAGGCGAAGGTGGTGAACACGCACAGGCCCGTGGAATCCACCACCGCGGTGGCATCCTGGAACGCCTTCAGCATCTCGGGCTTTCCTTCCGTCGCCTTGGGATCGGTCTTGACCGGGTTGCCCAGAACTTCGGTCGCCACCATGTAGCCGCGCAGATGGCACGCGCCCCGGTTGGCGGTGGCGTAGCCGAGCCCCATGCCCTGCAGCGCCCGCCCGTCGTAGGCCGGGAATTCCTGCCCCTTCACGCTCATGGAGAGCTCGGGATGGCCGTATTTCTCGCACAGCCGCTTCGAGCCCAGCCCCAGCACCTTGCCGAAGCCTTCGCCCCGGGCGGTCCACTCGGCGAAGCGGCACAGGGCTTCCGCCGAGCCGAAGGGGGCGGGCATGCCGATCTCCGCTTCGGTGAGCACCCCCATTTCGTAGAGCTCCATCGCCGCGCCCACCGTGGCGCCGAAAGAGATGGGGTCCATGCCGTCTTCATTGCAGACGAAGTTGGCATAGGTGAGGGCTTCCAGGTCGTCCACGCCGTTCGCCGCCCCCAGGGCCCAGGCGGCCTCGTACTCCAGGCCCCCGGAGGCACCCCAGTACTCGGGCTTGTTCTTCACCGTCCAGTGGGTCTCGTCGATCTTGGAGATGCGCCCGCAGGCGATGGTGCAGCCGAAGCAAGCCTGGTTGGTCACCAGGTTGGGCTTGCCGTCGGTGGGCCGGGGTTGGTGCATGGCCTCGCCCGAGATCTTGGGGGCGCCTTCGAACTGCACGTCCCGGTGGTTGCGGGTGGGCAGAGCCCCCACCTCGTTGATCACGTTCATGAGCACCTGGGTCCCGAACTTGGGTAGGCCCTGGCCGGTCACGGGATGGTTCCTGAGCACTTCTTTGGCGGCGCGCACCGCCTCCATGAAGGCCTTGGGATCGCGGATCTTGCCCACGCCCTTGGTGCCGCGCACCGCTACCGCCTTCAGGTTCTTCGAGCCCATCACCGCCCCCACCCCCGAACGGCCCGCCGCCCGGTGTAGGTCGTTGACGATGGCGGCGTAGAGCACCCGGTTCTCCCCCGCGCGCCCGATACAGGCGACCCGGATCAAGGGGTCCTGGTGCCGGGATTGGATGGCCGGCTCGGTTTCCCACACTGATTTGCCCCACAGGAAGTCGGCGGGGAGGAGCTGCGCCTCCTCGTTCTCGATGTAGAGGTAGACGGGGGTCGGGCTGCGGCCCTCGAAAATGACCATGTCCCAGCCGGCCATCTTGAGCTCCGCGCCGAAGAAGCCGCCCGAGTTGGAACAGGCGATGGCCCCGGTGAGCGCCCCTTTGGTGATGACCGAATAGCGCCCGCCGGTGGAGGCCATGGTGCCGGTCAAGGGGCCGGTGGCGAAGATGAGCTTGTTGTCCGGGGACAGGGGATCGACCTTGGGATCGATCTCGGACACCAGGTACTTGGTGGCGAGGCCCCGCTGGCCCAGGTACTGGCGCGCCCAGTCCATGTTGAGGGGCTCGGGGGTGCAGGTGCCCTTGGTAAGATTCACGCGCAGGATCTTGCCTTGCCATGCCATGGTCGATTCCTCCTCAGTGAGAGGCGCGAGCCTGGGTGTCGGTGCGGGCAGCCCAGGCGCGCATGCGCTCCAGCCCGGTCCAGGCCGCGTCGATGTAGGTGATGGCCCCCGTGGGACAGGCCTCGGCGCAGGCGGGCTTGCCCCCGCACAGGTCGCACTTGATAACCTTGCCCGTGTCCACGTTGTAGTTGATGGTGCCGAAGGGGCAGGCGATGGTGCACACCTTGCAGCCGACGCAGATGGAGTCCACCACCACTTTGGCGCCGGTGGTGGCGTCGATCTTGATCGCCTCCACCGGACAGGCGTGCAGGCACCAGGCCTCGGCGCACTGGGTACAGGTGTAGGGCACCTTGCGCCCCGCGTGGTGGAAGTCGAACACCTTGATGCGGGACTTGGCGATGTTGAACACGCCTTCGTTTTCGAAGCTGCAGGCCATTTCGCACTGGAGGCAGCCGGTGCATTTGTCCGGGTTGATATGTAGGGATTTCAGCATGGGATGAAACTCCTCCTCTTCCTGAGCCTGACGAACCTTCTAACCTCTGGATCCAAAACGCCATGATACCGCTGCGGCGTAAAGGGGGGCAGCAGGCAGGCGGCATTCGGCGCCTGTGAGCAAGGATCGTGCCCCGGCCCCCGGGTCTCAAGCCCCGGGGGAGAATGCCTCTCCAGTGCTACCCGGTGCCCCAGAATGGCGCGCCTGTCCCAGGATTGACACACTGGGGCAAGCCGGCGGCGGGTCAAAAAAGGTGGCGCACCGAGACGCCCACGAGGAGGGTGCGCCCCGGCGCGGGGGCGAAGAAACGGCCGTTGGCATCCCCCACGATTACCGCGCCGATGTATTCCTCGTCTAGGAGGTTGTCCACCCGTAGGAATTCCTGGAAGAGCCAGTCGCCGAAACGCTGCTTGAAGACGGCCCGGGCGCTGGCGACGAAGTAGCTAGGGGCGAAGTCCGTGTTCAAGTCGTTCACGTACACCTTGGCGTTCCAGCGAGCTTCCAGCGCGGCGGAGAATCCGAGGGGCCGGTGCTCCCACAGGAACTCCCCGTACACCGTGTACTCGGGCACGGCGGGGATGCGGTTGCCGGCGGCCACGGTGGCGTTGGGGGCGGTGCAAAATCCGGCGCAGGTGGGGAAGCTCTCCTGGAACCGGGCCTCCAGGTAGGTGAGGGCCAGGTAGGCGGACAGCCCGCGGGTCAGGCGGCTGTCCAGGGACAGCTCCGCGCCCCGGCGGCGGGTGTCCCCCGCGTTCTGGAAGGTGGCCCGGCCGCCTGAATTGGAGAACACCACGATCTCGTCCCGGGTGTCGATCTGGAACAGAGCAGCGTTCACCAGGGTGTCGGCCCCGAGGAAAGCCTTGACCCCCACTTCGTAATGGTTGCTCTTGGATGGCTCCAGCGCCAGATTGGGCCCGGAGCTGCCGTCAGGTCGGTAGGCAATCTCGATGAAGGTGGGGGTCTCGAAGCTGCGGCCGGCGTTGGCGTAGAGGTTCACCGCTGGGCTGAGTCGGTAGAGCAGCCCCGCCACCGGCGTCCAGGCGGAGAAGCGCCGGCTGCCGCTATCGTCCGGGTTGAAGTTGGTGGCGGTCACGGGGAGCGTGCTGCCGCTGCAGGTACCGAGGGGCGTGCCGGTGGTGTTCACCGTGGTGGTGCAGATGAACTTGTCCTTGGACTCGAAATCCACCCGGGTATAGCGCAGCCCCCCGTGCAGGCTCAAGGCTTCGGTCGCACGCCACTCTCCTTGGAGGTAACCGCCCCAGCTCTCGCTCAGGTTATCCTCGTCCCGCTTGAGGGCCCCTAGAGTCCCGAGTTCGTTGCGGAAGCCCTTGCGGTCGTCCTGGGCCCGATCGTAGTCGAGCCCGGCGGTCAAGGTGAAGGGCGTGCCGAAGGCCTCGCTCCTGCGGGTCCAGCGCAGGCTCGCGCCGCCGAAGTCCCGGTCGAAGACGCTCACCCCGCCCGAGTGGCGCAGCCCATTCTGGGTCGCCAGGGGAATGGCGAGGAACTGCTCGTTGCTACGCTGGCCGAGGTAGGCGGCGAGGCGCAGGGTATCGGTGGCCGAGAAAGGCTGCTCCCACACTGCGCCCCCTTGCAGGTTGGAGAGGCTCCTGCGGGTTTTAAACTGCAGCGCCACGGGGCTCGCCTGTTCCCGGTTTTGCCGGACTTCATCCGCGGTGAGCCCCAGGGGGTCCAGGTTGTCCGGCTGGTCCAGGGCGTTGAGGCTGAGCTGCAGCCGCCCCCCGCCCGAGAGCGCTTGGGTCAGTTTGGCGTTGAACTGATCCTTCCGCGCGCCGCTCCAGTCCCGGAAGCCGTCGGTCTCGAACCGGGAACCGTTGGCGAGATAACCTCCGTCGCCCCAGGAGCCGCCGAGCTTGAGCCCGGCTTTCCAGGTGTCGAAGGAGCCGAAGCGGACATAGGGTTCGACAAACGCCCGCTCCGGCGGCTCCTCGGTGAAGACTTGCACTACGCCCCCTGAGTGGTTGCCGTAAAGGGCGGAGAAGGGGCCCCGCAGCACCTCGATGCGCGCCGCCGAGTCCAGGTCGAACAGCCCCGTGCCTCCCTGGCCGTCGGGGGTGCTGGCGGGAATCCCGTCGGCATAGAGCCGGATGCCCCGCACGCCGAACTGGGAGCGGGCGCCGAAGCCCCGTAGAACGATCTGCTGCTCCTGGGCGAAGGTCTCCCGGTTCTGCACCACCGTGCCCGGTACCCGGGTGAGGCCCTCGGAGACGTTGACCGCCGCCCGGCCCTCCTGGAGTACCTGGGCGCCGATGGCGTCGATGGCCAGGGGCAAGTCGAAGCTCTCCTGCTCGATGCGGGTGGCGGTGACCACCACCGGGGAGGCGCGCACCGGGGTTGCCTCTTCGGGCTCGGCGGCCGCCGCCCCAAAGGGGGCGGGGGCCCAGGAGGCGAGGGCGCTGGCGAGGAACGTGATGGCAACGGTCTGGCGCATGTTTTTTCTTCGCGTTGAAGTCGGTCCAGAAAAAGCATAGCGTCATCCCCCGTCATGATTTTCATGAAATTGCCAGCGGCGCTTGCAAGCCGCCACCTGGGCCGTTCAAAAAATCTTCCAACGGCGGGCGCCGGTGGGGGAAAATGCCCTTACTCTTCACCGCCTTCGTCGAGACCCCGATGAAAAACTTAGCCCTCAAGCCTTCGAGGCTCGCCCTGGCGAGCCTCATCATGGCAATCCTCTCCGGGTGCAGCGCGCCACGGCTCGGCGAATGGACCGGCCGGCTGGACCCCTTTTCCCCCGCGCCGGGGCGGGAGGCTTCGGCTACTGCGCCTGCGGCGGGAACCTCCATCCCCATCGCCGCTGCGCTGGGAATCTACATGGCCCCCAAGGAAGCCACCAAGCGCACCCACGTGCTAGGGGGCGGTTACGCGGGCGGCTACTGGTTCGAAGAAGGGCGCATGGTCCAAGCGACGGCCCTCAAGGCCTTCGGGCAGCTCTTCGAGGGGGCGGCACCGGTCAAGCAGCCCGCCGCGTCCCATCCGGTGGCCCATGTCCAGGGCTGGAGCACCTACAACCCCATCCTGAAGGCCTGCTACGCCACGGCGGTCACGACCTTCATCGCCCCCGGCGGCGAGACCCTGGGGAGGCTGGAGGCGGAAGCCTCGTCCCGGGGCGGCGGGGAGGGATGCTTCCAGCAGGCCTACGACGCGGCATTTCAGGAGATTGCCCGGCGGCTCCGGGCGGACGGGACCCTGGTGGCGGCGCTGCGAGGCGCTTCCCGTTCCAGTCCCGTCGCGGCGGCTCCGGCGCCCGCGGCATCCGCCCCGGCGCCGTCAGAGGCGGAAACGGCGACTTCCGCCCCGGCCCAGGCCGGCGGCCCGGCCCCGGGAGCGGAGGCGCCTCCGCAACCGGCCGCCGCTGCACCTCAAGGCGTCACTACCGCCATGGCCCGGCCATCCCCGGCCGCTGCTGCCCCGAGCGTCTCTCCACCGGCGCCCTCCGTCCCGCAACCGGTGACCTTGCCCCTGAAGGCGGAGCTCGCGCTTTACATGGAGCCGGAGGAGGCCACCCGCCGCACCCGCATCGCCACCAGCGGCTCCTACGGGGGGGAATGGGTAGAAGAGGGCCGGATCGTCCGGGAGACCGCCTCCCGGGCCCTCGCCCGGATCTTCGAGCGGGTAACGATGGTGGCGGAAAATCGCGGCTCCCGCCCCGTAGCCCAGGTGCGGGGCTGGAGCGCCTACAACCCCTTGCTGGGCACCTACTACGCCACCGCCGCCGTGACCCTCTCCTCCGCCGCCGGCGAGACGGTGGGGGAGTACACGGCGGAAGGGTCGTTCCGGGCGACCGGGGACGAAGGTGCCCGGGGGGCGTATGAGGCGGCGTTCCGGAGACTCGCCGAGGCGCTGGCCCAGGACGGGGCGGTCCTGGCGGCGCTCCAGGCGCCTCCGCCGGCCGAGAAGTTGCGGCTCGCGGGCGCATCCCCGGGGACGATTTCCCTCCCCAGCGCCGGCGCGGTGACCCTGTACATGGCACCCAAGGACATCGCCCGCAACACTTACGTCATGGGAGGTGCCGGCGGCTACGCCCACTACTGGTTCGAGGAGGGCCGGATCGTTCAAGAAGCCGCCCTCCAGGCCCTCAAGCAGCTCTTCGCCGAGGTGCGGACCGCGGATCGGCCGTCGGGCCAGGATCCGCTCGCCCGGGTGCAGGGCTCCAGCACGTTCAATCCCACCTTTGACACCTACTATGCCAGCGTCGTGGTGACCTTCTCCGCCCCGGACGGAACGGCCCTGGGACGCTTCCAAGGGGAAGGGACGGGCCGGGGCCGGCGGGAAGAGGGCTTCCGCCAGGCCTACGAAGCGGCGTTCCAGGACCTGGTGCGCCAAATGCTGCAGGCGGGGCGGTTGTAGGCCGTAGCACCACTCCAACAGCGCTCGCCCGGTGGCGGGTGCGTTTCGCCTGCGTCTCAACGCACCCTACGGGAGCATCGCATCAGTCCCGCCTACGCGCGATGGCGTGGATCAGGGGTTCGTAGGCGCTGTCCCGGGAGAAGCGCCAGCAAGCGAGGGCGATCGCCGCCGCGGTGAAGGCCCCCAGCACGGCGAGATCGACGCTGGGGCTGAAGTCCGGCGCCAGGGCCGAGCCCGCATTGGCCAGCATCCCGTGTTTCAGGAGATCGACCCCGTAGGTGTAGGGGTTCAGGAGGGCGGCGATGCGCAAGGGATCGGGCAGGGTGCTCACCGGGTAGAGCGCCCCGGAGAGGAAGAACACCGGGAAGATCACCAAGTTCATGATGACCGCATAGTTGTCCAGGGTCTTGGTGAAGGCGGCCACCAGCATCCCCAGGGCCGCGCAAGCGCCGGCGGTGGCGAGAAGCCCGGCGGCCAGCATGGGCGCGTCGATTCCCCGGGAGAGATAGCCCAGCAGGCCCAGTAGCACCAGGAGAAGCGCCGCCTGGACCAGGGCCGCGCAGGCGGCCGAGATCGCCTTGGCCGCGACGATCCAGGCGTGCCGCAGGGGCGCGATGATGAGCATGCGCATTACCCCCGATTCCTTGTCGTACACCGTAGCCAGCGCCGCTAGCATCGCCCCGAACAGGATGGCCATGCCGGTCACCCCGGGCACGAGGAAATACTGGTAGCTCTCGGGGCCGCCACGGTCCAGCAGGGCGTCGAAACCCGCGCCGATCACGAACAGCCAGATCAAGGGCCGCACCAGGGCGGAGACGAGCCGCCCGCGCTGGCGGAAGAGCTTGATCAGCTCCCGCTCCAGCACGGCGTAAAGGGGGCGGGCGATCACGGATGCACCCGTTCCCGCGCCGGGCAGGGGGCTTCCGCCTCCCCAGGCGCCCGGGCCCCTGCCTGGGTGGTCCACAGGAACACGTCGTTGAGATTAGGCCGACGCACCCGCAGCGCCGCCACCCGGGGGGCTAGCTCCGCCTGGAGGGCGGCGAGGGCCGCCGCCTCGCCCCGGAAGCGAAAGCTGAGGGTCTCCCCTTCCAGGAGGCCCGCGCCGAGACGGGGGGCGAGGGCCGCGGCCAGCTCTTCCAGAGCCTCGGCCTCGATCTCGAGCACGTGGGTGCCGAGGCTCTCGATGAGGGCCTGGGGCGGGCCGGACTTCACCAGGCGCCCTTCCTTGATGAAGGCCACCACGTCGCAGGCCACCGCCTCTTCCAGGTAATGGGTGGTGAGGAGCACGGTCATGCCCTTGCGCGCCCGCAATTGCCCGATGAAGCGCCAGATACGCCGCCGGTTGGGCACGTCGAGGCCGATGGTGGGCTCGTCCAGGAACAGGATGCGGGGCTCGTGGATCACCCCCCGGGCAATGTCCAGGGCCCGGCGCTGCCCGCCGGAGAGGCGGTTGACCGGATCGTTGCGCCGCTCGGCGAGCCCGAAGAGGTCGAGCAGCTCCTCGGCGCGGCGGCGGATTTCGGCGCTGGAAAGGCCATGGAGCATCCCGGCGAAACGGAGGTTTTCCGCCACCGACAGGCTCGGGTCCAGGGCCGGGTCCTGGAACACCACGCCGATGGCCCGGCGCACCTCCAGCGCCCGGGCGAGCACGTCGAAGCCCGCCACCCGGACCTCGCCCCGGGTGGGCCGGATCAGGGTGGAGAGGAGGTGCACGGTAGTGGTCTTGCCCGAGCCGTTGGGCCCGAGGAGGCCGAAAAACTGGCCAGCGGGGATTTCCAGGGAAAGCCCGTCCACCGCCAGCACATCCCCGTAGCGCTTGGTAAGCTCGAAAGCCTCGATGGCGGGAGGCGTCGGAACGGAGGCTTGCCGAGCCGCGTCCATGAGGAAAGTTTAAAGGCTCTCGCTCACTGGGCGAGGGACGCCTCGCTCAAGGCCCGGGAGTTGCGGTCGTCCCGGAACAAGATGGGCCTCGCGGCCGCCGCCGGCCGCTGGGCTCGGTCGATCGCCTTCACCACGACGTGGTGATGAGGGGAGAGTTCGCACACGGGGTCCGCGTTGGCCGGGTCTCCGGTGAGGAGGTAGGCCTGGCAGCGGCAGCCGCCGAAGTCCTTCACCCGCTCGGGGCAGGAGCGGCAGGGCTCCTTCATCCACCCTTCGCCCCGGTACCGGTTGAACCCAGGGGACTCGTACCAGATCCACTTGAGGCTTGCCTCCCGCACGCTGGGGAAGGTGAGCCCGGGAAGCCCGCGCGCCTCGTGGCAAGGGAGCACCACCCCGTCGGGACAGACGCACATGAACACCGAGCCCCAGCCGTTCATGCACGCCTTGGGCCGGTTGGCGTAGTAGTCCGGCACGACGAAGTAGATGCGCATGGCATTGCCCACTTTTTCCCGGAAGCGGTGGGTCACCGCCTCCGCCCGCTCGATCTGCTCCCGGGAGGGCAGCAGGTGGTCCCGGTTGACGAAGGCCCAGCCGTAGTACTGGGTGTTGGCGAGTTCCACGTACTCCGCCCCCAGTTCCCGCGCCATCTCCAGGATCTTCTCCACGTGGTCTATGTTCTGCCGGTGCAGCACCACGTTGAGCACCATGGGGTAGCCGTGGGCCTTGATCAGGCGGGCGACCCTCTGTTTCAAGTCGAAGGTGCGGGTGTGGCTCAGGAAGTCGTTCAGCTCCCGGGTGGAGTCCTGGAAGGAGAGCTGGATGTGGTCCAGGCCCCCCGCCTTCAGGGCCGCGATGCGCTTCTCGTTCAACCCCACGCCGGAGGTGATGAGGTTGGTGTAATAGCCCAGGGCGTGGGCTTCCCGCACCAGCACTTCCAAATCGTCCCGCAGGAGGGGCTCTCCGCCGGAGAAGCCCAACTGGGCGCAGCCCAGGGCCCGGGCCTCCCGCAGCACCCACAGCCATTCCTCGGTGGCGAGCTCGGTCCCGTAACGGGTGTAGTCCACCGGGTTGGAGCAGTAGACGCAGTGCAGCGGGCAGCGGTAGGTGAGCTCCGCCAGCAGCCACAAGGGATTATTCGCTTTGTCTGCGGATCCAGCCTCGTTCATGAGCCACCTCCAGGAATTCCATCACATCCCGGCGAAGGTCGGCGCCGGGGTAAGCCCGTTCCAGGTCGGCCACGATTCCCGCCACGGTCGTGGCCCCGTCCACCCGGCGCATGATCTCGGCCGCGCTGGGGGACAGCCGCACCATTCCTTCCGGGTAGAGCAGCACCCAGGCCTGCTGGGCTTCCTCCCATTGCAAGCGGAAGTGCCGGGTCAACTGGGGCACGTCTTCCAAAGCAAGAGGCTGGATCATCGGGCCGCCTCCTCAAGCTTCGACCGCGGGAGCCGACAGAACGCTCGGCAATCGTTGTAGGGTGCGCCCTGGCGCACCGTGACTCCGGCGGTCGATCGGTGCGTTTCGCTGCGCTCTATACGCCCTACCGCCTGGATCATGGCCGCTCCTTCGGGCAATAGGCGAGCTGGATCGCGTCCAGCAGGGTCCACAACACGTCCAGCTTGAACTGCAGGATCTCCAAGGCCCGCTCCTGCTGGGCCCGGGTCTTGAAATAGTCCAGAGTGATTTCCAGGCCATGGGCCACGTCCCGGCGGGCCTCCGACAGGCGCTTGCGGAAGTATTCGTAGCCGGCCGGGTCGATCCAGGGATAGTGCTGGGGCCAGTTGGCCAGCCGCTCCCTATGGATCTGGGGCGCGAAAAGCTCGGTCAGGGAGGCGCACACCGCTTCCTGCCAGGGGCGGGTGCGGGCGAAGTTCACGTAGGCGTCCACGGCGAAGCGCACCCCCGGCAGCACATGCTTGAGCGACACGATCTCCTCCCGGGTCATGCCGCAGGCCATGCCCAGCCTTATCCAAGCCTCGATGCCGCCTTCGTCCCCCTCGCGGCCGTCGTGGTCAATGATGCGCTGGATCCACTGGCGGCGCACTTCCCGGTCCGGGCAGTTGGAAAGGATGGCCGCGTCCTTCAAGGGGATGTTGATCTGGTAATAGAAGCGGTTGGCGACCCAACCCCGGATCTGGTCAGGGGTGAGCTGGCCTGCGCTCATGCGCACGTTGAAGGGGTGGTGGATGTGGTATCCAGCCCCCTTCTCCCGCAGCTTCTGCTCGAACTCTTCCCGCGTCCAAGGCCGCTCGTCGCCGGCGCCCATGGCTCCTCCTACAGCTCGATCTCCATCCCGTCCCAGGCCACTTCGATACCGTGGGCGGCGAGTTCCGCCCGCTCGGGGCTCGCCTCGTCCAGGATCGGGTTGGTGTTGTTGATGTGGATCAGGATCTTGCGCGCCCGGGGGTAACGGTCCAAGACTTCCATCATGCCCCCGGGCCCGGACTGGGGCAGGTGGCCGATGTCCCGGGCCCGCTTCGCGGAGATCCCGAGCCGCACCATCTCGTCGTCGGTCCAGAAGGTGCCGTCCACCAGGAGGCAATCGGCCGAGGCGAAAAGGGGCTCCAAATGGGGCTCCATTTCCCCCAGCCCAGGGGCGTAGAACAGCCTCTTGCCACTATCGCGATCCTCCACCCGCACGCCGATGTTGTCGCCAGGAAGCGGCCGGTCGCGCTGGGGGGAGAAGGGAGGCGCGTTGCTCTTCAGGGGCACGGCGGTGAAGCGCAACGCGCTCGCCCCGGCCACCTCGAAGGGGGAGCCGTCGATGGGTACCCGGTGCCAGCGCACGCCGCAGTAGTGCTCCAGGACGCGGAAAACGGGGTTGCCGCGGGTCAGATCCTCCCGCACCCGCTCGGTGCAGTGGACTTCCAGGGGGGCGCCCTCCCGCAGCAGGAAGAGCCCGGTGGTGTGATCGATCTGGGCGTCGATCAGCACGATGGCGGCGATCCCCGTGTCCCGCAGCCCCTCCCGAGGCCACATGCCGGGGAAGGCGGCGATCTGGGCCAGCACGTCCGGGGAGGCGTTGAACAGCACCCAGCGGCCGTGGTCCCCCGCCACCGCGATGGAGGACTGGGTGCGGGGCTTGAGCCGGCCAGCCCGTGCCCCCCGGCAGTTCGGGCAGTTGCAGTTCCATTGGGGGAAGCCGCCGCCGGCGGCGGAGCCGAGGACTCGGACTTTCATCAGGCGCTTTGCGGCCTCGAATCAGAGGGACGGGCGGCCCCATCCGGTTTCCCTCTCCCCAGGGAGAGGGGACAGGGGAGAGGGCCTGGAAAAAAGGCCGGCGCACGCCCCGATGGTTC
The DNA here is from genome assembly GCF_052805615.1 of Pelomicrobium sp. P1. NCBI lineage: Bacteria > Pseudomonadati > Pseudomonadota > Hydrogenophilia > Pelomicrobium > Pelomicrobium sp. P1. The sequence goes on from NZ_JBRBEM010000006.1 coordinate 31,228, forward strand.
GCCCGGCGACGGGCGCTCAATACGGCATTTTGCTTTCGCGTCCGTCGGCCCGAAAGCCGCGAAATCGTGAGGAGGCGCTCATGATTTTCATGAACTTGAAAGAAAACCGCCCGGGCATGGCGCCCGGGCGGCGGGAACGTCTCTGGGGATGGATCAGAAGAAGAGGATGGCGCCCAGGGCGACGGCGTCGTCCTTGTTCTTCACGCCGTTATGGGCCTCGGCTTCGGTGTTGATGTACTCGGCCACCAGGTTCAGGCTCTTGGTGAGGGCGTAGTAGAGGCCCACCACGATGGACTGGTTTTTCTTGACCAGGGTCCCGCTGGTGGCCACGGTTTCGTTGCCCGCCAGGTCCAGCCGGCTTTCCCCATAGCTCACCCCCAGCTTGGGCTTGCCGAAGGTGTAGGTGGCCTGGACATAGAAGCCGTCCGAATCCCGCTCGTCCACCGTGCCACCGACGACGGCCGCGCCGTCGAAGCCGATGGCGGTGGTGCCCAGACCCTTGGCGTTGTAGTAATAGCCCACCACTTCCAGGCCGCCGAAGCCCACCTTGGCGCCCACGTCAAAGCCCCGGCCATCCACGCTCGATCCGGCCGGTGCACTATCCGTACCCCCGTTCGATTTTGTCTTCTGGGTCATCCCTCCCAGCCACACCCGGCCCGAAGTGCCCCCGATCCCCGACCAGTCGTAGGTGAGCTTGGCTTGGAAACCCGGCTCGTCCTGCTTGCTGAGCGTGGCCGTGTTCGGATGCCCGGAAAACGCAATGTAGTCAAAGCCTGAAAAAATACCGCCGGCGAACTGGAAGCCGTTGAAGTTAGGAGACCAGTAGGTGATTTGGGGAATCCAGTCGGCGTAGATGTAGCCTGCGCCGATGCGGCCCAGGGTGGTGTTGCCCCCCAGAAAGGCGGCACCGGAGCCCACCCCCAGGAGCGTCATGTCGGAGAGGATGGCGTCGCTGCCGAAAATCCCCAGGTCTCGGCCCACCTTGATCGTGCCCCAGCTTTTGTCACCGAAGGTCAGGAAGTTCTGCCGCATGTCGATGCTGGTGGAGCCGATCCCCGTCTTGCCGCCGCCCACGTTGGTGTCGTTCAGGCCCGGATAGAAGCCCAGGGTGACGCTGATGTCGAAATCCATTTGCCGCGTCTTGGCGGAGAAGACCAAGGCGCTCGGCAGTAGCCCCGACTCGATGTTCTGCTCGTCCTGGCCTGCGCCGTTACAGGCGAGCCCCCCTGCCACCGTAACCGGGTTGTTGTCGCAGTCGTTGAAGGTGGCAAAGCCGTTCACGTTGCCGCTGAAGGACAGATCCCAGTCCCCCGCCTTCCAGCTCAATTCCGCCTGCGCGCTGGAGACGCCCAGGAGCGCGAGCGCTCCCGCCACTGCCGTGCAGATTTTCTTGCGCTGTACCATCGCCCAACCTCCCCTCTTCAGAAGTGAAGCAAAGTTGAAGTCAACAACACCCCTTCTTCGTCTTCGGGCACGCAAACATCCATCGCCGCCCGAATCGAATCGTCCGCTTCGCTCTGCTCCCTGATGAGTGCCCAGGGAAACCTGCTTGAAACCGGTGCGTGCGCGAAATGAGCGCTAAGAACCCTCCTCGCCAAAGCCAATCCGTACGCCTTTGGCAATTAATATGCCAATGGAATCCGGGGCTTCCCGGCCGGGGGACGGGCCCGCCGGAAGCCGCCGGCTCGCCCGGGCAAAAGAAAAAAAAATCGAATGCGGGGAAAGGGTTAGGGTAAAGACGGGGAATCCGGCGGGATGGCGGCCGGCGCCACGGGAAGACAATCCCGGTGTCACACGGGGAGCAACGCAATCGCTACATTGTGTGACAGCCCCATGCTCAATTCCTTGCGCACTTGCGGACGGGAAAAGAAAATGGGAGACCGGTTCAACGCCGGTCTCCCAAGCCAAGTGGAGGAGAAAACGGAGGAAACGACACCACTCGGGGCGCTGCTATCCGCATTGAACCACCCCTTGCGCCTGTCGCCTCCGGTATTGCGCAAGAGCCGTGCCAGGCAGGGGGCGACTTGGCGCGACCGCCCCGAGCGACTCACCCGGCAACGGTGCGTTTCGCTTCCGCTCAACGCACCCTACCGCTCGTAGCGGGCCCGCACCGCCTGCTGCGGCGCTTCCAGATAGTAGGGTGCGCCTTGGCGCACCGTTTCGGGGGGTCTTATCCTACAGCGGGGCGTTTCGGCTGTCGGTGCGTTTCGCCTACGGCTCAACGCACCTTACGTCTAGACACAAGTTCCGAAGCGGGCGCTATTCGGCGAGGGCCTTGTTCTCCAGCTCCAGATACAAATGGTGGACGTTGGCGGCATGTAAACGGGCATACAAGGCCCAGCCCTGGAACGCCGGCACCGCCGCCCGGGCGGTGACTTCGCTCAAGCTGTCTCCTTCCTCGTAGCGGGCCCGCACCGCCTGCTGCAGCGCTTCCAGATAGGCTCGCGTGTCGGCGACGCGCCGGGGATCGGATACCGGCCCCCGGCCGGGCACCAGGACGCGCACGGGGAGATCCCGTAGAGCTTGCAGGGCGGCGAGCCAGACGTCCAACCGGGTGTCCCGAGCCTCCGGTACCCGGTCCAGGCACACCAGGTCGCCGGTGAAGAGCGCGCCGCTTTCCTGGTCCAGCACCGCCAGATCCCCCGCCAAGGTCCAGCCGAAGTGCAGCAGCGAAAGCCGCCGCCCCGCCACCTCCAGCGTCACGCTTCCGTCCACGGCCCGGGTGGGGAGGGTGACGCTCGTGCCGGCCATGGTTTCCCCGCCCAGGGCATCGGCCAGCCGCCGGATGCAGGTGTGGCAGTTCGCCTCCATGTAACGGACGGCGTCCCGGTGGGCCAGGATGGGCGCGCCCCGGGCGGCGAAGACCCCGTTGCCCAGCACCCGCTCTGGAGCGGCGTGGGTGTTGATGACCAGCGCCACCGGGCGGTCCGTCACCCGTCGGATGGCGGCCAGCATCGCCTCGGCGTGAGCGTGGTGGGTCCCCGTGTCGATGACGATCACCCCTGAGTCGCCCACGATGAATCCTTGGTTGGCGACGAAGCCCAGGTTTTCCACCGCGGGCTCGGCCAGGGCGCCGACGAAAGCGTACACGTCGGGCGCCACCGGCACGGGGGTCAGGCCTTGCGCGGCCGCCGGACGGGGCGCGGCCAAGGCGAGGAAGACGGCGGCGATCGCTAGGAGTACCAAGCGGCGGGCGAAGGCGCGGAAGGGGAACATGCCGTGGGATTTCGAGGGCAAAAGCCGGACCATCGAAGCGGGCTCGCGGACGCCGTCGCTGGCATTCCCGGACGAAGTTGGCTTACTATTGCACGCGCGCCGCGCCCGCGCAATCGCGGCGACCGCGTCCCGTCCATCGCTGCATTCCTCGTAAAGGAGACCCCGGATGAAATGGCGGCTGCTGGTGATCCTCGTTTTATTCGCGCCCGGCGTGGCGTCGGCCTACGACTACCCGACCCAGGACCGGGTGGAGTACGTCCTGGCGTGCATGTACGATCATCGCGGCAAGCAGGAGTACCTCTACAAGTGCTCCTGCGCCATCGACTTCATCGCCAAGGAGATGCCCTACGAGGAGTACGTGGAAGCCTCCGCAGCGGCCCGCTACCGGGAGATGGGCGGCGAGCGCATGGGGGTTTTCCGCGACCCGGACTTCGTCAAGGACATGATCAAGAAATATCGGGATGTGCAGGCGCGCGCTTTCAAGGCGTGCGGCGTCTGAGCCTGGGGGCCCTCGCCGATGACGAAGTCATGGAAACCGCTTTTCCGCAGGGCAGCCCCCGCGGCGCTGGCGCTCCCGCTGCTCCTGGGCTGCAGTGCCTACGCCGCCCCGGCGGGGCCGGTCAAGTCCGTCGCGGTCATGGACTTCGAGATCATCGACGATTCCGGGGACCAGGCGTCCGTGTCCGCCCAGCGGGAGCGGCTCGCGATGATCTCCCGGCAGTTGCGCGAAGAGCTCTCCCAGGCGGGCCTGTGCCGGGTGCTGGACAACGGGCCGGCCCAGGCCTTGATCGAGAAGTACAAGGCCTCCCAGGAGCTGCGCCAGTGCAACGGCTGCGAGCTGGATATCGGCAAGGCCCTGGGCGCCGACCTGGTGGCCCTCGCCTGGGTGCAGAAGGTGAGCAACCTGATCCTCAACATCAACGTGGAGATCAAGGACGTGGCCACCGGCGCGACCCGGCTCAACAAGTCCGTGGACATCCGCGGCAACACCGACACCTCCTGGCGCCGGGGCGTGTCCTACCTGGTGCGGGACATGCGGGAAAAAGGGCAAGGCTGCCGTTGATCAGGAGCCGCCGGCCATCCCCGGCCGGACGAGGACGCTGGTTTCGAACTTGAGGTCCTTGGAGTCCACCACCTCCGCCCTGAGTTCCCCCGCTTCCCGGGGCACGAAGTAGAAGCGGAAGTTGGGGTTTTCGCTGATGGAGAAGTCCACCTCCGCCGTGAGCACCGGTTTGCCGGCGTAGCTCACGGTGACCTGGCGCACGTAGTGGGCCGGGGTGTAGAGCCGGGTGAGTTGGTCCATGGCGAGTCCCGAGTGGTTGGGGTGGCTGATCATGAGCTGGGCTAGGTTGGGCTGGTGGAGGGTTACCGGCGCGTCCAGCCGGAACTTCATCCTGCCCAGGCGGGCCAGCGCCGCGGCGGGATCCTTGCCCGCCGGCGCCGAACAGCCCCCCGACGCCTTCACGTAGCGGGTGGCCGCGTAGAGCCGGCCGTCGCTCGTCTCCGCCACCGCCCGCACATGGGTGTATTCCTCGATGCGCACCCGGGTCTCCAGGTCGGCCCGGCCGGCGTCGGGGGAGAAGTGGAAGACGGCAGCCAGCGGCGAAGGGTTCTTGTCGATGATGAGGTAGACCCGCCGGATGTGCCGTTCCGACTCCTGGGGCAGGAAGGTCTTGATGGCGATGGGGACCGTGGCCGCGTCCTCGGCCCGGGCGGGCGCCTCCAACTGGATCACCTCTTGCGCGCCTGCGGCGACGGGGCGCTCGCCGAACAGGGCGCTCTTCACCTTGCGCCATGTTTCGGTGTCCGGGTCAGGGGTGGGGCCGGCGGCCTGGGCTGGGCTCCCGGCGAGAAGGAGTAGCGCCAAGCCCACGACCGGAGCGAAGGGAAAGTTTCTCATGGGACGTCTCCTTGCGGACTTCTGCATTGTACCGGAGGGAGGGGTCGCGCCGGCCGGGGCCCTGGCGCTGCTTGGCCCTCTCCCCCCGGCGGGAGCACCTCTCGCCGGCGCCGATCGGAAGAACCCTCTCCCAATCGCTAATCCTCCCACTCCAGCTCGGTATAGACCGCGGTCACGTTGCGGGGGTGGTAGAGGTCGAAGAGCAGCCACTTCCCCCGTTCCGCCAGTCCCACCGAGTCGACCGCCTGCTGAAGGGTCAACCGGTGCTTGATCGCCCGCCGGGTCTCTTCCACCAGGGTGGCGAGGTAACGCTCCTGGGCCTCCAGGGCTGCCGGCCAGGGCACGGTGACCGGGCCGTGGCCGGGCACGGCGCGCTGCACTGGAAGCCCCCGCAGGGCTCCCGTCACCTGGAGCCAGCCCCGGGCGCTGCCGTCGATCACCGGGATCCGCTCGACGAACAGCAGGTCGCCGAGCCACAAGGTGCCGGTCTGCTCGTCGAACACGGTGAGATCCTGGTCGGTGTGGGCCGTGGGCCAGGCGCGCAGCTCCAGGCGCCGCCCGCCCAGGTCCAGGATCAGGGTGTCCTGGACGGAGGTGTCCGGCGGGACGAGGGGCGTCATCCCCGCCGCGGGGCCCAGGGCGCGGGACAGGGCGGCGAGATAGGTCCTGGCCCGGGCGGCGAGGGCCGCGGGAAGCCGGGCGTGGCCTACGAACTGGGGCTTGTCCCCGACGAAGGCGGCGTTGCCCAGGAGATGGTCGGGGTGGACGTGGGTGTTGATCACGTAGCAGACGGGAAGGGCTGTCCTGGCGCGCACCGCCTCCCGCAGCCCCCGGCCGACGGAGAGGCTGCCGCCGGTATCCACCACCGCCACGCAGCGGCTTCCCACGACGAAGCCGATGTTGGCGATGGCCCCCCGGTTGGCGGCGGAGGTTTCCTCCTGGGCGCCCCCATGGACGAAGACGCCCGGCGCCACCTCCTCCACCGGGAGAGGCGCGCCGGCCAGTGCCGGCGCTAGGCCGGCGAGCCAGACGAACAGAAGGCGTTTCCCCATCGCCGCCGCTTCCGCGCCGCTTAGTAGATCGCCTTGTCCCGGTTGCGCGCCTGGTCGAGCCCCTTGACCGTGTCCAGGCCTTTCGCGCACTTGAGCACCGCCCGCTCCAGGTCGGCCTCGGTGAGATCGGCCCCCGAGAGATCGGCGCCGGTCAAGTCGGCGCCTGAGAGGTCGGCGCGGAAGAGGTTGGCGCCGCGAAGGCTGGCCCCCTGCAGATTGGCGAAGCGCAGCAGCGCCCGGTTCACGTCCGCCCCCTCCAGGTTGGCCCCGGAGAGGTTGGCGCTGGTGAAGTCGTTGCGCATCTGTCCCATGGGCTGGTTGCGGATATCCACGCCCAGCCGGGCGTTGGCGAAGTTGACACCCGAGAGGTCCAACCCGGCCAGATGGGCGATCACCCGGGCGCCGGACAGGTTCGCCCCCTTGAGCTTCGGCTGGCGGATGACCGGGGCAAAGAGGCTCGCCTTCTCCAGGTTGGCCCCGGTGAGATCGGTGCCCATGAGCCAGGTGGCGTCCAGGTTGGCGCCCGAGAGGTCGACGCCCGCCAGGTTGGCGTTCACCAGCTTGGCACCGAAGAGATTGGCCCGGGGGAGCCGGGCGTTGCGGAAATCCAGGCCGCTCAGGTCCTGGTTGGAGAGATCCTGGCCGGTGAAGTCGGCCGGCTGCTCCCGGGTCGCCCGGGCGAGCCGCTCCTTCACCTCCTCGGCGGTGAGGGGCGCGGCGCCGGCGGCGGCCGCGAAGCCGAGGGCCATCCACCCCAAGAGGGACCTGAGGACGGCCAGTCTTCGCTGCGCCGCAGCGAGAACCCGCCGGGGCCCTCGCCTCGCTAGTCGTATTTGATGTACCAGACTCGGGGATCGTCCTGGGGCGTGCCCTCCAGGGGTCCGCCCTCCTTGCCCGGTTGCCATTGCACCACTTCCTCGATTTTCTTGGCCAGGGCGAAGTCCTTGTCGGTGACGCCCCGGGCCACGTGGGTCACCAGCTTCACGATGACGAAGGCGTAGGACACCGTCAGGTCCGGGTGGTGCCAGGCGGCCTCCGCCAGGTGTCCCACGGCGTTGACCACCATCAGGGTGCCCTTCCAGCCGTGGGTGCGGTATTTCCTGCGGATCCAGCCGTCTTCGTAATACCAGTGGGGCAATTCCCGGGCCAGGCGTTCCTTGATCTCTTCTTCCGTGTAGACCCGGAGGCTTGTCTTGGGCTCCATCGCTGCCACCTCATGCGCTATGGGTTTGAAGAAACGGGCGTCCGGGGGACGTTCGCCCACCGTCTTTCCCGGACTCGGCGGCGGTCTTGCCGTTCCCCCGCCGCCCCTCGCCGGCGGCGAGGTGTGACACAACATGTTCACGCACGCGGTTGCACAGAGTCAATTCTGACACACCGGGAGAAGTCCCGAGCGTTTCTCTAACCCGATGAAAAAGAAGGATTGTGTCGCCGCCGTCCCGGCCCAGGGGCGCTTTCCGGATTGGCATACGATGTGCTTCGCGCCCATCAGGTAATGGAAGCATTACCCTTCACCTTCTCCCGGAATCGGGGGAAGGTGTTGCGCGCTGTGAGGGGGATGAGATTCTCAAACCCGTGCTGAACGACAATGGAGGATCTGGCGATGAGAGCGAAATTCAAATGGCCGCTGGCGTTGATGGCCCTGGCGGTGCCGGGGCTGGCGGCGGCGAACGCCGAGCTGGCGAAGCTGCAGAAAGACCCCAAGCAATGGGTCATGCCGGCCGGGAACTTCTACAACTGGCGCTACAGCGAGCTCAAGCAGATCAACAAGGACAACGTCAAGAACCTGCGGGTCGCCTGGCAGTTCTCTACGGGGGTGCTGCGCGGGCACGAAGGCGGTCCCCTGGTGCTCGGCGACACCTTGTACGTCCACACGCCGTTCCCCAACAAGGTCTTCGCCATCAGCCTGGACGACTACAGCATCAAGTGGAAGTACGAGCCCAAGCAGGATCCGAGCGTGATCCCGGTCATGTGCTGCGACACGGTGAACCGGGGCCTCGCCTACGCGGAGGGCAAGATCTTCCTGCAGCAGGCGGACACCACCCTGGTGGCCTTGGACGCCAAGACCGGCAAGGAGGTGTGGAAGACGGTCAACGGCAACCCGAAGATCGGCGAGACCAACACCAACGCCCCCCACGTGTTCAAGGACAAGGTCTTCACCGGGATTTCCGGCGGCGAGTTCGGCGTGCGCGGCTTCATTGCGGCGTACGACATCAACACCGGAAAGCAGGTGTGGAAGTGCTACAGCACCGGTCCGGACAACGAGATGTGCTTCGATCCGGACAAGACCATGACCTGGACCGACGGCAAGATGGCGCCGGTGGGCAAGGACTCGTCGCTCAAGACCTGGCAGGGGGACCAGTGGAAGATCGGAGGCGGCACCACCTGGGGCTGGTACAGCTACGATCCGGATCTCAACCTGATGTACTACGGCTCGGGCAACCCCAGCACCTGGAACCCGACCCAGCGCCCCGGCGACAACAAGTGGTCCATGACCATCTTCGCCCGGGACGTGGACACCGGCCAGGCCAAGTGGGTCTATCAGATGACGCCCCACGACGAGTGGGACTATGACGGCGTCAACGAGATGATCCTGGCCGACATCACGGTAAAGGGCAAGAAGCGTAAAGCGCTCGTGCACTTCGACCGCAACGGCTTCGCCTATACCATGGACCGGGCGAGCGGCGAGCTGCTGGTGGCCGAGAAATACGATCCGAAGGTGAACTGGGCGACCCACGTGGACATGAAGACCGGCCGTCCGCAGGTGGTGAAGAAGTACGCCACCTCCAAGCACACCTCGCCGGATCGCGGGCCGGACATCAACGTGAAGGGCATCTGCCCGGCGGCCTTGGGGTCCAAGGACCAGCAACCAGCGGCGTTCAATCCCAAGAACGGTCTCTTCTACGTGCCCACCAACCATGTGTGCATGGACTACGAGCCGTTCCAGGTGGAATACGTGGCCGGCCAGCCCTACGTGGGGGCGACCCTGTCCATGTATCCCGCGCCTGGTAGCCACGGCGGCATGGGCAACTTCATCATCTGGGACGCGGACAAGGGCAAAATCGTAGCTTCCAAGCCCGAGAAGTTCTCGGTGTGGAGCGGCGCCCTGGTCACCGCCGGCGACGTGGCCTTCTACGGCACCCTCGACGGCTGGATCAAGGCCGTGGACACCAAAGACCTGAAGGAGCTGTGGAAATTCAAGACCCCCTCGGGCATCATCGGCAACGTCACCACCTGGGAATACAAGGGCAAGCAGTACATCGGGATTCTCTCGGGGATCGGCGGCTGGGCCGGCATCGGCTTGGCGGCGGGCCTGGAGAAGGATACCGACGGCCTGGGCGCGGTGGGCGGCTACCGGGAGCTCGCCCGCTACACCGAGCTGGGCGGCGTGCTGACGGTCTTCTCCCTGCCGTAACCCAGGGACAAGGCTAACCCTTCAGGGTCCCTTTGTTCTAAGCTTCGTTACTGACATCCCGGCCGAGACCCGCGTCGGGATGTCAGTAATTTTTTCTGCGTCCACTGTTTCTTAGGAAAGGAAGATGAGAGGATCGATTGCGGTAGCGGCGGCGCTTTTGATGGTAACCTCGGCTTCTCATGCGGCAGGGACCGCGCCGCTCGGCCAGAGCGAGGGCAAACCCCTTTACCGGGTGGAGGGGAACAAGGTGGATCCCGATACCCTGGCGGGGTGGAAAACCTGGCGGGCGCTTGCCTGTGACCGTTGCCACGGCGCCCGGCAGGAGGGCCTGGTGGGCCCGTCCCTGATCGAGAGCCTGAAGGTCATGACCAGGGAGCAGTTCAAGGAAACGTTGCTCAACGGCCGGCCGGAGCGGGGCATGCCGGGCTTCGCCAACAGCAAGATGGTGACCGATAACCTGGACAACCTGTACGCTTATCTCAAGGGCCGCTCCGACGGCAAGATTCCGCCGGGACGGCTGGAGGAGTTGAAGTAAGGCCTCCTTCCCGAGGAATTCCGGATGAAAAACCGAATCTCGCCGCGGGGCGGTGCCGGGTGGCGGGTCGTCCTGGCCGCCGCGGCCCTTGCCGGCTTCGCCCTGGCGGCCCAGGCCCAGGAGAGGGCCAGCGCCGAGGGCAAGGTGCTGCGGGTTTGTGCCGATCCCAACAACCTGCCCTTCTCCCACCGCAACCAGGAAGGCTTCGAAAACAAGATCGCCGAGCTGTTCGCCCGGGACCTGGGCTGGGGGCTCGATTACACCTGGTTTCCCCAGCGCATCGGCTTCGTGCGCAACACCCTGCGAGCCCGGGACCCGGCGAGCGGAAACTACAAGTGCGATCTCATCATGGGCCTGCCGGTGGGCTACGAGCTGGCTTCCACCACCAAGCCCTATTACCGCTCCACCTACGCCCTGGTCTACGTCAAAGGCAGAGGCCTGGACGGCGTGAAGACGCCCGAAGATCTGCCGCGGCTGGAGGGAACCACGCTCAAAGCGCTGAAACTGGGGGTCTTCGCCCAGACGCCGCCGGTGGACTGGCTGCTGCGCCATGGCCTGATCGGCCAGGCCATCTTCTACCAGCGCATGAGCGGCGACCCGGAGGACTACCCCGGCGAGATCATCGAGCGGGACCTAGCTTCCGGGAGAATCGACGTGGCCTTCGTCTGGGGGCCCATCGCCGGCTACTTCGCCAAGCGGTTGAATTCCCCGCAGCTCGCGGTGGTGCCGTTCGGGCCGGACCCGGAGATCAAGTTCGATTACCCCATCGCCATGGGGGTTCGTTTCGGCGAACGGGAATGGAAGGCGCAGGTCGAACAGTTGATCGAGCGCAACGCCCCGGGCATCCGGGCGATTCTGGAGGATTACAATGTGCCCCTAGTGGACGACCAAGGTCGGATCATCCACGGGAAGGCCAACTGAACCCCCGGGAGGGCGCGGCGAGGATCGCGGGATACGGATAGGCAGAATGGTTTGATCAGGTTGCTGCCCGGTCAAGGGGAGGGCAGGGCGGTGGCGCGAGGTTGACGTGATGCGACGCTGCATGTGGCTTCCGGCGATGGTCGGTGTCCTGCTCCCCTTTTCCGTCCGAGCCGATTTCGATCCCAAGCTGTTTTTCAAGCTCATCCCGAGCGTGGTGAAGGTGGAGGCCTACAACGCCGACGGGAGCGTCAACATCGGCAGCGGCGTAGTGGTGAAGGAGGGGATCGTGGCCACCAACTGCCACGTGACCCGCAAGGCCCGCTCCATCCAGGTGGGGCAAGCCGGCGCCCGATGGACCGCCCATACCCAGTCCAGGGATATGGACCACGACCTGTGCCTGCTGCACGTGCCCCATGCTACCGCCCCGGTGGTGGCCTTCAGCCCCGACAAGCTCAAGGTGGGACAGGCGGTGATCGCCGTGGGCTACGTGGGGGGCGTTGCGCCCCAGATGAGTAAGGGAGAAATCAAGGCCCTCTACGACTACGACGGGGGGGGCGTCATCCAGAGCACGACCCCCTTCACCTCGGGGGCAAGCGGCGGAGGGCTGTTCGACGAGGAAGGGCGCCTTGTGGGCTTGGTGACCTTCAAATACCGGGGCGAGCAGGCCTATCACTTTTCCCTGCCCTTGGAATGGATCTTCCGCAACCTGGACCACGCCCTGGAAAAAGTGGAGCCCCTCACGGGCGGTCGGGCGTTCTGGGAGCGGCCCCTGGAAGACCAGCCCTATTTCCTGCGGGCCGCGGCCCTGGAGGCGGGAAACCAATGGACGGCCCTGCGGGAGGTGGCGGAGGCCTGGTCCTGGAAAGAGGCGGACAACGCCAACGCCTGGCTCGCCCTGGGCAAGGCATTGCACTATCTGAACCAGGATCACCAGGCCGTCCAGGCCTACCGCCGGGCGCTGGCCTTAGACCCGGAAAGCGCCGAGACTTGGTATTACCTGGGGCTCGCCCAGGTGGCCCTGGCGGAAAACGCGGAAGCGGACTACGCCCTCAAGGTCCTGGCGGGTTTGAGTCCCCGGCTGGCGGAAAAACTTCGGCAGTCCATGGCGCTGCATTGAACGCTTCGGCCCTCCTGGGCCTCGACGCCTGGGAGCGGAAATAATCGTTTTGATCGAAAGGAACTCTGCCATCATGAGCCGCTTGAATCCCGTGAAGTCCCTTGGTCTGACGGTGCTCGTCGCCGCCGGCCTTGTCCTTTCCACCGCCCAGGCGGAGGAGAGAGGGGAAAAATATTCCAGCGCCGAGACGCTCCTTTTCCTCACCGACCACCTGCAGCCCATCACCCGGCCGAACACCCTCCATTACAGCTTCAAGAAGGAGGGGGTTCTGGAGTCCGGGTTCCAGGATAACGTGGATGTGTTCGTCGAACGGGTGCAACCGGATGGCAGCAAGTTCGTATCCACCCAGTTCCTGACCGGTGACCGGGAGAAGAGCTTTCCCCCGGTGGAAAACGCCCGCGGCAATCCGGTGCTCATGTACTTTCTCAACCGGGATATCCTGGAGATGCAGCGCTTGACGGGAGGCAACTGGCGCTATTTCAAGCGCCTGATCAGCAAGGCGTTCGCCGAGAGCGCGGAGGTGCGTCCGGTTAAGGTGTCCTTCCGCGGCGAGGAGTTCGCCGGCACGGAGATCAAGGTCGCTCCCTACGTGAGCGACCCGAGAAAGGAGCGTTACCAACGCTTCGCCGACAAGGTCTACGTTTTCGTGCTGGCGCCCAAGCTGCCGGGGGGCGTCTATCAGGTCCGCACGGTCGTCCCTGGAGAAGCCGCGGGCGATGGCAAGCCCCTGATCGAAGAGACCATGACCTTCAGCGGGGCGGAAGCCCTGGTCAAGCGCTCCTCCAACCACTGACCGTTCACGCCCGGATCAAGATTTCTCCCAGGCCTCCCGCCGCCCGGTCGCCCACGTAGCGGCGTGCTCGGTGGGCAGGGGCGAGCGTCGCGAACGCCCCCGGCAATCCCCGCCAGGAGCCGATCAACAGGGGCAAGAAGGTGAGCTCGAACGTCCCACTCTCGTTGAACGTGGACGGGAGGGGCGGCGTCTCGGAGAGGAGCAGGGTTCCGCGCCGCATGCCGCTGCCCACGCCTTCCCCCACCCGCCCCAGCACGGCCACGGTGCCGGCGATCATACGGGAGGCGCAATACCGGCCCGCGTTCCCCTCGATCAGCACCTGGCCGCGCCGCAGGCGGTCCGCGGCCCGGTCCCCCGCGCTGCCCCGGACCACCACGGTCCCTCCCCGCATGCCGTGGGGCTCCCCGGGCAAGGCGGCTCCCAGGAAGTCCCCGGCGTTGCCGTGAATGTGGATGAGCCCCCCCGCCATGCGGCTCGCGCAATAGGCGCCGGCATCGCCCCGCACCTCGATCGCGCCGCCCTGCAGGTCGAGACCCAGGTAGGCCCCCGCGTCCCCCTCCACCAGGATGGAGCCGCTCCCCATGCCCTGACCGATGCGGTCCAGACGGTCGCAGCCTCCCCGGATCACCAGCGTGGCAGCGTCGGTCCCGCTCACCTCGAACAGCTCCCTCACCTGCAGCCTGCGGTTGCCGCTCGTGAGCTCCAGGGCCTCGATCTCCGCCAGGGCTTTTCCGGCGAGGCGCTCCGGGGTGAGGGGCGAGAGGTCCACCCGCTGCCGCGGAGTTTCGCGCAGGGTGAAGGTGAGGGGGCTCACGCCACGATCTCCCGCAGAGGGAAGTGGAACGGGCCCAGCTTGCCGCCGTAGTTGCCGGCGCTCAGGCGCCGCACTCCGGCGTCGGCGCCGAGCCCGCACACCGCCCTGAGACCAACGCCCATGGCGGAGCGCACGTCCGCATCCGTCAACCCGTCGATCACGATCTCCAGCACCGCCTCGATGTCCGGGCTGAGGGCCGTGGCAACGAGCCCCCGCAGAGTGGGGCAGAAGGCGTCGTTGGTGGAGGCGGGCAGGGCCTTGTACTTAGAGCCTACCTTGGAGCCCGAGCGCACCACGCCCCCGGGGAAAGGCAGGATGACGTTGGGAACGCGGCGCATCGCCGCGACTGCCGCTTCGGCGGCCTGCAGCGCCGCCGTCCGGCTGGCCGCCAGGATCAGGAAGTTGCCCCCGCCCACGGCCTTGACCATGCCGCTCGACTCTTCGCACAAGAACTCCCCGTCCATCACCGGGACGCGCCAGTAGCGTCGGCCGCCGATCAGCTTGGAGAGCTGGAACCCGTCGCCGAAATAGCGCAGGTTCTTGCCCAGGGGGATGGGCTCGCCGCCCTCGATGCCGGAGAAGGCGGCGGTGGTGGGGCAGGTGAGGACGCACTGGCCGATGCGGCGCTCGAGCTGCTTGGCCAGTTCCTTGCCGGAGACGGAGAAGAGCAGGATTGCCACGCCGGGCCGCCCGTCGGGGGTCTCGTGGGGGGCGAGCTCCCGCTCGATGCCCGCCTCGCAGCCGCAGGCGATCACGGAAGTGGCGAACCCGGTGGCCGATCGGGCCGCGTGGCAGGCCCACTCCAGGCTGTCGGCAGTGATGATCACCCGGGTGGCCCGCATGGGGAAGGCCTCCGCGAAAGTGTCGTCGATGAGCACGCCGTTCACCTTCACGCCGACGCCCTCCCGGCGCAGGGATGCACCACTGGCTCACCGCTCAACTCCCGGATCTCCTCGTCGCCGATCTTGAAGCGCTCCATGCCCAGGGTCTGGTAGCGGTCGAAATAAGATTCGAGCTCCTTCTCGATCCCCCGGTCGAACGCCGGGCGCACCATGTGCACCCGTCCGCGGGTGACCTGCACGATGCGCCCTCCCTGGGCCACCAGCGCTCCGTCCTTGAACACGTAATCTGGCGCGGCGAACATGCGCTCCCGGTCCGGATGCTCGGTGTAGACCACGATGTCCGCCGCGGCCCCCGGGCCCAGATGGCCCCGGTCGGAGAGGCCCAGGATGCGGGCCGGCGCGGCCCGGGTCATGATGGCGATTTCGTACAGGGAGTACTCCCGCTCGATCGCGCCCACCGCGCTCATCGCGACGGCGTCCGGGTGGAGGGTGGCGAGCATGTCCCGGCGGAAGGACCGGTCCGTCAGCAAACGAATGAGATGGGGGTAACTGGTGAACGGCGCCCCGTTCGGATGGTCGGTGGTGAGGAAAACCCGCCAGGGATCCTTCACCAGCAGGAAGATTTCCAGGCCGATGGCCCATTGCAGGGCGTTCACGAAGTTCTTGTCCCGGTAGCGGAAGGGCACCACTCCGCAGCCGGCTTCGCACTCGATGTCCATGGCCATCCACTTCTTCGGGTGGGCGTGGCCGCTGTTCCTGTGCTGGGCCATGGTGTCGCCAGAGCAGGTCACCGTCTGGCCGAACATGATCTGGCCCACGTCCACGGTGACGTTGGGATGGGCGTTGACCGCCTCCGCGATGCGCCCAGCCGCAGAAGAGAATTTGCGGTCGCCTTCCGTGCCGTAGCTGTGGAACTGGACATGGGTCAAGTGCAGGGGCAGACCTTCCGCCGACGCAATGGTGGCCAGGGTGGTCTCCACGTTGCCCGGCACCCCCAGGTTGGAGGCGTGCACGTGGAGGGGATGGGGCACGCCCAGCTCGTACACCGCCCGGGCGAGGGCCTGTACCACCTGGCGGGGGGTGACCCCGTAGTGGGCGTGGGGCTCGTCCAGGTCGAGGCTCCTCTGGTTGAACTTGAACGCGCTGATGCCGCCGGGATTGACCACCTTGATGCCGATGCACTGGGTGGCGTGCAGGATCCACGCCACGTAATCGTTGATCAAGCGCTGATCCCGGCCTTCCTGGATCAGGCGCAGGAGAAAATCGTCGTTGCCCAGCATGGCGTAGCCGCCGTGGTCCACGATGGGGGTGTCCCCCATCTCCAGGTGGGCCTGGCGGGCGTTGACCGGCACGATGGCGGGCTCGAAGCAGGCGGTGTAGCCCATCTCCACGTAGCGGTAGCCGGTGGACCAGGTGGACGGGGCGGCATGGCCGCTGCCGGAGCGGGTGAGGGCGGTGCGGGGGTGACGCTTATCCCGGTGGTCCTCCGGCAGCATGGCCCGGGCGATGTTCACCTTGCCTCCGCCGATGTGGGTGTGTAGGTCGATGGCGCCCGCCATGACGATCTTGCCGTCAAGATCGTAAATCTGGTCCACCGGCGCGCCGGGCTCGGGAGCGGAGACGATGCGCCCGTCGCGGATGTAAATGTCCCTCACTTCCCCGTCCACCCCGTGGGCGGGATCGTAGACCTTGCCGCGGGCGAGCTGGATGAGCATGGTTTTCCTCGGTGGGCCGTCAGGCGCAATAGGCGTCCAGGATGGCGGAGAGTGCCTGGGCCACGCTCGGGAGCGCGCTCGTCCGCAAGGGCCCGAGCCTCATCACGACCGCCTTGTCAGCGCGGAACAAATGGGCGGCGTGGTCCACCCCCGGCCTTCCCACCGGGATGAAGACCTCGGGCTCCCGCGGCGGGAGGAGGCCCGCGCCGCCGAGCACCACTGTGGGAACGTCGGTCTCGGGCGGGGGACGGTCGCTTAGGCTGGAGATCCACACCAGGGCGTCCGCCTCGCCGCGCGCGAGTAGCCGCACCGCGGCGTAGTGGTACGGATCGTATTCGGGATAGCCGGCCGCGAGGCTTGAGCGCAAGGCAACCCCCGTCTGCCACACGTGCACCTCGTTGGCCGTGAAGTCGGCGTCGCTTCCCGCTAGGGGTAGCCCGCAGAAGCGGGTTTCCCGGTTGAGCTCCTTGACGAGATCGCACAAAGACTGGACCGTGAGTTCGGCGTGGGGGAAGTCTAGGTCGGTAGCGCTCCACACCGCCACCCCGTAGCGGGCGCGGCGCAGCCGATCGGCCAGGGCCTCTAACTTTTCCATGGGTACGCCGCCCGCCTCCCGGGCGTCCAGGGGACGGCCGGCCACCAGGCAGCGCAGGGCGCCGATGACCTCGATCAGTTTCCCCCGGGGGCAGGGCACCACCCAGGGAGGGCGCCCGTCCGGCGACGTTCCCGGGGACGGGTCGGCCGCCTCCCCCAGATACACCACTTCGGGCCAGGCGCCCTCCGGGCGGAACAGAGCGTCCTCGTTCCACACCACCCGCTCGAAGAAGCGGGGATAACGGCTCGCCACGTTGCCGCCCACGATGAGCACCAGGTCGGCGCGGTTTTTCACCTCGCTCAAACTGGTGGACATGAGGCCCGCCTCCTGCAGGGTGCGCACGTTGCGCAAGAGGCTTTCGGCGTTCATGTGGTCCAGCACTGCGCCGCAGCGATCGGCCAGCTCCAATACCCGGCGCATGCCGGCCACGTCCGTTCCCAGGCCGGCAAAGAGCGGCTGGCGGGCGCCCTTGAGGAGATGAGCCGCCGCCACCGCCGCCTCCTCGAGGCTCGCCGCGCGGCCCGCGATCCGGGGTGCCGCCTCCTGAGGAGGCAGTCCGGCGAAGGCGCCCACGCTGATGGGGCAGCCGTGGGCGGCCACCGTCAGACGGTCTTCGTCGACGGCGATGCGCAGATCGTCACAGAGCAGCCCGCAGAACGGGCAGGCGACAGGGTCAAGCACTCCGGTGGAACTCATCGGCGGCTCAGCCGGGGATGCATCCGAGGCAGGAATCGTAGCGCTGGGAATGCAAGGGGGCCCATGGCATCTGGCGGTCGGGTAGTAATGCACAGAGCGTGCCAGCGGAGAAAGCCTCCCGTGCTCGCGTTACCCTCCTTATAAAAGCGAAACGGGCGCCGGACAAGGCAAACACGGCTGCGCCCCGGTTTCTGTGAAATCCTCAAAAGGGTGCCCTGTGACAAAATGCTCCGCTCCCGTCGCAGGTTCTCGGTGCCCGGCGTCGGGAAGGCTTGATGCAGCGGAGCGGGCGGTAGTGGCATGATAGTTGCTGAACCCTTTGTTCCGAACTCGAGGCACCCGCTGACTGCCCCTAGAATAAGAAAATGTTTCAATCCGTGAATCGCCGCCGCGTGGTCGTGGTGGAAGCGCCGTGTCGCTTGCACTTCGGCTTCCTGGACCTGAGCGAAACGGCGGACCGGTGTTACGGCAGCCTGGGGCTCACCCTGGAAGGACTGGCCACGCGCCTGCGGGCCGAGCCGGCCGGCGATTTGAGCGCCTCGGGCCCTCAAGCCGAGCGGGTCCTTGGCAGCCTGCGCCTGCTGGCGCAGCAGCTTTCCCTCCCGGGCGGCGTGCGGCTGACCGTGGAGACGGCGATTCCGGAGCACGTGGGCCTAGGCTCGGGAACCCAGCTCGCCCTGGCGGTGGGGGCCGCCGTGGCCCGGCTGTACGATTTGGACCTTCCGCCGCGGGAAATCGCGCGCCTGCTGGATCGGGGGGCGCGCTCCGGGATCGGCGTGGGCGCCTTCGAGCAGGGCGGGTTCATCGTGGACGGAGGCCGCCGGGGTGAAGCTCCGCCCCCAGTGGTGAGCCGCGTCCCCTTTCCCGAGGCGTGGCGGGTGATCCTGATTTTCGACCGGGAGGCCCGCGGCCTGCACGGCCCCGCAGAGATGGAGGCTTTTCGTCGGCTTCCGCCCTTCCCCGAGGAGGCGGCGGGACGGCTGTGCCGGCTGGTGTTGCTCAAGGCCCTGCCGGCCCTGCTGGAGGCGGACGTGGCGAGTTTCGGGGCGGCGGTGAGCGAGCTGCAGCGGGTGGTGGGGGACCATTTCGCCCCGGCCCAGGGCGGACGCTTCGCCAGCCCCCGGGTGGCCCAGGTTCTGGCTTGGCTGGAAGGCCAGGGAGCGGCCGGGGTCGGCCAGAGTTCCTGGGGACCCACCGGTTTCGCGCTGGCGGGCAGCGAGGCCGAGGCGCTTGCCCTGGTGCGGGACCTCGAGGCGCGCTGGGGCGACGGCGGCCCCCTTTCCTTCCGGGTGTGCCGGGCCCGCAACCAGGGCGCGGCCTTGAGCGTCGAAGAGGAGCAACGGCCCGGCATCCGGGCGGCGCTGCGCATGGCGCGCCGTTGAGCTAAGCGACAGGACCCTCGCGTTCCATGGAAAGGCCCTACATCCTTCACCTTTTTACTCCGACCCGCCAGGCGAGCCCGTTCGACGTCAACATGGCGCTGGACGCGGGTTACAACGCCGTTGTGCCCTATACCGATGTCATGCTGGACCAGGTGGCCTCCCTTACCCAGGACGCCATCTTCTCCCGCGGCCCCAAGGGCGTGAAGCGCACCGGCATTTTCATCGGCGGCCGGGACATCGGGCTCGCCGCCGACATGCTGGACGCGGCGAGGAACGCCATGGTGCCGCCCTTCGAGGTGTCGGTGTTCGCCGACCCGAGCGGGGCGTTCACCACCGCGGCGGCCATGGTGGCTGCGGTGGAGCGCCAGCTCAAGAAAGTCCACCAGACCGATTTCGCCGGCCGCCAGGTGCTGATCCTCGGGGGCACCGGGCCCGTGGGCACCGCCGCGGCGGTGCTGGCCGCCGGGGCGGGGGCGAGGGTGAAAGTTGCCAGCCACACCAGCCTGGAGCGGGCCCGCATGACCGCCCAGGTGGCCAACGCCCGCTACGGGGTCAGCACCGAGGCGGTGGGCGCCACCTCGGCAGCGGAGCGGGCGGACCTCATCGCCGAGACGGAAATCCTGCTCGCCACCGCCAAGGCGGGGGTGCAGGTGGCGAGCAAGAAGGATCTGGCCCGGGCCACGCGGCTGCTCGTGGCGGCGGACGTGAACGCCGTGCCGCCGGCGGGCATCGAGGGCGTCGGCGTGATGGACGACGGCGCCCCGCTGGAAGCGGCTTCGGGCAAAGCCGTGGGCATCGGGGCCCTCGCCATCGGCAACATCAAGTACCAGGTTCAGCGGGGCCTGTTCGAGGAAATGCTCAAGGGCGACAAAGCGCTCTACCTGGACTTCCGGGACGCTTTCGCCGCCGCGCGCCGCTATGCGGCCTGAGGCGCCCTTCCTGATCGCGGCCGTTTCCGGCCGGGCGCTGGCGGCTTCGGCCCGGCGGGCGGGCCACGGGGTGGTGGTGCTGGATTTCTTCAACGACCTGGACACCCGGGCTTGCGCCATCCATTCCCGGGCCTGCGCGGGTCCGGGCGGCTTCGACGCCGGGCGGCTGCTCCGTGCGGCCCAGGCCCTGTGCCCGCCTGAGGCCTGCGCGGGCCTAGTGTACGGGGCCGGATTCGAGCGCCGGCCCGGGCTGCTGGCCCGGCTTGCCCGCGGGCGCCGGCTCTGGGGCAATACCCCGGAAACCCTGGCCCTGGTCAAGGACCCGGGCCGGTTCTTTCCCCTCCTGGAACGTCTGGAAATTCCGTACCCGGAAACCCGCTTGAGGCGGCCGCCGGTCCTGGAGGGATGGCTGCGCAAGCAGGCGGGGGGCGCGGGCGGGGGGCACGTGGCACCAGCCGGGGACAAGGCCCGCCGGGGACGGGGGCGCACCTACTACCAGCGCTGGATTCCCGGCCGCAGTTGCTCCGCCCTGTTTCTCGCCGACGGCCGGGAGGCCCGCCTGGTGGGGTTCAGCGAGCAGCGCACGGCGGACGAGGCCTCCGCCCCCTATCTCTATGGAGGCGCGGTCAGCCATGCCCGGCTTCCCGCCCGGATCCGGGAAGCGGTGGAAGCCATCCTGGCACGACTGGTCCCTGCAACCGGGCTCCGGGGCCTGAACGGCCTCGACTTCCTGGTGGACCCCCTGGGGCAGGTCCAAGTGTTGGAAGTGAACCCGCGGCCGCCCGCCACCCTGGATCTGTACGACGTCGATTGCCGGGAGAGCCTGTTCGACGGGCACCTGCGGGCCTGCAGGGGGGAGCTGCCCCGGGAGCCCCTGGTGCGCCGGGTCCAGATCCGGGCCCACGCCATCGTGTACGCCCCTGCTCCCGTGCGCATCCCGGGTGGGTGGCGTTGGCCCGCCTGGTGCAGCGACCTGCCCCGCGGAGGCCTGCGTATCCCTCCGGGGGCGCCGGTGTGTACCGTGCATTCCCGGGGTGCGACCCCCGGCGCCGCCTGGCGGCTCGCCGCCCGGCGAAAAGCCCGGATCGCCGCCGCCCTGGGCGCGGCCGCGGCGTGAGGACAGATAAAACGCGACGCCCCTGCCACGGGGTTCATTGGAGAAAGGATTGAACACCGAAAGCGGTCGGGAACCCTCCGTCGCCGGGCTGCCCAGCGTAAACGCCCTGGCGGCCCCCCTGGTGTCGGCTTTGATCGCCGAGGCCCCGGCGCTGCGCATCGGCGTGGAGCGGCTTGCGAACGGGGTCATCCTAGTGGACGCCGGGATCGAGGGGCGCGGCGGGCTCGAGGCCGGGCGGCGCATCGCCGAGATCTGCATGGGCGGACTCGGGCGGGTGAGTCTCCTGTGCCGGAGCGGGCGCTGGCCGGTCGCGGTGTGCGTCCACTCGTCGAACCCGGTGCTCGCCTGCCTGGGCAGCCAGTACGCGGGCTGGAGCCTGTCCGCCGGCAGCGGCAAAGAGGCTTTTCACGCCCTGGGGTCTGGACCGGCCCGGGCCCTGGCCGGCCGGGAAACCCTGTTCGAGGAGCTGGGCTACCGGGACCGGGCCGACCAGGCCTGCCTGGTGCTGGAAGTGGACCGGCGCCCGCCGCCGGAAGTGGTGGACAAGGTCATCCGGGACTGCGGCGTCGCCTCTTCCCGGCTCACCCTCATCCTCACTCCGACGCGTAGCCTCGCCGGGGTGGTCCAGGTGGTGGCCCGGGTGCTGGAGGTGGCGTTGCACAAGGTGCACGCCCTGGGTTTTCCCCTGGAGCGGGTGGTGGACGGGGCGGGAGCCGCTCCCATCCCGCCGCCGGCGGCCGACTTCATCGTCGCCATGGGCCGCACCAACGACGCCATCCTCTTTGCGGGGGAGGTCCACCTGTTCGTGGACGCCGCCGACGAGGACGCCCGCTCTCTGGCCGAGCGGCTGCCCTCTTCCGCCTCCCGGGACTACGGCAAGCCCTTCGCCCAGGTGTTCAAGGACTACGGCTATGACTTCTACCGCATCGATCCCCTGCTGTTCGCCCCGGCCCAGGTGGTGGTGACCAGCTTGAGAAGCGGCCGCAGTTTCCACGCCGGGCGGATCGATGCCGCCTTGCTGGAAGCTTCCTTCGGGAGCGGGAATGACTAGGCGCGTGGCCATCGTGACCGACGGGCCGGGCTGGCATGGCGCCCGGCTCAAGCGCGCCTTCCAGGCGCGGGGGCTCAAGACCTGCTACGTGCGACTTGCCGAGTGCCGGCTCGATCTCGCCGCCGCCTGGCATGGCATCGTCATGCCGGGGTTCGAGCGCCAACTGCCCGAGGCGGTGTTCGTGAAAAGCGTGCCCGGCGGCACCCTGGAGCAGGTGGTGTGGCGGCTGGACGTGCTCCACGCCCTGCGGGAAGTGGGCGTTCCCGTGTATAACGACGCCCGGGCCATCGAGCGCACCGTGGACAAGGCGATGACCAGCTTTCTCCTGCGGCGGGCCGGGGTGCCGACCCCGCCCACCTGGGTGGTGGAGAGCCGGGAGCAGGCGCGGGCGGTGCTGGACAAGGAAGCGGCCGCCGGCCATCAAGTAGTCATCAAGCCCTTGTTCGGCTCCCGGGGGGTGGGGCTGCGCCGGCTGGGCGCGGGGACGGACATGCCGGATCTGGCCGAGTACCATGGGGTCGCCTACCTGCAGCGCTACATCGACTCGGGAGAAGGCCGTTGGCACGACTACCGGGTTTTCGTGGTCGGCGGCGCGGCGGTGGCGGCCATGCGCCGCTGGGGGACGAGCTGGGTGAGCAACGCCGCGTGCGGCGCTCGTTGCGAAGCGGTGGCCCTGGAGCCGGCCCTGGCCCGGCTCGCCTGCGACGCCGCCCGGGCGGTGGAGGCGGACTACGCGGGGGTGGACGTGATCGTCGACCGTCAGGGCGATCCCTACGTGATCGAGGTGAACGGCATGCCGGCGTGGCGCAGCCTCCAGGGCGCCACCGGCGTCCCCATCGCCCGCTTCCTGGTGGACGATCTCGTCTCCCGCCGCTCAAGCGTCCGGCTGGAGGCGGCCGGCTGAGCATGGACGAGCCCGTGTCCCGCGCTGCCCAAGTCGCTCGAGCCCTGATGGGGGCCTGCCTCGCCGACGTGCGGGCCCTCAAACCCGGCAACGTGAGCGTGTACTCGGACGGGCACGGCATGATGGCCGAGGACTTCGTCCTAAGCGCCCAGGCCATCGTGGCCCCCCTGACCGCGCCGGGACTCAAGGTAGGAACGCGCATCCTGCGGGCGGTCGAGGCGACCCGGGCGGCGGTGGGCTGCAACACCAATCTGGGCATCGTCCTCGCCTGCGCGCCCCTCGCCCAGGCGGCCTTGGCGGCTCAGCCTGGAATGGCGCTGCGGGAGCGGCTCGCGGCGTTGCTCGAGCGCCTGGACGTGAAAGACGCGGAGGACGCTTACCGAGCCATCCGCCTCGCCAATCCGGGCGGCCTGGGCCGCAGCCCCGAGCACGACGTGCACGAGCCTCCCCGGGTCACGCTGGTGGCGGCCATGGCGGCGGCCCGCCATCGGGACGGGATCGCCCGCCAGTACGCCGAGGGCTTCCGGGACGTGTTCGACGTGGGCGTGCCCCGGGCCGCCTGGGCCCTCGCCCGTTGGCAGGGCGAAGAGTGGGCAGCCACCGCCGTCTATCTTGGCTTGCTCGCTCGGGAGCCGGATACCCACGTGGCCCGCAAGCTCGGGCCCGCCGTGGCGCGGGAAGTGAGCCTTGAGGCAGCGCGGCGGGATATGGAGTTGATGCGCTGTCACCATCCGCAAAGCCTCATGCCCACGCTCCTCGATTGGGACCGGCGATTGAAGCGCCGGGGCATCAATCCGGGCACCACCGCCGATTTGACCGTGGCGAGCTTGTTCGCCTTATCGCTACAAGCTATCCTCGACAAGGAGTTTGGCGGCCGCGATGCAGTCCCGTCGACGGCCGCTCCAAGCGCTGGACTTCGGTCCACTCTTCACTAACCAACGACAAAAGGAGAAACCCATGGCTAAGATCACCCGCACCCTGGTAGGCGAATCCTTGGTGGGCGACGGCAACGAGGTGGCCCACATCGACCTGATCATGGGTCCCCGCGGCAGTGCTGCCGAGTCGGCTTTTTGCCATACCTTGACCAATAACAAAGACGGTTTTACAGCGCTTCTGGCGGTGGTTGCGCCCAACCTGCCGGCGAAGCCCCACACCGTGATGTTCAATAAAGTCACTATCAAGAACGCCAAGCAGGCGACCCAGATGTTCGGGCCGGCTCAGCGGGGCGTGGCGATGGCGGTGGCCGACTGCGTGGAGGATGGCACCATCCCGGCGAACGAGGCCGATGACGTCTTCATTTGCGTGGGAGTGTTCATCCACTGGGAGGCCGCCGACGACAACAAGATCCAGGACTTCAACTACCAGGCGACCAAGGAGGCGATCAAGCGGGCGGTGGCTGGCGAGCCCAAGGTGAGCGACATCCTCGCCAAGCGGCGCAGCGTGATGCACCCCTTCGCCGCCCACGCCTGAGGGACGCGGCTCACAGGGTCTCGAGGTCTTCGCGGGTGAGGCTGCCGTCGTGTAGGGCGGAGGCGATGAGCGCCCCGAAGCCCCGGGCGGTGAGCGCTTCCAGGTCCCGCTTGCCGCGTACGCCCCCGGCGCAGTAGATCCGCGCCCCGGGGGCGCGGGCGGCAAGCGCTCCCGCGAGGGCGAGATCCGGGCCTCGTCGGGCGCCTACCCGGTCCAGGTTCAGGGCGATCACCCGGGAGGGCCAGAGTTCCGGACGCTCGAGCAGCTCGGCCGGGCCCAGTAAGCGCTCCCGCCGGAAGTCGAGGGAGAGGACGAAGGCGTGGGCCTCGCCTGCGAGGGCTTCCAGCAGACGGAGGTCGGGGAGGGTTTCGCTGCCCACCACCGGGGTGAGCCCGCCGGCGGCCAGGCGGCGCCACCGGGCGAGGTCGCGAACGCCCGCGTCCACCCACAGCTCCACCGGCGCGAGCTCCCGGCCCAGGGCCTCGAGCAAGGCCAGGTGGCTCCCCCGTTCCAGGATGGCGTCCAGGTCCGCGGCGTAAAGGGCGCGGAACGGGTGCAGGGCAGCCAACGCCCGGGCCACGTCCTGGGGGCGGCTTCCGGCGCATAGCCGGGAACGGAGCGGCGCGTAGCGCTCCCTCTGCCCGCGCCGGGCATGGACCACGAGGCCGTCCATGAGGTCGATGACCGGAACGATCTCCACCGGGGGATAGGGGTGCGAATCTTCCTGTACGAGCACGTGACGGGCGGCGGATTCATGGGGCAGCCGCTGCCTGCTTCCCTCGCGCGCGAAGGGGACAGGATGCTGCGCGCGGCGCTGGATGATCTCACGGAACTGCCGGGCGTGGAAACGGTGGTGAGCCGGGATCCCCGGCTGCCCTTCCCGCCGGGCGCCGCGGCGGTGCTGGAGCCCGCGCCCGGCGAAAGCCCCCGTTCCCTTTACCGGCGCGGGCTCGCCCTGGCCGATCTCGCCTGGATCATCGCCCCCGAGACGGGGGGCGTGCTGGAAGCCCTCGGCCGGGAAGCGCTGGCGCGGGGGAAGGGACTCTTCGGGTGCGCCCCGGAGGCGGTGCGGGTGGCGGCGAGCAAACGGGCCACCGCCCGGGCCCTCGCCCGCGCCGGCCTTCCCGTCGTTCCCACCTTCGCCCCCGGGGAGCCCCTGCCGGCCCTTCCCGGTCCCTGGGTGGTCAAGCCCGACGACGGCGCCGGCTGCGAAGGCGCGCGCCGGGTGCCGGACGTGGACGCGGTCCGCGCGGCGCTCCTCGAGGCGGGGACGGGCCCGGTGGCGCAACCCTGGATCGAGGGCGAGGCCGCCAGCCTCTCCTTGCTGGTTTTCCCCGAGGGCCGAGTGCGGCTCCTTTCCTGCAACCGCCAGCACATCGCGGTGCGGGGCGAAGCTCTCGCCCTAACGGGGGTCACCGTGGGTGCCTGGGCGGACGCGGACGGCCGCTTGGCCGCCCTCGCCCAGGCGGCGGTGGCGGCGATCCCGGGACTGGCCGGTTTCG
Organism: Pelomicrobium sp. P1; assembly: GCF_052805615.1. Classification (NCBI taxonomy): domain Bacteria; kingdom Pseudomonadati; phylum Pseudomonadota; class Hydrogenophilia; genus Pelomicrobium; species Pelomicrobium sp. P1. Next base: position 57,194 of record NZ_JBRBEM010000006.1, read on the forward strand.
TGGGGATCGATTACGTCCAGACGCCCGCGGGACCGGTGGTCCTGGAGATCAATCCCCGGCTCACCACGTCCTATTGCGGCCTGCGCTCTGTGCTGGGGATGAACCCGGCGGCCCTGGCCCTGGGTCTTGTCTCCGAGGCCAGCGAAGAAAAGTCAGGCAGGATAGACCGACTAACGGGAAAGGGGCCGGTTCGCGTTTCCCTGGAGCCCGTCGATGCCTGAAGCGGCGGTCATCGGCTGGGACCTGGGCGGGGCCCACCTCAAGGCCGCCGCCGTCGCTCGGACCGCGGGCGAGCTGGCCGTGCTGGACGCGGTGCAACTGCCCTGCCCCCTGTGGCGGGGCCTGGATTACCTGGCGGCAGCGGTGGACCGGGCCCTCGAGCGTCTGGGCGCCGCCCCGTGCCATGCCCTCACCATGACCGGGGAGATGGCGGACCTGTTCCGGGACCGGGCGGAGGGGGTGGCGCGGCTCGCGGACTTCATGGAGCGACGGCTGAGCGGACGGCGCACGCGCTACTTCGCCGGTGTCGGTTTCGTGGACGCCGCCCATGCCAAGGGCATGCCCCGGCGCGTTGCCTCCGCCAACTGGCTCGCCTCCGCCCGGTTCGTCGCGGGGCGGCTCGAGGCGGCGCTCTTCGTGGACGTGGGCAGCACCACCACCGACCTAGTGCCTGTGGCCGGGGGCGAGGTGCGCGCCGCGGGCGAAGACGATTTCGAGCGCCTGGCTTCGGGCGAGCTCGTCTACACGGGGGTGGCGCGCACGCCGGTAATGGCCCTCGGGAGGCGCGTGCCTTTCGAGGGACGCCGGGTGCCCCTCGTGGCGGAACACTTCGCCACCATGGCCGACGTGCACCGGCTGGCGGGCGCGCTGCCCGAGCACGCGGACCAGTGGCCTGCGGCCGACGGGGGAGAGAAGACCGAGGAAGGCAGCGCCCGCCGGCTCGCCCGCATGATCGGGCGCGACGCCGCCTCGGCGGCGCCCGCCGCCTGGCGCCGGCTCGCCCGCCGGCTCGCGGGATACCAGCTGGCCCAGATTGAAGCTGCCGCCCGCCGGGTCCTGGCGGCAGCTGGCGTCGAGGCCACGGCCCCTGTGGTGGGCGCAGGGGTGGGCCGCTTCGTCGCGGCCCGGCTGGCGGCGCGGCTCGAGCGGCCTTACCGAGACTTCGCTGGCTTGTTCCATCGAATCCGCGCCGATCCGGAGTGGGTTGCCGGGTGTGCCCCGGCCGTGGCGGTGGCTTGCTTGGCGGCCGAAGAAGCAGAGGAAGCGATCCATGTGGGTAGTTAAGCTGGGCGGCAGCCTCGCCGGAGAGGCGGTGCTCAGAGACTGGCTGGAGACGCTGGCTCGCTACGGGGGCGGGCAGGTCATCATTGTGCCCGGGGGCGGTCCCTTTGCCGACCGGGTGCGGGAGGCCCAGGAGGCGTGGCGCTTCGACGACGGGATCGCCCACCGCATGGCCCTGCTGGGCATGGAGCAATACGGCCTCATGCTAGCGGGCATCTGCCCCGATCTGGTGCCGGCGGCGAGCCGAGAGGAACTGGTGGGGGCGCTGCGGTCGGGCCGGGTGGCCGTTTGGTTGCCCGCCCGCATGGCCCTCGCCGCCGAAGAGATTCCTGCCAGTTGGGACGTGACCTCCGACAGCCTGGCTGCCTGGCTTGCCCATTACGTGAGCGCCGAGCGGTTGGTGTTGGTCAAACCCTTTGCGCCCGCCCAGGCGGAGATCGCGGCGGAGGAAATGAGCCGCAGCGGCCTAGTGGACCCCTCATTTCCGGCCTTCGTGCGCTCGGGGTGCTTTCAGACGCTGGTGCTGGCCAAGCAGCAGCATGATACCTTGGGTCAGCTCCTCCTCGGCAGCGTGTGCCGGCCGACGGGGATATTGGTCGACCGGGATTCTTAGCCCTTCTCGTACACGCTGTGGCCGAAGCCCCAAGGGCCGCCAGAATCGCCTACACGGCCGCAGCCAGGCGGGCTCTCACGGCGGCGACTCGGGCGGGATCGATTTCCCCGGTGCGCTCCCCCTTCCCGCACAGGGCGCCGCGAAAGCCCAGGAAGTCGGGGGCGAGGGCCTTCAAGGGGCCGATGTCCTCCTCCGTCAAAGAGCCGGCCAAGCCCACCGTCAACCCTTGGGCGCGGGCCGCGCCCACGAAGCGGGCGAGCGCTTCCTCGTCCAGGTGGGTCCTCAAGCCTCCCCGGGTTTTGTCCGCTGTATCGAGCATCGCTCCCGAAAATCCGGCAGCGGCGATCTCGGGGAGCCACGCCCAGTCGGGGGCCTGGTCGGCGAACAGGACCGCCACCAGGCGGCAGCCTCGGCGGGCGAGGGGCTCCAGGGCCCGTGCGCATGCCAGGGACTGGGACGAGGAGAAGAGGCCCACCTTGATGTAATCCACGCCGCTCGCAGATGCGCGCTCGGCAGCGGCCCGCAGGAGGGCCGGGACCATGGGAAGGTCCCCCAGGGTGGCGCTCACCGGGCGCCGGCCCGCCACGAAGCGGGCGAGCTCCGCCACGGTCTCCGGCGCAAGAGCCCCCAGGGCGCCGCGGCGCGGCTCCTTGAGGTCGATCACGTCGGCCCCACCCGCCAGGGCGAGGGCGGCTTCTTCCCGGGAGCGCACGCTTGCCAGCAGCGCGGTCATGCCGGGCGCTCCGCTTCCCGCCGGGCGTCGTGGGCGGCAATGGCCTCCATCAGCCAGCCCCACGCCTCCCGCTCGGCGGGGCCTGCGGTCTTCTCCACCGCGATGGCGAGATATTTCACCTCGGCCTCGATCTTGTCCCGGGGCAGCAGGTGCAGGCGCGACACCAAGATGGCCGCTTCCAGCACGGCGGCTTGGGCCCGGTTGAAGCCGCGAAACGGGCGATGATTTTGCAGGTGGACCCGGCGGCAGTAGAGGCGCGGTCGCAGCGGGTCGTCTTCCGCCCGCACGAGCTCCAGCTCCGCGTGGGCCAGGGCCGCGGCAAGGCGCACGCCGGGAACCCGGTCGGCGGGCGTGAGAGGCCAATCCCGCCGCCCGGTCAGGCAACCAGCGAAAATGCGCACGTCATCGCTGTAGTTGACCACGGCGCAGCCGCTGGCCAGCACGTTCTCCAGGGTGGTGGAAGGTTTGAAAGGCGCGAGCACCAGGTTGTCCTGCTCCTCACGGATGCCCATGGGAGCGATGTGGGTCGTGCCCGAGGGCGAGCGGGTCGTGACGATGGTCTCGAAGATCATGGGCCGCTTCCCGCCTTCTTGGGTTTTTCCAGGGTGGCACCGGGCGCATGGTAGGCGCTTTTGTCCTCGGGGGCCCGCTCCACCGCGCAGCCCCAGTCCAGCTCCTCGTCCTGGGCGTAGCGCTTGCCCAGTTGCCAGGCGATCTGGGCCCGGGCCAGCTCCACTCCCAGGTAGAAGGCGTGGGCCCCGTCCCTTTCCACCCCGAGCCGGGGAAAAAAGGCGTAGGGGTCGGTGGCGGTATGGAAGCCGTCGCGATTGTACACGTGGATGCCTGATTCGCTCACCTGCACGCGAAAGCTCGGGTCCTTGACCGCCCGGGCGATCTCGGCGATTTCCTCCATCGTGTCCGGAAACGGCCGCCGGGCATGGACGGTGAGGAGCGCTTCGGTGAAGTCCCTGGGCAGGCTCGCGCTTTCCCGCGCCGCGTACATCAGGCGCCGGGCGACATCCGCTTCCTTGACCGCCCGCCGGCAGTGGGGACTCACCTGGGTGGTGAGAATGGCGGCTACCCGCAGCTCCGAGGCGACGCCCAGCAGCACGGCGTTGATGCCGGTGGTGTCGGCGTCGGTCAGCTCGGTCAAGTTGCCCACTCCCATCAGAATGGGCACGTCCGGATGGCGGCGCCGCAGCTCCCGGTAGCGCATCAGGGAGTCGGTGAATCCGAAATGGATGGGGTCCAGGATGGGATCGGCATAGAATGGCCGATCCCGGGCCTGCATCTGGGCAATCGCCCGCTCCAGGGAGGTGAGGTCCCCCGGGCGGGAGGGAATGAGGACCGGCACCGAAGCCACCTGGTCCGCCACCCACAGGGTCTCTTCCTTGAGGCTCAGGAGATAATCGGCCCCCGCCTCCCCCCCGCGCAGGAGCTCCTGGGGTTCCATGGAGTCCACGCTCACCCGGAAGCCTTCCGACTTGAGCGCCTTCACCGCCTCGGCCAGATGGGGGAAAGGCGTCTCGGGCAGGCAGCCCAGGTCGATCACGTCCGCGCCGTCCCGGCGGTAGCGGTCGGCCCGGGCGAGGAGGGCGGAGATCGGAAGGAGCGGTGCGTCCACGATCTCGGCGAACACCAGGATGTCATAGCGGTCCAGGTCCGGCTGCAGGCCCTTGGCCCCGAAATAGCGGGGAATGTCCTTCAACTCGTCAGGGCCCCGCTTGACCGGCACGCCGTAATGGCGGGAGAGCGCCTCCAGGTCGCCGCGGCAGCGGCCGGGCACCATGATCCAGTCCGCCTTCACCGGCTTCGGCAGCCGGCGCCGGATCAGGTCCGCGGTCATGAGACCGGCTACGTTGATCCCGATCTGCACCACCTCAAAGATGAAGGGCGCGGGCTGCATGCCCTCGAGCACCTTGTGCAGGCTTTTTTCCGCCAGCTTGCCGGTCAGGAAGAGAATATGTTCAGGCATTGGAGTCTCGCTTCCACCGCCCGGCGCAGCTCTTCGATCGTGGTGGCCACCGTGGTGTGCTCGAAGCGCTTGAGCCGCTCCGTGTTCTCCAGGTCGATGCGGCGCGGATAGAGGGTGACCCACTCCTTGGGCGCTTCGGTGTAGACCTCGGGCTCGGCGTCGCAGGCGAAGACGATGCTCGGAATGCGCTGCTTGCCGGCCTGGGCGTAGATGTTGGTGACCAGGGTGTCGGCGATGCCGCAGACCAGCTTGGCTACGGTGTTGGAGGTGGCCGGCGCGATCACCACCGTGTGGTAGAAGCCGTGGTAGAACAGCCCCACCGGCGCGGCGCTGGCCGTGTTGTCGCGGAAGAGGCGAAAGCGCCGGCGCAGGTCTTCCAAGTCGACGTTATACATATGCAGCACCTCCTCCGCCGCCGCCGAGAGGTAGAGGTCGGTGTAGGGCAGCCCGGAGGCGATCTCCAGGGACTCCCGCAGGAAGTGCCCCGAGCCGGTGAGCGCCCAGGCGAACCTGGGCAGGGGATCCCGTTTCATGGGCGGATCCCGGCCGGGAGGGGCGCCCGCCTGGAGGCGCGCTCGGCCGCGGCGAGGAGGGCGGCGATCGACGACACGGAAGAAAAGCCGGAAGGGACGGTCAGCATCCGATCCACCAGCGCGGTGGAAACCAAAAAGCTAGCATAACCCATGCCCGCGCCCCCTGGGCGGGGGCGCGGGCGCCAAGCCCGGCGTTCTAATTCTTGTCGCCGTTCAGGTTGCGGATGTTGAGCCGCTTCATCTTGCGGTAGATGGTGTTGCGGCTTGTGTTGAGATGCCGGGCCAGGTTGGTGATGTTCCAGCGGTGGCGCTCCAGCTCCTGGATCAGGGCGTCCCGCTCCGCGGCTTCCAGGGCGTTGAGCTTGGGGTCCCGCGCCGGAGGGGGCTCCGGGGGGGCGAGCCTCCGGCCGCCCAGGACTTCCACGGGCAGGTCCCGCACAGTGATGGTGTCGCCCTCGCACAGGGCGATGGCGGTGCGCAGCACGTTGCGCAACTGGCGGATGTTGCCCGGCCAGTCGTATTCCTCCAGCACCTGCAACGCCTCCGGATCGAGGCTGGCCCGATCGTTCCCCCCGGCCGCCTCCGCCAGCATGTGCTGGATGAGCTGGCGCTTGTCGGTGCGGCTGCGCAGGGGCGGCAAGGTCAGGGCGATGCCCTGGAGCCGGTAGTAGAGGTCCTCCCGGAATTCCCCCGCTGCCACCATCTCGCTCAGGTTGCGGTGGGTGGCGGAGATGAGCTGGATGTCCACCTTCACCGGGACCTCGCCCCCCAAGGGAAGCACTTCCCGCTCCTCCAGCACCCGCAGCAGCCGAGCCTGGAGGGGCAGGGGCATGTCGCCGATCTCGTCCAGGAACAGGGTGCCGCCGTTCGCCTGTAGGATCTTGCCCCGGCGCCCCTCCCGGGTCGCTCCGGTGAAGGCGCCCGGCTTGTAGCCGAAGAGCTCGCTTTCGATCAGGGTGTCGGGGATGGAGGCGCAGTTCACCGCCACGTAAGGCCGCTCCGCCCGGTTGCTGGCGTAATGGATGGCCTTGGCGAATATCTCCTTGCCCGTGCCTGTCTCCCCGTAGAGCAGGATGGGGATGTCCCGGTTCAGCACCCGCTTGGCGCAATAGACGTTGTGGGCCATCTTGGGATCGCCGAATTCCAGCATGTCGATGAGCTGGCGCGGCTGCGCTTCGGGGCCGCTCTTGGCCGGGGAGACGCGGCTCACGAACACTTCGCTTCCGCGGCGGGCCAGGCTCTCGGGTTGCTGGGCCACGGCGAAGAAACGGGAGCCGTGGCGGGCGCCGTACACCGGCACGGGATGGAAGGAGCTTTTGGCGCTGCGGGCCACCAGCTCGGGCAGCGCCGTGGTGAAGAGCTCGCCGATGTCGACGCCGAAGATCTCGGGCACGCTGCGCACGCCGAGCTGGAACAGGGCGCTGCGGTTGGCGGCAAGCAGCCTCCCTTCGGAGGAGAAGGCGAGAGCCCCCTCGTTCAGGGTGTAGACGAACTCCGGCCGGCTGTGGAAGCGCACGATGTAATCGTTCTTATAGGCGCTCATGAAGGCCTGGTTCTCGATCATCTGGGCCGACATGTTCACCAGCGCCACCGCGTACTGCTGGGGCAGGGCCGACTGGCTGGAGACGTCCAGCACCGCCCGCAGGTTCCCCTGCCCGTCGAAGATGGGGCCGGCGGAACAGGTGAGGCTGATGTTGCGGGCGAAGAAATGCTCCGTGCGGTGGATGACGATGGGGCTCTTTTCCACGAGACAGGTGCCCATGCCGTTGGTCCCCTGCTCCCGCTCGCTCCACACCGCGCCCTCGATGAGCCCCATGCGGGCGCCCGCCTTGGTGAAGATGGGATCGCCCACCAGGCTCAGGATTACCCCGTCGGCGTCGGTCAGCACCACCGCGAGCTGGGAGCCGGCCAGTTGCTGGTACAGGTTGGCCATTTCCAGCTTGGCGTGGGGCACGATGTCCGACAGGCGCTCGATGCGCTCCTTGAGCTCGGAAGCATTCACCACCAGGGGGGGATTGGGGCTGGCGGGGTCGAGCCGGTAGTCTTTCAGGCAGCGGATCCACGACTGGGTGACCCGGTTTTGCAGGGCGTGCTCGCCAAGACCGAGGGAGACGGTGGAGCACACCGATCGAACGTGTTTTTCGATCAGACTGAGGTCGGCCATATCCTCCTCCGCGCTGTCTGGGTTCCAGGGAAGCTTTGTTCCTGGAATCCATAGCGGTTTGTTTTATCGGTCGCGAGATCTGGCGAAAAGGCGAGTTAAAACCAGAACCTGCTCTACCATTCCTATGGGTAGCCACGCGGGTATTACAAACATAGCATCCCGCACCCCGTTTATCCATAGGCGGGCAAAAGTTCTCCCTTTAAACACGAGATAAGGGATGTTTTGCGCGCAGGAGCCGTCCCGCGTCCCGGGGAAGCTTTCTGGCATACTGGGCCGCTCACCACCCAGTTCCCCGGCCACGAGCCATGAGCCTGAAGCTGCGCCTGAACCTGCTCCTGAGCGCCCTCCTGGGGGCGGTCCTCCTCGCCAGCGCCTTTTTCGCCATGCAACGGGCCCGGGAGGACGTGCGGGCGGAAATCCAGTCCACCATGGACCTTTCCCAGCACATCCTGTGCGCCGGCGGGATCGGCGCCGGACCCGCCCTGGATCCGGAAGCCCTGGCGCGGGTGCGCCACTTTCGGATGGAACTCTACGACGCCGCCGGACGCCCAGTATACACGAGCCGGGACCGCCCGGACCCCGACCGGGGTGGAGCGCCCGAGTGGTTCGCCGCCGCCTTAACCCGCATGGCGCCCGCGTGGGAAGCGGTGCGCTGCCCCTGGCGGGCGGGCGAGCAGGCGATGGGCGAGCTGGTGATCCGCCCCGATCCGTCTTCCGAAATCCAGGAGGTATGGGAAGAAAGCGCGGGGCTCGCCCAGCTCGCGGCTCTCATCTTTCTGGGGGTGAACCTGGCCGTCTATGGCATCGTGGGGCGGGCCTTGCGCCCCGTGGACCGCATCCTGGAGGCGCTGACCGGGCTGGAGCAAGGTCGTCTCGAGACCCGGCTGCCCCAGTTCCCCCTGCCGGAGCTCGCCCGCATCGCCCGGGCTTTCAACCGCATGGCCGAGGCGCTGGAGCAGTCCATGACCCGCAATCGCCAGTTGAGCCGCCGGCTGCTGGAAGTGCAGGAGGACGAGCGCAAGCGCCTTGCCCGGGAACTGCACGACGAGCTGGGCCAGTACTTGAGCGCCATTCACGCTGAGGCGGCGGCGATCCTGAGCCAGGCGGAGCAGGTGCCGGCGTCCGCCCGGGCCAGCGCCCAGGCGATCGTGGAGGCGTGCCGGGCCATGATGGGCATCGTGCGCGGCATGTTGGCCCGGCTGCGCCCGGGAGCCCTGGACGAGCTGGGGCTCGAAGAGGCGCTGCGGGAACTGGTGGCCGGCTGGCGCCGGCGCCATTCCACCGTCGCCTGCACCCTGGAGTTCTCGGGGGACGTGGAGGACTTGGACGAAGGGGCGAAGGTGTGCCTCTACCGCCTGGTGCAGGAGGGGCTGACCAACGTGGCGAAGCACGCGGACGCCCGCCGGGTGGAGGTGCGGCTCGCGCGGACCGGAGGCAGCGGGCCGGAGGATCGGGTGAGCGTGGAGGTGCAGGACGACGGCCGGGGCCTCGCCCCGGACGCCTTCCAAGCTGGCCACGGGCTCCTGGGCATGCGGGAGCGGGTCGAATCCCTGGGAGGGCGGTTCACGGTGGAGAGCCTCCCGGAGGGAGGCGTGCGAGTGGCGGCTGAGTTGCCCGCGGGCGGGAGGGCTTGAGATGGACGCCGTGCCCGTGAGGGTGCTGCTGGCCGACGACCACGCGGTGGTCCGGGCCGGCTTCCGCCGGCTGCTGGAACAGCGACCGGAGATCCGGGTGCTGGCCGAGGCGGCAAGCGGCGAAGAGGCCTACCGGCTCTACGGGGAAATCCAGCCGGACGTGGTGGTGATGGACCTCTCCATGCCCGGCATGGGCGGCCTGGAGACGATCCGGCGCATCGTGTCCCGCGACGCCGCTGCCCGGGTCCTGGTCTTCAGCATCCACGAGAGCGAAGCCTTCGCCCTGCAGGCGTTGAAAAGCGGCGCCTTGGGCTACCTCACCAAGGCGGCGGCGCCCGAGGTGATCGTGAGCGCCGTGCACGCCGTGGCCCAGGGGCGCCGGTACCTCGGTCCCGACGTGGCCCAGCGGATCGCCTTGTACGCCGCGACGGGGGCGAATGACCCCCTGGCGTGCCTGAGCGCCCGGGAGTTCGAGATCTTCCAGCGGGTGGTGGAAGGGCATGGGCCCGAAGCCATCGCCCGGGACCTGCACCTCTCCGCCAAAACCGTCGCCAACTACACCACCCAGATCAAGCAGAAGCTGGGGGTCACGAGCCCCGTGGAGCTGGTGCGGCTCGCCCTCAAGCATCACTTGATCTCCGGTTGAGCCGCACCGGCGCTCCTCTGCCCCCGTCGGGAAAATTTCCCGGTGGGTTTTAAGCAATATCCGCACGCGGGCCAGTTCCCCGGGTTGCTAAGCTCCAGGCCGCAGGCTCGACGAAGCCGGCGATTTCGGTCACCAGGGGGGAGCATGACAAAGAAGAACGCGCTCGCGGGCTGGCTCGCGGGAACGATCGGGGCGCTGGGGGTGGCGGGCGTCGTCCACGCCGAGGAGCGGGCGACCCGGCTGGAGGCGCCCACGGTGGAAGTGATCGGCACCACGCCCTTGCCCGACCTGGGCGTGCCCCTGGAGCAGGTTCCCGCCAACGTCCAGGCGGCGACCGACCGGGAGATCCAGACCCAGAACCCCCTGGACCTTTCCGAGTTCATGGTGCGCAACTTGGGCAGCGTCCACGTCAACCAGGCCCAGAACAATCCCTTCCAGCCCGACGTGACCTACCGGGGCTTCACCGCCTCCCCCTTGCTCGGCAACCCCATCGGGCTTTCGGTGTTCGTGGACGGGGTGCGGGTGAACGAGGCCTTCGGCGACACGGTGAACTGGGACCTGATCCCCCTGTCGGCCATTTCCACCATCAACTTAATCCCGGGCTCCAACCCGGTGTTCGGCCTGAACACCCTGGGCGGGGCGCTCGCCATCCGCACCAAGTCGGGCTTCGACTACCCGGGTACCACGGGCCAGGCCTACGCCGGCTCCTTCGGGCGCAAGGCCTTCGACGTCGCCCACGGGGGGCATCGGGACCGGGTGGACTGGTTCGTCACGGCCAACCTCTTCGAGGAGGATGGCTGGCGGGATTTCTCCCCTTCCGAGGTCAAACAGTTCTTCGCCAAAGCGGGCTGGGAGGACGCCACGAGCGACCTGGATTTTTCCTACACCTTCGCGAAAAACGAGCTGGTGGGAAATGGCCTCGTCCCGGAAAGCTTCCTGGCCCAGCGCCGGGAGGCCATCTTCACCCATCCCGACGAGACCCGGCCGGAACTGCATTTTTTCAATCTCAAGGGCAGCCGCTGGTTCGGCGACAAGACGCTCCTCTCCGGCAACGCCTACTACCGCAAGCTGGACCTCGGCACGTTCAACGGAGACGCGGAATTCGACGACGGGGGCACTCCCTTGGACCCCACGGACGACGGTTATGAAGCGGAAAACCGCGCTACCCGCACCGCGAGCCGCGTCCTGGGCGCCACGGTGCAGTTGAGCCTCCTGGGGGAGCTTGCCGGGCGTGCCAACCAGCTCACCCTGGGCGCCAGCGTGGACCGGGGCCGCACCCGCTTCCGCCAGCTCGAGCAGGAGGCGGACTTTACCCCGGACCGGGGCACCGTGGCCACCGGCCCCTTCGAGCTGGATACCGCGGTGACCGGCCGCAACACCGCCTATGGCCTCTACTTCACCGACACCTTGTCCCTCACCGGGAAGCTGGCCTTGACCCTCTCGGGCCGCTACAACCGGGCAACAGTGCGGCTACGGGACGACACGGGGCTCGCGCCGGAACTGGAAGGCCGCCACACGTTCAACCGCTTCAACCCGGCGCTGGGGCTCACCTTCAACCCCCGGCAGGGACTCACCCTGTACGGGAGCTACCACGAGGGCTTCCGGGTGCCCACGCCCGTGGAGCTCACCTGTGCCGACGAGAACGATCCCTGCGCCCTGCCGGTGGGCTTCGTCGCCGACCCGCCCTTGGAGCCGGTGGTGGCGAAGACTTGGGAGGTGGGGGCCCGGGGCCGCTTCGGGGGGAGCCTCAAGTGGAGCGCGACGGCCTACCGTACCGAGCTCAAGGACGACATCCTGTTCGTCTCCACTGGCGTGGGCCTGGGCTTCTTCACCAACGTGGACAAGACCCGCCGGCAGGGTATCGAGCTGGGGCTCGCCGGCCAGGCAGGACCCTTCGAGTGGTTCGCCAACTACGGCTTCGTGGACGCCACGTTCCGGTCTGCGGCCAGCCTGTTCAACCCGGTGGCGAATCCCCTGGACCCGGCCCAGCCGGCCACCATCGACGTGTCGGAAGGAAACCGGCTGCCCGGCATTCCCCGCCACACCCTGAAGCTGGGCGGCGTCTACCGGGTGAGCGAGCGCTTCACCGTGGGCGCCCAGGCTCTCTACGCCTCCAGCCAGTTCCTGCGGGGGGACGAGAACAACCAGCGCGGCGAGCTTTCGGGCTACACGGTGGTGAACCTGAACCTGGACTACCGCCTCTCCCGCCACTGGGTGTTCTTCGCCAAGGTGGACAACCTGTTCGACGCCCGTTACGAGACCTTGGGGGCGTTCAACCGCAACGCCTTCGATCCGGCCACCGGCCAACCCTTGGATCAACTGGGGCCCGTGGAGCGCTTCGTCGCGCCGGGCGCCCCCCGGGCTGGCTGGGTAGGGGTGAAGTACCAGTTCGACGTCCCGCCCAGGCACTAAGGAACCCTAGGCCGCAGCGCTCACCGGTTTGTCGTAGGCCTATCCTCCCCTGGGGCGCTCGCCACCACGAGCGCCCGCTTTTTTTGGGGCTCCCGCTACACCCTGTTTCAGGATTGGGACACTGGATCGGTCCAGGGAAACCCCGCGGCAGGGCGCTTCGGGTTTCCCCATGGGGAAGGGGCGTGGCATGATTCCTGCCTCCGGCAGGAAAAACGTTCCAAGAAATCCTCGGGGAGGAGAAATCGGGTGTCCGCGTTTATCCCTCGTCCGCCGAAGGCATGGCGGATCGCCGCCTTGCTGCCCTGGTTCGCCGCAGCCGCCTGGGCCGAGAATCCGGCTGCCACCCTGGAAGCGCCCACGGTGGAAGTGGTGGGTACGACACCCCTGCCCAGCGTGGGGGCTCCCCTGGAACAGGTGCCGGCGGCGGTCCAGGCCGCCACTGGGGAGCAAATCCGGCGGCAGCAGGCCCTGGACCTTTCCGACTTCATGGAGAGGAACCTGGCCGGCGTCACGGTGAACGCCGCCCAGGCGAACCCCTTCCAGCCGGACTTGAGCTTCCGGGGCTTTTCCGCCTCGCCGCTTCTGGGCACGCCCCAGGGCCTCTCGGTGTTCGTGGACGGGGTGAGGGTGAACGAGGCCTTCGGCGACACGGTGAACTGGGATCTGATTCCCCGCTCGGCCATCTCCAGCATCAACCTGATTCCCGGCTCCAACCCCCTGTTCGGCCTGAACACCCTGGGTGGCGCCCTGGCGGTGCACACCAAGTCCGGCTTCCAGTACCCGGGCTTCGCCGCCCAGGCCCTGGCGGGCTCCTGGGACCGGCGAGCAGTGGAGTTCGAATACGGAGGCTTCCGGGACCGGGTGGATTGGTTCGTCACCGGCAATCTCTTCGATGAGGACGGCTGGCGGGAGCACTCCCCCTCGAAGGTGCGGCAGCTCTTCGGCAAGCTCGGCTTCGAGGACGACGTCATGGACCTGGACGCGAGCTTCACCCACGCCGACAACACCCTGGAGGGGGTTCAGGCGCTGCCCTTGTCGATGCTGGGCCGGCCGGAGCAGGCCTACACCTGGCCCGACCGCACCCGCAACCGGCTCAATTTTTTTAGTCTCAAGGGCAGCCGGGTGTTCGGCGAAGACAAGATCCTCGCCGCCAACGTCTATTACCGCAGGCTCTACAGCGACAACTTCAGCAGCAACGTCAACGATGAGTTCGACCCCGTGACCAGCCCCAACCCGGCGTTCAACGACCTGAGCGTCACCGATCAACGGGGCTATGGCGGCTCGGTGCAGTGGACCCTGCTCGGCCGTCTCCTCGAGCGGGCGAACCAGTTCACCCTCGGCGCGAGCCTGGACCGGGGGGAGACCGACTTCAGCCAGTTCGAGCAGGAGGCGGCGTTCACCCCCGACCGGGGCACGGTGGCCACCGGGGATTTCGAGCTGGAAACCGACGTGAACGCGGTGAACCGCTACGCGGGGCTCTACTTCACCGATACCTTGTCCCTGACCGAACGCCTGCACCTCACCGTCTCGGGGCGCTACAACCGGGCCCGGCTCAGGATCCGGGACAAGACGGGACTGGAGCCCGCCTTGAACGGGGACCACACCTTTTCCCGCTTCAATCCGGCGGCGGGGGTGGCCTACAACCTGGTCCCGAGCCACACCCTGTTCCTCGCCTACAACGAAGGCATGCGGGCTCCCACCCCGGTGGAGCTCACCTGCGCCGACCCTCTGGCCCCGTGCCGGCTGCCCAACGCTTTCCTGGCCGATCCGCCCTTGAAGGAGGTGGTTTCCCGGACCTGGGAGACAGGCCTGCGGGGCCGCGTCGCCGGCCGCCTGGGCTACAGCTTGAGCCTCTACCGGACCCACCTCCAGGACGACATCCAGTTCGTGAGCAGCGGCGGGGCCATCAACGCCGGGTTCTTCCAGAACGTGGGGACCACCCGCCGCCAGGGGCTGGAGCTTACCCTGCAGGCGGATTGGGGCCGGTTGCGGCTTCTGGGGAGCTACAGCTTCATCGACGCCACTTTCCGCACCCCCTTCCTGCTGAACAGCCCCAACAATTCCTCGGCCCAGCCCATCCAGGGGCCGAACGACATCCAGGTGCGGCCCGGCGACCGCATCCCGGGCATTCCCCGCCACGTCCTCAAGCTGCGGGCCGAGTATTCGGTGAGCGAAGCGTTGTCCCTGGGCGCGAGCCTCCAGGCGGCGAGCAGCCAGTTCGCCCGGGGGGACGAGAACAACCAGGACGTCCACGGCCCGGTGCCGGGCTACGCGGTCCTCAACCTGGATGCTCGTTATCGCCTGTTCCGCCGCTGGGAGCTCTTTTTCAAGCTGAACAATCTGCTGAACGAGCGCTACGAGAACTTCGGCGTGCTGGGGGAGAACTTTTTCCGCGGCCCCGGCAACACCTTCGATCCGGGGAGCGCCGCCCCCGAGCAGTTCCGCTCCCCCGGCGCCCCCCGGGCGGCCTGGGTCGGGCTGCGTTACGCCCTGGGAGGCGGGGCGGGGGGAGGGGACGACTGAACCGGGAACGAAAAGGGGCTGCCTCGCGGCAGCCCCCGAAAGACGAGAGAGCGGAGAAAATCAGCGGTTGGCGATGTACAGGGTGACTTCGAAGCCGAACCGCATTTCGGTGAATTGGGGCTTGGTCCACATGGCGAATCCTCCTTGTCCTGCGCCAGAAATTTCAGCTTCCAATATAAGATCGAGACTCCAGATCTTGTATTGGGAAAAGCCTGGATCGGGCCTAAGGATTTTCATGAGCTAAGGCTCCAGCAACCCCGCCCGCAGGGCGATCAGGGTGAGTTCCGCGGCGTTGGAGGCGTTCAGCTTCTGCTTGATGTTGTACAGGTGGGTGCCCACCGTGCGGGGGCTCAGGTACAGCATTTCGGCGATCTCGGCCACGGTCTTGCCCTGGGCGAGGAGCAGGAACAGCTCGAATTCCCGCGGGCTCAAGACTTCCACCGGGTTGCGGGTTCCGGTCACCTGCTGGATCGCCAGTTGCTGGGCCAGGGCCGGCTCCAGATAGACCTTGCCGGCGGCCACCTGCCGCACCGCCTGGATCAGCTCCTCGGGCGCGCTGCGCTTGGAGAGATAGCCCAGGGCCCCCGCTTCCAGGACCCGCTTCGGGTGCAGGGTGTCGTCGTGGGCCGAGAGCACCAGGATGCGGGCGTCCTTGTCCTTGGCGAGCAGGCGCCTCACCGCCTCCATCCCCCCCATGCCCGGCATGGAAAGGTCCATCACCACCACGTCCGGCCGGGCCTCCGGATAGCGCTTGAGCGCCTGCTCGCCGGTGTCGGCTTCCGCCACCACCCGGATGTCGGGCGTGCTCTCCAGCAGCAGGCGGAAACCCATGCGGACCACCGCGTGGTCGTCCACCAGCATGACCTTGAGCGGGGAAGCGATCATAAAAAACAGTTTAACCCGCCGCCACCGCCGCCTGGACGGGCAGTGGAATCACCGCCCGCACCCGCACGCCTGCGCCGGGATGGCCCTCCACCGAGAAGCGGCCTTTGAGGGCCTGCACCCGCTCCCGCATGCCCAGGAGCCCGTAGCCGACCCGGACGGAGGCGCCGCCATTGCCCATGCCCCGGCCGTCGTCCTGGACCGTGACCTGCACCGCTTCCTCCCCGCTTTCCGGGTCGATCCCGCGCACCACCTGCACCTCGGCGCGGGAAGCGCCCGCGTGCTTGACCACGTTGGTCAGGCACTCCTGGACGATGCGGTAGACCGTGATGTTGACCTCCTCCCCCAGGTCCTCCAGCTTGCCTTCGAGCTTGAGGGAGAAATACACCTCGGGGTGGGCGGCTCGCCAGGTCTCCATCGAATCCTGGAGCGCCTCGGGCAGCCCCAGGTGGTCCAGAGCCGAAGGCCTGAGGTTGCGGATCATGCGATGCACCAGGTCGTAGAGGTGCCCGGCGATGGAGACGATGGTCTTCGCCTGCTCGTGGGCCTGGAGGTCGCTCTGGGCGGTGCGCTGGGCGATGGTCATGCCGATGGTCTTGATCGCGGTGGCGCACTGGCCCAGCTCGTCGTGCAATTCCCGGGCGAGGCTGCGGCGCTCCTCTTCCACGTGGCGCTGGATGAGCTGGGTGAGCCGGCGATTTTGTTCCAGCTCCCGGGCGATCGCCTCGGCCCGCTTTTTCTCGGTGATGTCCCGCAGGCTCACGATCTCGCCGAGCACCTGGCCGTTAGCGGGGTCCGTGAGGGGCGCGGCGGAGAGGGTCAAATCCAGCACCCGAGCGTCCCGGGTGAGCCACCGGGTCTCCGCGTTGTCGATGCGCCCGCCCCGCAGCAGCGCGGCCAGCGCCTCGGCTGCCTCGCCCTCGCCGGGCATGAGGACGCGGGCGGGCCGCCCCAGGATCTCCCCGGCGGCGTAGCCGAAGAGCCGCTCGGCGGCGGGATTCCAGAAGGTGATCTTTCCCTGGGGGTCCAGGATCATGGTGGCGTCCCCTGACTGCTGCACGGCAAGCGCCAGGCGCTGGTTCTCCGCCATGCTGCTCTCCAGAGCCTGGGCCATGCGGTTGAAGGTGTGGCTGATGGCGGACATCTCGGGCAGGGCGAAATCGGGGAGCCGCGCGTCCAGACGGCCCTGTTCCATCCGCGAAAGGCCCTCCAGGATGGTCTTCACGGGCTTCAACGCCCGCTCCACCAGCCAGAACACCAGCACGTTCACCAGCACGAAGAAGGCGGCGGCGATCCAGGCCAGGCTTTTCAGGTCGTCCCAGGCGTCCAGGGTGGCGCGGGAAGGATCCGGGATCACCTCCAGGAAGCCCCCCTGGAAACGCAGGAAAACCAGGGACTCCTTCGGGCTCACCAGGCGGCTGAACCACTGGGGCGCGTAGCGTCCCGCCTTGTAGGTGGAAGGAGGCGAGACATAGACCAGGTCGCCCAGGCTGTTGTAGCAGCGGATCTCGTTGGAACGCACCCGGCCCAGGGAGTTGAGGAAGTTGAGCATCACCTGGAGCTGGGACTCGGAGTGGGGCACGAACCGGCTGGTGTAGATGACGGTGGTGAGCAGTTGCACGGTGACCCGGGTGGCGGCCCGAACCTCCTCGCCGATGGACTTGCGCATGTTGTCCAGCATCATGGCGCCGCTCGCCACCAGGAACAGCACCATGAGGGTCGTGCACAGCAGGTTGATGCGGGTTCTCAAGCGCATGAGGCAGACTCAAGCCGCGCCTTGAACGCTTCCCCTGCCGCGAGCATGGCCTGGCCTATGGCGGGAGAGCCGGCGGAGTGCCCTCCGCCTTCCACCAGGATGAGCCGGGCCTCGGGCCACGCTGCCTTGAGCCGGAAGGCCGCGACGGGCGGACAGATCAGGTCCAGCCGGCCCTGCACCAGGGTGCAGGGGATGTGACGGATGTTCGGGACCCCGCGGAGCAGCCCGCCCGGGTCCAGAAAACAACCATGGACCAGGTAGTGGGTCTGGATCCTGGCCTTGGCGAGGAGTTTCTCAGGAGGAGGGGGCTCGCTGGAGACCGGGTCCACGAGGCCCATGGCTCGCTGCTCGTAAGCCTCCCAAGCCCGCGCTGCCGCGAGGGCCAGGTTCCGGTTCGTTCCGTGCAGGGCCCGATGGTAGCGCTCCAGGAGGCTTTCTTCCCCGGGCACGGCGCGGGAGAAGGCCTCCCATGCGTCGGGCAGGAAACGGGCGAGCCCCTGGAGGTACCAGTGGACTTCTTCTTCGGTGCCCAGGAAGACGCCCCGCAGCAAGAGCCCCGCGCAGGCGGAAGGATGAGCCCGGGCATAGGCTAGGGCGAGGGTCGCCCCCCAGGAGCCGCCGCACACCAGCCAGCGTTCCACGCCCAGGTGGGCCCGCAACGCTTCCATGTCCTCCAGGAGAAAAGGGAGCGAGTTCTCCTGGACAGCGCCAAGAGGGGTGCTCTGGCCGCAGCCCCGCTGGTCGAAGAGCACCACCCGGTAGAAGGCGGGATCGAAGAAGCCCCGGCTCGTGGGGTTCGAGCCGCTTCCCGGGCCGCCGTGCAGCACGATGACCAGGCGGCCCCTGGGGTTGCCGCTTTCCTCGTAATAGAGGCGATGGAGGCCCCGGGGGAGCCAGCCTCGGGCGTGGGGTTCGGCATAGGGGTAAAGCCCCGTCATCCCCGTTCCTCCAGGCGGAAGTGGATGGGGACGGTGACCTCGTACCACCCACGCAGGCTCGAAGGCGGGGGCTGGCGGGAGAGGGCCTTGCGCACCATGTCCAGGGCCTGGCGGTCCAGCACCTCGTGGCCGCTGGATTCCGCCACCTTCACTTCCTGGACTTGGCCGTTGGGGCCGATGCGCACCAGGATCTGGGCGGTTCCCTGCCAGCCCCGGACCCGGGCGATGCGCGGGTACTGCCTGTGCTCCGCCGCCGCGGCGCTCAGGCTGCGCTCGTACCCCTGAAGGGTTTCCCTGTCCCGCAGCAAGGCGGCCTGGGATTCCGCCGGCGGCAGGGGAGCGGGGCTCAAGACCGGTGCCGGGGCCGCTGGCTCGGCCGCGGGGGGCAGGGCCGCCACGGGACCCGGCGACTCGGCCGGCGGGGCGGGGGGTTCCACGGGAGAGGCCTGCACGGGTTCTTCCGCCAGCGGGCTCGCAGGCTTGGCCTGGGCGACGGGCTTCTGCGGCGTGGGCTTCCTCCGCTCCACCGGCCGGGCCTGAGGAACGGAGTCCGGTTTGGGTTTCTCGGCCGCCAGCGGTCGGGGCGGCGGGGGCGACGCCTCCTCGATCTGCACCGGCGCGACGGAGACCAGTTGAACTTCCAGCACCTCCACCGGCTTGGGCGGGGTCGGGGAGGGGGCGGGCACCAGGTAAACGGTCAGGCCATGGGCCGCCAGCGACAGCATCAGCGCCAAGAGGAGTCGCCGGTTCGAGTTCGAATCGGACGGACCGGAGAGATCCTCGGGCAGCAAGACGTCCTCGGGGCGTTGTTCGGCTGCGTCTCGCCCGGCCATTTCACGAAGTCGCCCCTGGAACGAGGCCACGCTGTGCAGTGTCATCGGGTTGGGGGTCAGCCCGGCCAGTCTCACGAAGGCGTCCTCCAAAAGAGGCCGCCCTGGGCAATCGTGAAATAATCCAAGCTAGCCTAGTGCAACGCCTGACCCCGGTAAATAAAGCGGTGAAAGATCATGAAAATCATGAGCCCCGGGTCACGATTTCCCGACTGCCGCAGGCCCGAGGCTGCGCCGAAGATTAAGTCCGGGAAGCCTTGGGGGCAAGTCCCGGGGCGTTCCTCCCGGACGCCGTCCGGGTTGTTTCCATTCCAACATTGAAGGAGGTTTCCACGATGGCTTGGACCAAACCCCAGTTCAGCGACATGCGCTTCGGCTTCGAAGTCACGATGTACATCGCCAATCGCTGAAGCGTTTCCCGCTCTCCGCGGGCGGGCATGACGTCCATAGCCCGCGCGCAGGGAACGTGCATGCCGTAACATTCGATCGGGCGGCAGGGGGACCCGGCCGCCCGATCGCGTCGGAACTCGTTCGAAAGACGGCGTCCTAAGGCAGAAGAAAAGCCTTTGCCAGGAGCCCTTCGCTCCATTCCACCCGGGCGGACCGCGGGCTGGAAATAATCTACGTAAAGAAAGGAGAAAGGATGAAGCGTCGTTTCCCTATCGGCCGGTTCCCTTTGCTGCTGTTTCTCCTACCGCTCTGGAGCTGGGCCGTGCCGCTCGCCTACGTGCCGAACGAAGAGAGCGGCACCATTTCGGTGATCGACACGGTAGAGGACAAGGTGATCGCCGAGATCCGGGCCGGGAAGAAGCCGCGGGGCCTGGCGATCAGCAAGGACGGCAAATACCTTTACGTGAGCGATCAGCCCAACAACGCGCTGGTCATCGTGGACCTGGAGAAGCGCGCCGCCGTGGGCCAGGTCGCCCTGGGCGAGTCGCCGGAGGGGGTGAGTGTCTCGCCCGACGGCCAGTGGGTGGTGGCGGCGGTGGAGTTGTCGAACAGCGTCGCCTTCGTCGATACCGCCACCAACCAGAAGCGCTTCAGCGTCAAGGTCCAGGGCAAAAACCCGGAGCACGCGGTGTTCAGCCCGGACGGGAAGTGGTTGTACGTGAGCGCCGAGGAAGCCGAGCAGGTGGACGTGATCGACGTGGCGAAACGCGAGCAGGTGACCGCCATCCCGGTGGGGCGCCGGCCGCGGGGCATCGGCTTTCTCCCCAACGGCGGCCGGGCCTACGTGGCCTGCGAGCTGGCGAACGAGGTTTACGCCATCGACGTGGCGAGCCACAAGGTGCTGGCCGTGATCAAGGCGGGCAACTACTCCAATGGCGTCGCCGTGCGCCCGGACGGGAAGAAGGTGTACGTGTCCAATGGCAGGGACGCCACCTTATCGGTGATCGACACCGCCGAAAACCGCATCGTCGCCACGGTGCCGGTGGGCAAGCGCCCCTGGAACATGGCCATTACGCCCGACGGAAGCAAGCTCTACGTGGCCAACGGGCGCTCCAACTCGGTGTCGGTGATCGACACGGGTACTGACAAGGTTTTGCGGGAGATCCCGGTGGGAGAGCGGCCATGGGGCGTGGTAATCAGATAGCGGCGGGCGCGCCGCGGGCATCCCCCGGAGTCCTCGAGCGCGGCGGCGAGCGCTATCACTGGATCGCGATCCTGCTGCACTGGGGGATCGCCGCCCTGATCTTCGGCCAGTTCGCCCTCGGGTGGTACATGGTGGACCTGCCCAAGGGCTCGCCGGAGCGCTCCTGGTTCTTCGCGCTCCACAAATCCATGGGCTTGACCATCGCCATGCTCATCGCGGTGCGCATCGCCTGGCGCCTGACCCACCCGGCCCCGGCCCTGCCGGCGTTCCTGCCGGCGTGGAAGGCCCGCGCGGCGGCCATCAATCACCGCCTGCTCTACCTGTGCATGGTGCTGATGCCCCTCTCCGGCTATCTCTCTTCCTCCTTCACCAAGTACCCGATGAAGTTCTTCGGGCTGCCGTTCCCCAAGCTGGGCTGGGAGCACGAGCTGGTGAACCAGGTGTTCACCACCCTCCACGTGACCACGTCCTACGCGTTCATCGTCCTGATCGTGCTGCACGTGGCCGCGGCGACCCAGCACCTCCTGCGCCGGGACGGGGTGTTCAACCGGATGCTGCCGTGAGAGCGGTATTCCCCCCGGCGCAGCCGGGGGGAATCGACCCGAATATGCCGCCTCACGCCTTCGGGAATTTGTACGGCAGCGAGCGGGCCCGGAGGAACTCTCCCTCGGTGTTCTTGCTGTAAGGCATCTGGAGCTGCCGGGCCTTCATCAGGCTGGCGTACACCTCACGGCTGTTCTTGTCCTTGGCGATGATGTCCCCGATCACCTCGCCCACCGCGTTGCCGATGGCCACCAGGGACTCGTCGTCGATTACCTTCACCTGGACGCCGTGCTTGGTCACGTACTCTTCGAGCTGAGGGCCGCTGTACCAGACGAACTCGCTCAGCATGCGCACGTTGGTGGCGTAGGCGCACTGCTCCACCAGCAGCTTGTTCTCGGCGGAGAGGGCGTCCCAGGCCTTGCTGTTGACGAACAGCTCCAGGGACGTGCCGGACTCGTGCCACCCGGGGGTGTAGTAGTACTTGGCGTAGCGGTAGAAGGCGAGGGAGGCCTCGCCATAGGGGTTGTTCCATTCGACCCAATCGACCGCCCCCGAAGCCAGCGCCGCCGTCACCTCGCTGCCCAGCACGTTGACCACGGTGGCGCCGAGGCGCTGCATGGCTTCGGCGGCGATGCCGGGCATGCGCATTTTCAGGCCCTTGAAGTCGGCTAGCGACTTGATCTCCTTGCGCGACCAGCCGGGGGCCTGCACGCCGGTGTTGCCGCACAGCACGAACTTACAGCCGAGCTGCTCCCGGTAGACCTTGTCCGCGAGCTCCTTGCCGCCGCCGAAGTAGTACCAGGCATTGTATTCCTGGGCCGTGAGGCCGAAGGGGAAGTTGCTCAGAAACTGGGCGGCCAGTGCCTTGCCTTTCCAGTAGTAAGGACAGCCGTGGCCGGCTTCCACCGTGCCCCTGCCCACCGCGTCGATCGCCTCCAGCGCCGGCACGATTTCGCCGGCCGGATAGAGCTCGATGGTGAACTTTCCGCCGGAGGTCTTGGTGACCATGTCGGCGAAGTACTGAGCGCCGGTTCCCAGGCCGGGAAGGTTGCGCGGCCAGGTGGTCACCATGGTCCACTTGATCCGGTTCTGGGAGATGGCGGGCGCCGAGAAACCCGCGGTGGCCGCCGCCGCGCTCGCCACGGCCACGCTTTTCAAAAACTTCCGGCGTTTGACGTCCTTCATGTTTCCACTCCTCCTGCAAGGTTGGCCTCTTCGCCCTTGCGCCCGACGCAAGGGGCCCTCCGTCTCTCAGCGCTCCGGGTTGTTTGCATGGACTTATTGCGGCCGCTTCGCGAGATCATCGGCCGCGGGGAGAGCCGCCGAATCGAGATCGAATCCTAGTATCGGCGAGAGGAAATATCACCTCAAACGATATTTTCCGATGGGCTCGAATTGAAAAACACGATCATTTTTCGGCGTCCGCCGGACAAAGACCCGGGGCTCCGGCGGAATCGCCCGTGCCGGTGGTATGGGCGGGAAATCCCGGCCAGGAGATCAATCGAAGATCACGCCGGGCAGCCAGGTGGCGAGGGCGGGGAACCAGGCGAGTATTCCCAGCCCCACGAGCTGCAGGACGACGAAGGGAACGACCCCGCGATAGATGTCTACGGTGCGCACCTGGGCGGGGGCCACTCCGCGCAGGTAGAACAGCGCCCAGCCGAAGGGGGGCGTGAGGAAGCTCGTTTGCAGATTCATCGCGAACATCACCCCTAGCCAGATCGGGCTCACGTCCATCATGAGAAGCGCCGGGGCGACGATGGGAACGACGATGAAGACGATCTCGATGAAGTCGATGATGAACCCGAGGAGGAACACCACGATCATGATGAGCAGCATGGCGGTGAAGAAGCCGCCCGGCAGGTTGGTGAAGAATTCGGTCACCATGTGGTCGCCGCCGAGCCCCCGGAAGGTGAGGGAAAACACCGAGGCGCCGAGGAGGATTCCGAACACCATGCAGGTGATGCGGGTGGTGACCCGGACCACTTCCCGCAGGACGGACAGGGACAACTGGCGCTGGAGCAAGGCGAGCAGGGTGGCGCCGACGGCGCCGAAGGACGCCGCTTCGCTGGGCGTCGCCAGTCCCCCGAGGATCGAGCCGAGGACCGCGACCACCAGGAAGGCCGGCGGGATGAGCGCGGTGGCCACCTTGTAGGCCAGCGCCCGCCGCGTGACCGTCTCGTCGTAGAGGGGCGGGCACTTTTGCGGCCGAAGAAAGGCGACGACGGTCAGGTAAGCCAGATAAAGGGCCACGAGCACCAGCCCGGGGATGAAGGCCCCGGCGAAAAGGTCGATCACCGAAAACGGCTTGACCGCCACGATGCCCCGGGCGAGCTGGGACTCCGAGTAGGTGCCGGCCAGCACGTCGCCGAGCAGCACCAGGGCGATGGACGGCGGGATGATCTGCCCCAGGGTGCCGGAGGCGCAGATGGTCCCGCAGGCGAGCCGATGGTCGTAGCCGGCCCGCAGCATGGTGGGCAAGCTGAGCAGGCCCATGGCGATCACCGTGGCGCCGACGATTCCGGTCGAGGCGGCGAGCACCGCGCCGACCAGGGTCACGGAGATTCCCAGCCCGCCGCGCAGCCGCCCGAAGAGCTGGCCCAGGGTGACCAGCAGGTCCTCGGCTATCTTGGACCGCTCCAGCATGACGCCCATGAAGACGAAGAGAGGCACCGCGACCAGGGTTTCGTTGGTCATGACGCCGAAATAACGCGAGGAGAGCGCCGAAAAGAGGCGCCAGTTGAAGACCTCGAACCCGATGCCCAGTGCAGCGAACAGGACGCCGACGCCGGCCAGGGTGAAGGCGACGGGATAGCCGAGGAGCAGCACGCCGCAAATAGACACCAGCAGAAGAATGGCCAGGATCTCTCCGCCGCCCATCGGCAAACCTCGTCAGTGAGTCGGGTTAAAGAGGCTAGACGATCTTGTTTTCATCGAACTGCTTCCCGTACTCATGGGCGCCTTTGAGCACCATGATGCTGCGGATGACGACCGCGATCCCCTGGATCAGCAGAACGACGACAAAGACGAGCAAGAAACTTTTGAGCAGGTAGAGGGCCGGCAGGCCGCCCGCCTCGCGGGAGGTTTCCAGCCGCTCCCAGGAGACGGCGACGTACGGGTAACAGGCCCACCATACGGCTCCGAGAAAGGGAAACAGGAAGAACAAGGTTCCCAAGAGATCGACCCAGGCCTTGTAGCGCAGGTTGGCCGAGCGATAGAAGATGTCCACCCGCACGTGGCTGTCGTAGAGCAGGGTGTAGCCCATCCCTACCATGAAGACGATGGCGTTGAGCCAGACGTAGGACTCCTGCAGCCATATCCAGCCGAGGCTGAAGACGTAGCGAAGAATCGCCACCGTGAAGCAGACGCCCACGACCCCCAGCATGAGCCAGGAAATGCTGCGCCCCAGGAAATCGTTGAAGCCCTCTATCCACGAGAGGACCCGTCTGATCTTCACCACCTTGATGGCTCCTCCAAAGGCTGTGACGTGAAAGTCCGCGCTGTTCGAGCGTCGCTCGCCTCTTCGTCAGGGGCGCAGGCTGCGAGCTCCTGGCTGCTCGTGCACCAGAGCAGGCACGACAGGCGGTATTGCCGCAGGATGGAAGCCCATGCCCCCGGTTTTTATCGGCTGCGGGATTGCTGCGAAATCATCCTGCAAAGAAGGATGATTATCAACACAAGTGCTTTTTTCGGATAAGTTTCTATCGCATTTTTTGATAGAAGCCGTGCCCTCCGACGCAAAGCGGGGAATTTTTATGCGGCTCGACTGCCGAGGGACGGGGTCTTCTTGAGGCGTTTCTTGCTCAGGGATGAAGGGGGCGACGGGACCCGGGCCGGAGTGGTGTTGCGGCCGGATTCCCGGCCTGCCCGGTCGAAATCGCTGACCCGTGCGGCAAGTTCCGTGACGAGCTGCGCCAGAGGCTGGAACTCGTCCATGGGATACATGGCGAAAAACTCCACTGGCGGCATGCCGCCCGTGGTGTGAACGATTCGCAGCGACCCCGCTTCGATCTCGCGGCGGTAGCAGCGCGGCGGCAAGAGGCTCACGCCGATGCCCGCCGTCACGAGGGTGGCGGCCACCGTCATGGAGTTGCACACGATGATCCTCCGGCAACGCACCTTGTTTTCCTTCATCCAGGACTGGATCCGGGCGTGGTGGTAGGACTGCCGGTTCAGGGTGATGAAGGGCCAGGGCTGCAGCTCCCTCGGGGCGACGGTGTCGTCGGGAATTCCCAGTCCCGGGCTCGCCATCCATTCCAGTTGTACGGAGCCGAGCGACTCGGTGACGTAATGGGTGCCGGGCGGGCGTCCCAGGGCGAATACCACGTCGAGGGAGCCGTTGCGCAGCTTTTCCGTCAGCTCGAAGGACAGGGCGACCTCCAGCTCCAGCATGACGTTGGGGTAGGTCTCCTGGAGGGTGCGGATGAAGCGGGGAAGCCAGGTGGAGGCGATGATCTCCACCACGCCGACCCGGATCAGGCCGCTCATCGCCTCGGGTGGGGTGATGCGCCGCTGCATTTCGGCCGTCAGCTCGATGAGCTGTTCCACGTAGGGCACCAGCTCCTTGCCCTTCGGCGTCAGGCGCGCGGTGCGGTGGGACCGGTCGAACAGCTTCACCCCCAGGGATTGCTCCAGCTCCTGGATGCGCATGGAAACGGTGGATTGGGTGGCGAAGACGCGCTCGGCGGCGGCGCTGAAGCTGCCGAGCCGTTCGATCCAGTAGAAGGTTTCAAGCTGTTTGATATTCATCCGTCGACCTCATGAGCTCAGTCGGAACCCGGCGGGCTCGAGGGCGGCGGATCCCGCTCCTCCATGGCGCCGCGCAGTCCCCGGGACAGGGCATCGGCCAGGGCCTCCTCCTCGATCTCGATTTGCAGGGCGTTGTTGAACTGGTTGAACAAGTTGCAGATCGAGATCCTGAGGGTCAGCTCGACGATCTGCCGCTCGGTAAAGGCCCGCCTCAATCTCGCGAAGACGTCGTCCCGGATACCCCAGGCCCGTTCGACGACCAGCCTGGCGTAGTCCCGCACCAGGACGTCGATCTCGTCGAAACCCGGGGGAGAAGGCTCCAGGATCCGTTCCACCGCTTCGGGGCGGATGCCCAGATCCACCAGGACGGACCCGTGGTGGGCGATGCAATAGGGGCAGCGATTGATGCGGCTCACCGTGACCACCGCGATCTCCACGAGCCGACGCGGCAGGCTGCCGCTCCCGCGCCATTCCACCAGCAGCCCGCAGAGGTGACGCAGGGCCGGCGGGGAATGGGCGATGATTCTGACCTGGTTGCCGAAGCTTCCGTATTCGGCCGTGAACAACCGGTAAAGGGGTTTAAGGTCGTCGGGCACCTCTTCGATCGGGACGTCTCGAACGCGGGCCATGGGTCTTCTCCCGGTCCATCCAGCGGTTTGAAGATGTCCTGCCCTCCGAGGGGCCGGGCACACCGGCTCGTTTCCAGGGGAGACGGCGGGCGGAGCCGTCAGGCAGGGCCTGAGTTCAAGATTAATGAATGGAAAATATCAAGAAATATCGCTTTTATCAATAATCGACCCTCACTTATAGTTCGTGCATCCGCCTTCTGCCAAGAAGGCGGCTCCGTGTCGGATTTTCGATTCCCTTACGAGGAAGGACGGATGGGGCAGGTAGCGGCGGCTTTTCGCTCTCTCGGCGAGGTAGAGGGTATGACACAAGCCCGTGAAGATGCCGGGACGAGGAACGCCACCGCCCAACGCCAGGTGCAGGTGCGGGCCATCATGCTGGAGGCGGAGGGCATCGCGAGTTTCGAGCTGAGGGATCCCCAGGGTGAGACGTTGCCGGCCTTCACCGCCGGCGCCCACATTGACGTCCATGTCAAACCGGGGTGCGTGCGCCAATACTCCCTGTGCAACGATCCCAAGGAGCGGCACCGCTACGTCATCGCCGTGCAGCGGGAAAACGACGGGCGCGGCGGTTCACGGGCCCTGCACGAGGACGTCCGAATCGGGGACCTCCTGACGATTGCTGGACCGCGCAACCATTTTCCCCTGACCGAAGGGGCCCGGCGCCATTTGCTCATCGCCGGCGGCATCGGCGTCACCCCGATGATGGCCATGATCGCGGAGCTCGAGGCCCGGGGCGAGGATTACCGCCTTTATTATTGCACGCGCTCTCGAGAAAAGACGGCGTTCCTCGACCGCCTCGGGCCGCTGGTCGCGGCCGGCAAGGTGAAGGTCCACCATGACGGCGGAGACCCCGCCCGCGGGCTCGACCTGGGCACGTTGCTGCGCGAATGCGAGCCCGGCACCCACCTGTATTACTGCGGCCCCCCGGGTTTCATGGAAGCGGTCAAAACGGCTTCCGCTCACTGGCCGCGGGAGGCCCTGCACTTCGAGTACTTTTCGCCTCCCGCGGACGCTTCGGCCCCGGGATCCGAGAACCGCCCGTTCCGGATCAGGCTGCTTCGCAGCGGCCGGGAGCTGGAGGTGCCCGCCGACAAGACCATTGTCGGCGTTCTGCGGGAGAACGACGTCTTCATCGAAACTTCCTGCGAAAACGGGGTTTGCGGAACCTGCCTGACGCGCTACGTCGACGGGGAGCCGGATCATCGCGACTTCGTCCTGGACGAGGCCGATCGCAAGGAGTTCGTGCTCGTGTGCTGCTCCCGATCTAAGACCCCCGTGCTGGTGCTGGATCTGTAGCGCCGGCGTGGCACGGGGGAGGGCGCCCGGCGGCCGTTGATGTACCCGGTTGAAATCGGAGTGGCTGACTTCGCAAGAGGAGTTGAAACTCATGGAATCGTATCAGTACGTCAAGGATTGTTGGTACGTCGCCGGGCTGTCCCACGAATTCAAGCCGGAGACGCTGACGGGGCACAAGATCGCGGGCCAGCCGCTGGTCATCTGGCGGACCAGGACGGGCAAAGTGGTCGCTTTCGACAATCGTTGCTGCCACAAGCGATTTCCCCTGTCCGAGGGGCGCCTGCTGGAAAACGGTCTGCTCGAATGCGCCTATCACGGGCTCTGCTATGACGAACAGGGCAGGTGCGTGAAGATCCCGTCCCATCCCGACGGGCATATACCGCCCCAGGCCAGGCTCCGTCCCTTTCCGGTGATCGAGCAGGATGGCCTGGTGTGGGTCTGGACCGGCAACCCGGAACGCGCCGCCCTGTTCCAGCCGCCGCGCACCCCGGAAGTCGCCGACCCGGCCTGGGAATCGATCGATTCCGGACCGATGCACGTTCCGGCGAACTACTTGTTGCTGATCGAGAACCTGCTCGACATCACCCATTTCTATCCGCTGCACGACGGCAACATCGGCGACTACGCCAACAGTCTCTTGCCGATCGAGTTGGTGGAGGGGGAGATCGGAGGCTACCGTTTCGTGAAGACGATCCGCCGTGCCAGCAACTACGTCCAGCCGCCCTATTTCGTCGACTGGTTCCATTACGAGGTGGTCGACCGGGAGCACACCCACTGCATGCTGAGCCCGGGCCTGACGCGGGTGGAGTTGCGGGTGGCGCCTCCGGGAAAGCTGGGCACCGGCATGGACCGGGGATACGTGCTGTTGCACACCCATACGCCAGTGGACGACCGCAATCACGTGTGGCGCTGGTGCGTGAATTGCCGCGCCGACCATATGTCCCGCGGCGATCCCGCCAGGTCGGCGGCCCGGC
Organism: Pelomicrobium sp. P1; assembly: GCF_052805615.1. Classification (NCBI taxonomy): domain Bacteria; kingdom Pseudomonadati; phylum Pseudomonadota; class Hydrogenophilia; genus Pelomicrobium; species Pelomicrobium sp. P1. The sequence goes on from NZ_JBRBEM010000006.1 coordinate 85,899, forward strand.
GCATCGCCGAGATGTTCCCGGACGTGGTCGCCCAGGATCGCTGGGCCCTCGAGAAGCAGCAGCAGATGTTCGACTATCCCGACGACGGATATTCGGAGCTGTTCCTGAAGTCCGACAAGGCGCTGCGTCGGGCCCGCCAGGTGCTGGCCCAGATGCAACACGAGGAGATCCTGGCGGTGAAAGGCAAGGCAGCGGCCTCTTCGATGGGCGCGCCGGCGCTGACGAAGCGAGGATAGAATGTGATCGCCCGAGCGGGTCCGCTCCCGAGGAGGCGGAGGGCGGGCGGCGGGGCACGCCTTGACGAAAAAGCGTGGGAGGGCTCGTGTCGATTCACAAACCGTTGGCGGGGTTGAAAGTCCTGGAGTTCGGTCAGATCGCAGCCGGCCCCTTCGCTGGGTCCCTGCTCGCCGACCTAGGCGCCGACGTGGTGAAGGTGGAGCGTCCCGACGGCGGCGACGGCATGCGGGCGTGGCCGCCCCTGTCCGCCGGGGCGGAAGGGATCGCGTTCAGCGAGAATTTCGCCTCCTTGAACCGCAACAAACGCAGCCTCGCCGCCGACCTGAAAAGCGAAACGGACGTCGCCCGCCTGCGCCGGCTGGCGGCCCGAGCGGACGTGGTGATCGAGAATTTCCGCCCAGGCGTGCTGGTCCGTCTTGGCCTCGGTTACGAAACGCTCAAGGCGGACAACCCAGGCCTGGTCTATTGCTCCATCTCGGGCTACGGCCAGAGGGGGCCCTACGCGGAAAAGGGCGCCTTCGACGTCACCATCCAGGCGGTGAGCGGAGTGATGAGCGTGACCGGGGAGGAAGGAGGGCCGCCGGTCAAGTGCGGGGTACCCATCGGCGATTTCTGCGCCGGGCTCTACGCCGCCTATACCATCCTGGCCGCCCTGGTGCGCCGCAGGGAAACGGGCAGAGGCGCCTTCATCGACTGCTCCATGGTGGGAAGCCTAATCGGTGTGGCTGCCCTGCAGACTAGCGAATACTTCGGCACCGGCAAACCCCCCCGCCGCCTGGGCTCGGCCCACCCCCGCAATGCACCCTACCAGGCGTTCCGCGCCAAGGACGACTACTTCGTCATCGCCGCCGGCAACGACAAGCTGTGGTGGGAGGTATGCGAGGCGGTCGGCAAGCCCGATCTCGCCCACGATCCCCGCTTCAAGAGCCAGGAGCTGCGGGCGCGGAACCAGGCGGCGCTGGTCTCGATCCTGCAGCCCCTGTTCGCCTGCCGCACGGCGGCCGAATGGCTCGAGGAGATGGACCGGCGCGGCGTGCCCTGCGCCCCCATCAACGACTACGCCCAGATCCTGTCCGATCCCCATATCGAAGCCATGGACCTGGTGCAGCCGCTTACTTTGCCGAACGGGGTCCGCACCCGGACGACGGCCTACCCCGTCTTTCTTTCCGACTACGCTTTCGAGATCTCCCGGCCGCCGCCGTTGCTAGGCGAACACAGCGACGAGGTCTGCCGCGACTGGCTCGAAGAGGTCGTTAAGCGGGTTTGACGTCTTTGCCGCGCTTCGGCGGTGGGGGTGTCAGGGCGGCGATCTGCCCCAGAAGCTCGCGCAGCGGCCGGGTTCGCGATTCCGACGTGGCGCCTGTCGCTTCCGTCGCCGCCTTCACTCGGGCCCAGGCGGCGTCGTCGAAAGTCCTTTCCGCCGCCGGGAAGAGCGTGTTCTCCTCCTCGCTCATGTGCCGGCGCAGGTCGTCGATCAGCGCGCGGGCCATGGAGGCGGCCAGTTCGCGCGGAAGCTGAGGATGCTGCCCGCTCCAGAACAGGACCGTGCGCAGACGCTCGGCGCGCGCCTCCAGGTCCGAGTGCTCGGCTGCGATCGCCTCCGCCGACGGGGTGACGGGCGCATTGGCCTGCCCCAGCGCCTTGTAAACAGCTGCCTCCACCGGGCGATGGACCGTCTTCGGGAATTCGGCGACGTAGCGAAGGGCCGCGTCGGCCAGGTAGGGATCGAATCTGCCCCCCCGGCCGAAGTCCTCGACCGCGTTCTCGAGCACCTGCAGGATCGTGCGCATGTGCGCGTGCTGTTTTCTGAGCGTGTCCAGAATTTCGGCCATCCCAGCCTCCATCGGGAAAACGGTTTCCTTATACCGCTCAGCGCCGGCGGAGGATTTGATCTAGCTCAACCTTTCTTGCCGGCCGGGGCGGGCGCTCGCGCCCCATGGATCCCCACCCCATCCGGGGCGAAGGCCTGATGTCCTCCGGCGGCGTCTACAGGGCGGCGCTCATGGGCCAAGCGGGCTAGATGACGCCGGCATCGCGCAACCCCTCGATCTCCGTCCCGGTGAAGCCGGCCTCAGCCAGGACCTCCTCGCTGTGCTCGCCGGGTTGCGGTGCCGGTCGTTCGACCGAAAACGCGAAATCGGTGAGGTGCAAAGGGCAGGCGAACTGGACCGGCCGCCCGCCGACGTCGCGTACGATCATGCCGCGGGCATTGAAGTGGGGATCGGCGAGGGCTTCCTCCAGGGTGAGCACGGGGGACACGCAGCAGTCGGCGTGGCGGAAGCGCTCGACCCAGTGGGCGAGGGGCCGGGAGGCGAAGATTGCAGTCAGCTCGGCCTTGACCCGGGCGCGTTCCTCAGGATCATCCGGCATCTGCTTGGGCTTCAAGTCGGGGCGCGCCAGCGCTTCGCACAGCCGGTCCCAGAACTTGCGCTCCAGCGCCCCCACCGCCACGTAGCGCCCGTCGGCGGTCGGGTACACGTTGTAGCAGGGCAGCGCGCCGCTGATCGTGTCCTCGCCCCGGGGCACGGTGCGGCCCCGGCTGAGCAAGGCGAGCATGGGAAAGACGGCGTGGGCCAGCACCGCGTCGGTCATGGAGGCGTCCACCAGCCGGCCGCGGCCGCTCGTGCGCGCGTCCAAGAGCGCCGCCAGGATCCCGGTGGCCCCCATGAGGGCGCCGCCGAGCATGTCGGCGATCTGCAGGTTGGGGATCACCGGAGCGCCTCCCGCGGGGCCGATCTGGTCCAGCACCCCGGCATAGCCCAGGTAGTTGACGTCGTGGCCGGCCAGGTCCCGGTACGGTCCGTCCTGGCCGAAGCCGGTGATGGCGCAATAGACGAGCTTCGGGTTCGCCGCCGCGAGCTGCGGGTAGCCTACCCCGAGGCGCTCCATGACCCCCGGACGGAAGCTTTCCACCACCACGTCGGCCCCTCGCGCCAGGCGCAGGAAGGCCTCGCGCCCGCGGGGATGCTTCAGGTCGAGCCGCAGGGCTCGCTTGTTGCGGTTGAGCAGCGTGAAGAAGGAGGAGGTTTCGCCCGGCGCGGCGTTGAAGCTACGCGCATAGTCGCCCTGCTGCGGGTCCTCCACCTTGACCACGTCGGCTCCTAGGTCGGCCAGATAGAGGGTGCACAGGGGCCCAGGCAAAAGGCGGGTCAAGTCCAGCACCCGCACGCCGGCGAGGGGTTTGGGGCGGGAAGTCACTGGGTCGATTCTTCGCGCCTTAACATTTTGGTTCAGAACTACAGCCACGCCGCGGCCGGATTGGTGCTCTTGGTGATCGCCACCGCCACGATGTAGAGGAACACGACCTGGGCCGCGATCCAAGCGATCACCCGGTCGCGCTTGGTCTCGCCGTGCTTCAGTCCGTACATCCCGAGCAGGATATAGAGAATCAGTGCCACCACTTTGGCGGTCACCCAGCCGGCGACGAACGGGTACTGGGCGATCATGATGGAGAGGGTGACGCCGGCGGCGAGGAGCACGGTGTCATTCACGTGGGGGACGATCCTGACCCATCGCCGGTTAAGCATCGGCGAGTCGACGATCATCCACAGCCCCCTTACGAAGAACAGCCCGTAGCTCGCCACCACGCAGGCCACGTGCAGATGTTTAATCCAGGTGTAGGCCATCGCTGGTTCGGATCACGGAACAGGAAGGCGGGATGCCGGGTTCGATTTCGATATGGTTTGAGCGGCACTCCCGCGGAGCATCCGGCGAAGCATTATCGTCGGCCAGCGCCGCCCCTGGCAACCGGGCGAACCTCCCGCCTCCCTCGGCGAAACAGGCGGGCTTGGCGGGGGGACCGGGGTATGATTTCCTTCGTCTTATGCCCCTGCCCGTGGAAAGATCCGCCGAAATCCTCGAGTTTCCCCGGTCGCCGGACGAGCCGGCGGCCCGGGAGGAAGAGGCTCGCCCGAACCGCGCGCCCATCGCCTGGTTCCTGGCGGGCTCTGCCCTGCTGCACGCGGCGGCTTTGCTGTTTCCGGTGCCCCTGATCCACGACGAAGTGCGGCTTCCCGCGGTGCTCTCGCCCCTCACGGTAACCGTGGCGCCCGTGCCGGAAGCGGATGGCACCGATGAGCCCCGCCCGGAGCCGGAAATCGAGCCGAAGGCGCCCCCGGTTTCCTCCCGCGCCCCGGTACGGCTCCGGGCTGAAGCGGCTCCGACGCCTCGGTTGTCTCCGCCGGCAACCGCCCCTTCGGCCCCGGCCCGCGACGCGCCGCCCGAAGCCCTGCGGGCCGATCCGCCCCAAATTCCCCAGGCCGATCCGCCACCTCCTTCCGGTGCCAGCGCGCCTGCGCCCGGGACGGTCCCGGCGGTTGAACCGCAGGTCTCGCGGCCGGTCCCGCTGGAGACGACCCCAGGGGGCGCGCCGGAGAAAACGCCGGGCTCCGCCCGCCGGGCGGCCCCGGAGACCACGCCGCCCAGTTACACGGCGGATTACCTGCGCAATCCGCCGCCCGAGTACCCCCTGTCCGCGCGGCGGCTCGGACAGGAAGGGTGGGTGGTATTGCGGGTGAAGGTGGATCCGTCCGGCGCCCCGGCGGAAGTCCACCTGGCGAGAAGCTCGGGCGTTATATCCTTGGATCAGGCCGCCCTGGAGGCGGTGCGGCGCTGGACCTTCGTTCCCGCCCGCCGGGGGGAAGAGGTCGTGGCGGCCTGGGTGGAGGTGCCGATCCGGTTCCAACTTCGTGACGCCAGGAAATGACGCGAATGATCCAGAAAAGATCGATGCGCACGCTCTTAGGGGCCGTGGTCTTGCTCGCCTTGTCCGGCTGCAGCCGGATCGACCTGGCCTACAGCAACCTGGAGCTGCTGCTGCCCTGGTACGTGCAAGGCTACGTGGAGCTGACCGACCGGCAAAGCGCCCTGATGCGCACCCGGGTGAAGGAGCTCAAGCGCTGGCATTGTGCCGACGAGCTGCCCGTCTATGCCGCCTGGGTGCGCCACGTGGGCGAGGACATGACCCAGGGCGCCACGGTGGAGCGGTTGGAGGCCCGTTACGGGGAGTTCCAGGCGGCTCTGGAGCGGCTCTACGCCCAGGCGGCGCCCCATCTCGCCGAGCTGCTTTCCAGCGCCAGCCCCGAGCAGGTGGACGCCGCGGTCGCCAGCCTGGAGAAGCGGGACGAGAAATTCCGCACAAGCTGGGTGGAACTCTCCCGCCCCGAGCTGGAGGCCAAGTACGCCGAATGGATGAGGAAGCACCTGGAGCGCTGGATGGGGCCCCTCACCGAGGCCCAGGGGCAGCGAGTGGACGCCTGGAGCCGGGCCCTGGTTCCCACCGCGCGGGAAACCCTGGCCTACCGGCAGCGCTGGCGCGAAGCCCTCGCCCAGGCGTTGAGAAACCGCGATCGGCCGGAGGAGCTGCGGCGGCGATTGGAAGAGCTGCTCACCCGCCCGGCGCTCCTGGAGCCGCCCACCCGGGCCCAGGACCTGGCGGCCAACCGGGCCCGCACCTGGCGCTTGCTGGTGGAGGTCGGGGAGACGATGACGGCCGAGCAGCGGGAGACCTTGCTCCAGCGGACCGGCGCCCTGGGCCGCGCACTGGAGCGCATGAGCTGCGGCCGGCAGCGCAGCCAGGCCGGCGCCCCGCCTCCTTCGCCTTCGGGATGAAATGAAAAAGGTGCTCCTGGTCGGCGTCCAGCCCGCCGGTGCGGCCTCCCTGACGGCCCGGGTGTGGGAGCACCTGAGACAATGGTTTCCCGGGCGGGTCGTCCTGGGCACCCTGGACCTGCACCAGGGGACGCACGGGGAGCGGCTGGCACAGGAGATCCTGGGGCGGTGCGGCGCGGTGGTGGCGGTGATGGAGGAGGAGTCCGGCGGCGCCGCCGGCTTCCTCCGGAACCATTTCGACGGGGGCGGCCTCCTGGCGGCGGCCATCCAGCGGGGGTTGCCGGTGGTGGTGGTGCTCCCGGCCGGCACCGCCTTGCCCCCGGAATCTCACCTGCCGGCGCCCCTTCGTCCCCTGGTCCAGGCGAGGAACGTCCAGGTGCGCAGCGCCCATCTGCGGAAGGACCTGAACCTGCTGGTGCGCCAGCTCTATCCCCTGCTGGGCGAGCACTATCCCGGACGCATAGAAAGCTGGCTGGCTTCTGCGGCGGGCCTGCCGGCGTACAACGAGCTGCAGCGAGCCGTGTTCGCCTTCGTCACGGTGCTGCTGGCCGCCATCGCCCTGCTGATCGGGTTGCGTTCCTACATCGGCGAGATCCGGGCTGCCCTCCTGCTCGGGGCCGTCTGGCTCACCTGGTCTATCGGAAAGCAGTCGGCGAAGCTCGCCTGGGTGGCCCACCTGGGAGCGGTGGCGGCGATCATCTGCGTCGCCCTGGAGTTCTACGGGATCCTGTCTCCTCGTTGAGGGCTCCGGGCTTTGCGCCGGACGGCGTCACCGGGGCGGTTTGACGATGATCTCGATGGACTGGTCACGGGGCGTAGGAGACGCGGTAAATCGCGCCAGCGAAATCGTCGGACACGAGAATCGAGCCGTCGGGAAGCTGGGCCACGTCGACCGGACGACCGATATACTCGTCCTGCTCGGTGAGCCAGCCTTCGGCGAACACCTCGGTCTTGTCCGCAGTCCCGTCCGGCTTGAGGGAGGTGAACATGACCCGGGCCCCGATGGGCTTGGTGCGGTTCCACGACCCGTGCTGCGCCGAGAAGATGCCGCCCTGGTACTTCGCCGGGAACATCTTGCCCGTATAGAAAACCATGCCCAGGTCCGCCGCGTGGGCGTCCATCTCGACCTGAGGGAACACCACGTCCGGCGGCGGCGTGGAGTCCCTGTATTCTTCTGTGCGCACCTTGCCGCCCCCGTACCAGGGGAAGCCGAAGTGCTGGCCCGGCTTGGTGGCCCGGTTGAGCTCCCCGGGCGGGATGTTGTCGCCCATCCCGTCCACCTGGTTGTCGGTGAACCAGAGGGTCTTGTCCTTGGGATTGAAGTCCATGCCCACCGAATTGCGGATGCCCCGGGCATAGACTTCCCGGTTCTTCCCGTCCCGGTCCATGCGGATGATGCCGCCGATGCCGACCCGGTCGTAGAGGGCGAGTTTCTCTTTCGGGGGCACGTTGTAGGGCTGGCCCAGGCTCACGTAGAGCTTGTTGTCGGGGCCGATGCGGCAGACTCGGGCGCCGTGGTTGTAGCTCTCCTCTTCCACCGGGATGAGCTCCCCCTGGCCTACCACCTTGAAGGCGGCGACATCGGGCCCTTCGTAGAAGAATTCGGCGGCCGGGAACACGACCACGCGGTTATGTTCGGCGACGAACAGAAAGCCGTCCCGGGAAAAGCACACCCCGTTCGGCACTAGCATCTCCAGGGAAGGAGCGAAAGGCTTCACCTCGTCGGCCACCCGGTCTTTGTCCCGGTCGGTCACGGCCCAGACCCGGGTCTTGCGGGTGCCGACGAACACTACGCCGGTGGAGGGACCCACCGCCATGTGGCGGGCGTCGGGCACCAGGGCGTAGAGCTCGATCTTGAAGCCGGGCGGAAGCTTGATGCGTTGCAGGTTTCTCTTGATCGCCTCGGCCTTGGAACCCGTCTGGGGGACGGTCTGGATATCCAGGGGCGTGCCGGTGGTGCGAAAGCTGGAGAGCCTCTCCAGGTTGCCCTGCGCCGCCGCGGGACCCGCGCAAGCCAGCACGCCCGCAACCAGGGCGGCGGGTAAAACGTGTTGTTGGCCCATCTTGGCTTCCTCCTCGGTGGTTTGACGCGCGCTTCCATTCTAGGAAACCTTGCCGGCCCGGCAAGGCGGTTTATCCTTCAGAAAACACTCCGTGGCCAGCGCAGGAGTGGGGAGGAAGGCTGCGGAGGCAGGAAAACCAGGGGCACTAAGGGCTAGCCCCTGGGTCGCGCCGGCAGGGGCAGAGAGAAGGCTACGATGGATGGCTCCAGGGCCTCGATCAGGGTGAGCCCCGGCGCGCTCACCGTCATCGTCCGGCCGGCGGCGATGAACCAGTCGTCCGGGTCGCCCTCCTGGGTCATCCACAGAAGGCCGGAGACGCAGGCGATCCGCACCCCCTGACCCCTGCGCAGGCGCAGGATCTGGCCTTTCTCCAGGAAGAGGTCCGCGTTGCTCGGACGGGCGCCCATGCAAGAATCATAGGCAGCCGGCCTGCCCGATAACAGAATCAGAAATTCCGTTTTGCTTGCGAAACAGTTCGGGAGCCGGGAAACTGTGCTGGAAGGCGGTCCGGGCAACTGTGTCTTTGACGCGGTCCCGGCCGGGTCCATGATCGAACGGGCTCATGACGAATGGGATTGACGGGGCTCAACCGATGCAGCCGCCGCTCTACGAAACCGTCGCCAACGAAATCGCGGCGCTGATCAAAGCGGGCACCCTGCGCCCGGGGCAGCGGGTGCCGTCCGTGCGCCGCCTCTCGGCCCAGCGGGAGGTGAGCATCTCCACCGTGCTCCAAGCCTACCGCCTGCTGGAAGACCGCAAGATCATCGAGGCCCGCCCCCAGTCGGGCTACTACGTGCGCCATCCCGGATTGCGACTGGCCGAGCCGCAGCGCTCGGAGCCGCCCGCCCGCCCATCCAAGGTGGGCGTGTCCAACCTGGTGGAAGCGCTCCTAGAGGCCGGCAAGCGGCCTGAGATCGCGCCCCTCGGCACGGCGTGCGCCGCGCCGGAACTCTACCCCGCGGCCCGGTTGCAGCGCATCGCCTCCTCCCTCGCCCGGCGCAAGCCCCGGCTGATCTCCGCCTATTCCCTTCCGCCGGGCAACGACCGGCTGCGCCAGGCGCTGGCCCGCCGCGCCCTGGACTGGGGCTGTAGGCTAGAGCCGGGCAATCTCATCGTCACCAGCGGTTGCACCGAGGCGGTCAACCTGTGCCTGCGCGCCGTCACCGAGCCGGGGGACACGGTGGCGCTGGAGTCCCCCACCTATTTCGGGCTGCTGCAGATCGTGGAAAGCCTGAAGCTGAAGGCCCTGGAGATTCCCACCTGTCCGCGGCGCGGCCTGTCCCTGGACGCCCTGGAGCTGGCCATGCGCTCGGGCCAAGTGAAGGCGGCGGTGGTCATGTCCAATGCCAGCAATCCCCTGGGCGCCACCCTGTCCGACGAAAACAAAAAGCGGCTGGCCGGGCTTGCCGCCGCCCACCGGGTGCCGGTGATCGAGGATAACGTCCACGGCGAGATCTACAACGGCACGCACCCTCCTAAAGTGGCCAAGTGCTACGACCCGGACGGGTGGATCCTGCTGTGCGGCTCTTTTTCCAAGACGCTGGCGCCGGGATTCCGCATCGGCTGGGTCGAGCCGGGCCGCTATCGCGACCGGGTTTATACCCACAAATTCGTCGCCAGCATGGCCCAGCCCGAATTGCTGCAGGAGGCGCTGGCCGAGTTCCTGGAAAGCGGGGGCTACGACCGCCACCTGCGGATCCTGCGCACCCGCCTGGCGGCCCAGGTGGGCGCCCTGTCGGACGCGGTGGCCGCCTCTTTTCCCAAGGAGACGCGCATCACCCGGCCCGCCGGCGGCTTCGTGCTGTGGATCGAGCTGCCCGAGGGGGTGGACGCCATGACCCTTCACCGGGAGGCGCTGGAACATGGGATCGGTATTGCGCCGGGGCCCATGTTCACGGCATCCGACCGCTACCGCCACTGCATCCGCTTGAACTGCGGCCATCCCCTGACCCGGCCGCTGGAGCAAGCGGTGATGCGGCTCGGAGATCTGGTCCGGCATCAGTTGGAAGCAACGCGCCACAAAGCCCGGGTGCCGGCGTGAGTCTCAGCGGCTGACTTGGTTGCGCCCCCGGCGCTTGGCCCGGTAGAGCGCCTTGTCCGCCGCCCGCAGCACCTCCTCGGGGCTGGTGTAGCGCTCGTTCGGCTCGGCCACCCCGACGCTGACCGTGACCGAGACGTGGGTGTCCGGCGCACGTCGGCCCCGCTCTCGCCGTCCCGAACGCTCGCTCGCGGGGCGGTCCTTGCCGCGCACCGCCAGTTTGTACCCAGCGATCCGGGCCCGGAGCGCTTCTAGGTGGGGCAGCGCCTCCCGGAGGGTCACGCCCGGAAAGAGCACTGCAAACTCCTCTCCGCCGAAACGGTAGGGGCGCCCACCCCCGCCCACTTCCGCCAGGCGGGCAGCCACCATCCTCAGCACCTGGTCGCCCACGTCGTGGCCATGGGCGTCGTTGAAACGCTTGAAGTGATCCACGTCCACCATGGCCACGGCGTAGTGGCCGCTCAGGCTCATCAGGCGTTCGTTCAACGCCCGGCGGTTAGGCAGCCCCGTGAGTTCGTCCCGGAAAGCCATCCGGTAGGAGTCCTGGAGCAGGCTGGCGAACAGGATGAGCGCCGCGGCGGCGGCGAACGCGCTGGCCGCCGTCGGGTGGGCCAGGGTGTAGGCGAAGCACGTGAAGGCCGCCAGCGCCCCGGCGAGTCCAGCCTCGTTGGGGGAGCCACGGCCCACGAGCCGGACGGCGATCGCCAGGAAGGACCCGGCGGCGGTCAGAACGCCGAGTTGGGGAATGGGGGGCGAGCCGGGCAGGGCCAGGGCAAACAGCCGCTGTTCGAGGAGGTTCAAAAGGTAAAGATCCTGGGCGCGAGCCAAGGCCGCCACCAGGGCTACCTCGCCCAGGATCAGCACCAGGCGGCGCAGGCCCCAGACGTTGAAGATGCCCCGCTCGGGAAGCCACGCCAGCAAGGCCAGGTTGACGGGCACGAGGAGGCAGATGCCCAGGTAAACCGTGCGCGCCGCCACGCTCCCCAGGTCCGGGACGATGATCAGTTTGTAGCCCAGGTAGGCGGCCGCGAGGGTGAGGGCGACGAAAAAAGGCCGGCTGCGGTTGAAGCCCAGGCTGGTCAAGGCGGTGACCGCGAGCATGGCGTAGGCCCCGTAGTTGCGCAGCGCCGCCACGGCAGGGGGCAGCTGCCCGCCGTAGCGCACCAGCAAAAACGCCCCGAGGATCGCGGTGGCCGGGACAACGACGGCAAAAAGGGCCCGATTCAGGGCGGCGGTCAAGGTCGGCTCGGAGAAGGAAGCTGCCGGGAAGATCGATGGGAATTATAGCCCGGGCGCCGCCCCCCGCTTGCCCCCGGCGCCGACCGGCGGCCGGCGCCCGGCGGCCGGCGCCCGACGGCCGGCGCGAGGATTTTTTCGGATTTTGTGGTAATTTCTTACGTGGCGCGATTTTTGCAACCATGCGTCGTAGCAGAGGCCTGTCGTGACCTGGATTCTGGCGGTAAATCTGGCCGGGATGCCCGACCGGTGGCTGGAGGTAGAGGACGCCATCACCTACCACGCCAAGGGGATGGTGGCCTGGTCGGTGGGAAACTTGGTGTGCACCTACCACGGCGGCGTTTCCCGGCTGACAGGGGTGCGCTCGGAGCTGTCCACCCGCTCCATCATTGCCATCAAGGGCACCGACTTCATGCCCAGCCGGGAACGGGAGCCGGCGTTGACCAACGCCGCCCTGTTCGCCCGCGACCGCTACCTCTGCGCCTACTGCGGCCACCAGTTCCGGGAACGCCAGCTTTCCCGGGACCACATCATTCCCCTATCCCGGGGCGGAAGGGACCGGTGGATGAACGTGGTGACCGCCTGCAAGGTCTGCAACGGCAAGAAGAACAACCGCACCCCCGAGGCGGCGCGCATGGGCCTGCTCTACGCGCCCTATGTGCCCAGCCGTTTCGAGCACCTGATCCTGCAGAACCGGCGCATCCTCGCCGACCAGATGGAATATTTGATGGCGAACGTGCCCAAGCACAGCCGACTGCATTCCTAAGCGGGTCGGCCCCGCCGGCCAAGGCGCTTCCGTCTTTCGCGCGAGCCCGATCAACCCTATGCCGCGACGGCGCGGGTCGCCGCGGTGCGGGGCGCCGTCTCCGCCGCCTGGGCGAGCGCCCGGTTAACCCCCGAGACGATGGCCTTTAGCGACGCGCTCACGATGTTGGCATCCACGCCCGCTCCGTGGAGGGCCGGGCCGTCCCCCAGCTTGAGCTCCACGTAGGCGGCCGCGGCGGCGCTGGCCCCGGCGCCGATGGCGTGCTCGTGGTAGTCCAGCACCCGCACCTCCTCCTCAAGGGCATGCACGAAGGCGTCGATGGGCCCGTTGCCCCGCCCCCGCAGGGTGCGGCGGCGACCCCGCTGCTCCAGCTCCACCGTAATCTCCACTTCGCCCCCTTCCTTTTCGTTCACGTGGTGGGCGAGGTAGCGGTACGGATCCGACGCCTCCAAGTACTCGCGGCTGAACAGCTCGTGGATCTCCCGGGCAGTGACTTCCTTGCCCGAGGTGTCGGTGAGCCTTTGCACCACCCGGGAGAACTCGATCTGCAGCCGGCGGGGAAGCTGCAGCCCGTAATCCCGCTCCAGGAGGTAGGAGACGCCGCCCTTGCCCGACTGGCTGTTGACCCGGATCACCGCCTCGTAGCTGCGGCCCACGTCGGCCGGATCGATGGGCAGATACGGCACTTCCCACGGGGCGTCGGGCCGCTGCACCGCGAATCCCTTCTTGATGGCGTCCTGGTGGGAGCCCGAGAATGCCGTGTACACCAGATCGCCCGCGTAGGGGTGGCGCGGGTGCACCGGGAGCTGGGTGCAGTACTCGACGCAGCGGCGCACCTCGTCGATGTCGTCGATCTGGAGCCCGGGATGGATGCCCTGGGAATACAGGTTCAGCGCCAAAGTGACCAGGCACACGTTGCCGGTGCGTTCCCCGTGGCCGAAGAGGCACCCCTCCACCCGGTCAGCCCCGGCCATCAGCCCTAGCTCCGCGGCGGCCACGGCGGTGCCCCGATCGTTGTGGGGATGCAGCGACAGCACGATGGATTCCCGGCGCGCAAGGCTGCGGTGCATCCACTCGATCTGGTCGGCGTAGACGTTGGGAGTGGCCACCTCCACTGTGGCCGGCAGGTTCAGGATCAGCTTGCGCTCGGGCGTGGGCTCCACCACGGCGGTGACGGCGTTGCACACCTCCAGGGCGAAGTCGAGCTCGGTGGCGGTGAAGGTCTCGGGACTGTACTCGAAGCGCCATTCGGTTTCGGGCCGCTGCGCAGCGAGGCGTTTGATCAGCGACATGCCGCGCACCGCCATGTCCACCACCCCCCCCTTGTCCTGCTGGAACACCACCCGGCGGAACACCGGGGAAGTGGCATTGTACAGGTGGACGATGGCGCGCTTCGCCCCTTGCAGCGCCTCGAAGGTGCGCCGGATCAGGTCCTCCCGCGCCTGGGTGAGCACCTGAATCCACACGTCTTCCGGCACCCGGTCCTCCTCGATCAGCCGCCGCACGAAGTCGAAGTCGGTCTGGGAGGCGGAGGGGAAGGCGACCTCGATTTCCTTGAAACCCAGCCGCACCAGCAGCTCGAACAGGCGCAGCTTGCGCTCCACGCTCATGGGCTCGATCAGCGCCTGGTTGCCGTCGCGCAGATCGGTGGACAGCCAGATGGGCGGCGCGCTGATGACCCGGCCGGGCCAGGCCCGGTCGGGAAGATCGACCGGCTTGAAAGGTCGGTATTTTTTCGCAGGTTCCTGCACCATGGTAACGCTCCTGGGTTTCCGTCGTCGAAAAAGCTTCCCCGCCCCGGTGGGGCGGGCCGTTACAACGCGAATGGGGAGATGGAAGTCGTCAGCGCCCGAGCAGGCGCAGCAGCAGCCCCGCAAGCAGGAGGCTTGCGGAAAGAGGAAAAGCGAGAGGGCTGGTCGAAAGACCGAAAGCCCGGCTGCCGATCAGAATCATGACGCGATGATGCCCCAAAACGGGGCGGCTCGGCAAGCCCCCGGGCCCTGCCCGGATAGTTCAAGAAGCTAGCGGACGAAGCGCAGGTAGAGGCAGGCCGCTCCCATGACCGCCACCACTGCGGCGCAAAGGGCCGCGCCGAGCCCGAGGGCGCTGCCCAGCACGGTGATGAGCGGTGGCTCGGCTCCCGAGGCGGCCCGGGAGACGATCTGCAGCAGGGCCAGCAAGGCGGCCAACATCGCGCTCCAGCGGACGGTGTAGGCGAGCAGAAGCCCGAGCTGGGCCCGGTTGTGCCGGTAGGCGGCTGCGCGCTCCAAGGGCGAGCCCCGCAACACGTCCCGCAGCAACCCTCCTGGCCAGGGAAAGCGCTGGATCAGGGATTCTCTGGGGGAGGCGAGGACCCGGCGCGGACAAGTCTTCATTTCTTCATGGTGGACTTCCGGCGCTTGCGATGCAAGACTAGCCCGGATGCTTCATGAGGGACTCGGGAGGATGAAGGACCCGAGTAGCCTGGCGAGACAAATTGCCCCTAGGGCTCAAGCCGCAATACGGTGATTTTGCGCATCGTACGTTCAGGTCTGGGGCGTCTTCGTGAAATATCCAGGCTATTGTCCCGCGGGCTCCAGCCGGGCGAGGACGCCGTTCCTGGCGTCGGTCAGGACATAGACGTAGCCGTCGGGACCCGTGCGTACGTCCCGGATTCGCCCCAGGTCCCCCTTCAGCATGCGCTCTTCTTCGATCACCTGCTCTCCCCGCAGCCTGAGCCGCACCAGGGTCTGGTGCTTGAGCGCTCCCACGAACAAGTCTCCTCGCCAGCGGGGGAACTTGTCGCCGGTGTAAAACGCCATGCCCGAGGGCGCGATGGAGGGCACCCAGTAGTGGATCGGCTGGGCCATGCCGGGTTTGTGGGTGCCTTCGCCGATCCTGGTGCCGATGCCGTATTCGACTCCGTAGGTGATGATCGGCCAGCCGTAGTTCACGCCAGCGCGGATGACGTTCACCTCGTCGCCCCCCTGGGGTCCGTGCTCATGGGTCCACAGCTCGCCGGTTCGGGGATGGAGCGCCGCCCCCTGCACGTTGCGGTTGCCCAGGGAATAGATCTCGGGCCGGGCCCCCGGCCGGCCCACGAAGGGATTGTCCTTCGGCACCCGACCGTCCTCGGTGAGCCGCACGATCTTGCCGGCTAGGTCGTCGAGCCGCTGGGCCCGCTCCATCTCGCCCCGGTCCCCTAGGGTAATGTAGAGGTGGCCTTCCCGGTCGAACACCAGGCGCGAGCCGAAGTGGCGCCCGCCCCCCGATTTGGGCGTCTGGCGGAAGATCACCTCCACGTTCTCCAGGCGGTGGCCGTTGAGCCGCCCCCGCGCCACTTCCGTGCCGATACCTCCGTCGCCCCGGGCGGAGTAGGAGAGATAGACGAGGCCGTTGTCGGCGAAGCGGGGGTGCAGGGCCACGTCCAGCAGTCCCCCCTGGCCGTAGGCTGCCACCGTGGGCACCCCGTCGACGGGCAGGGGATCCAGGGTGCCGTCCGGCGCGACCAGGCGCAGCCGGCCGGGGCGCTCGGTCACCAGGAAGCGGCCGTCGGGGAGAAAGGCGAGCCCCCAGGGATGGTCGAGCCCGCGGGCGAGGGTGACCACCCGGAACGAATGGGCCTGGGAATGATGAACGTCGTCCGCGCCGGCGATTTGGGCGCAGAAGAGGGCGGCAGCGAGGAGGAGGCAGCCTATGGAACGAATCATGCTTTCTCCCTGATGAGCAGGACGAAACCGGCACAACCGGTTGGTGGGCGCAAAGCGAACCGAGTTCCAAAGTGCCGAAATTCGTAAGTCCCGACCGGTGCGGTCAGCCGACGGCGCGGCGGTTCGTTAAGCTTAAAGTCTCGATTTGGCGAAAAGGAGGGTGTACGTGGAGAAAAGAGGCGCAATGAAGGGTCGCGGGGCCGCGGCGGTCCTGCTGGCGGCCGTGCTGGCGGGGGTGGCGCCTTCACCGGCCTGGGCGGACCCACCCCCCTGGGCCCCGGCCCACGGATGGCGCAAGAAGCACGATCCTTACTACGTGGGCTATTCCGGCCACAAGTGGCCCCGGGATTACGGCATCCTCTCGGGCCGCTGCAACCGGGAGGCCATCGGCGCCGTGCTGGGGGGCACGGTGGGCGCGGTGGTGGGCTCCCAGGTGGGCAAGGGCGAAAGCAAGGTGGCCGCCATCATCATCGGGGGCGTGCTGGGCGCGGTGATCGGGGCGAGCATCGGCCGGGAAATGGACCGGGAGGACCGGGCCTGCTTCGGCCACGCCTTGGAGCTGGCGGCGGACCGCCAGACCGTCACCTGGAGCAACCCCCAGGGCGTCACCTACGCCGTGACGCCCCTCAAGGGCTTCACCCACGAGGGCCGCAAGTGCCGGGAGTACGAGAGCGTGGTCACGGTGGAAGGCAGGAAGGAGAGGGTGCGCGGCAAAGCATGCCAGGTGGGTGAGGGGGAATGGCAGGTGATCGGCTGAACCCGCCATCCCCTCTTCCAGCGAAAAGCCCGGCTCCGCGCCGGGCTTTTTTGGTCCTGTCCCATGGGGAGACGGCGAGCGTCGCCGCCGATACGAAGCTCTAAAACGCTCGTGGAACCCTGGGTGCCGCGATCCGCCTTTTTCTTCCTCAGCGGGCGGCCCCCGCGTGGTGCTCTATGAAACGCCGCAGCACACCCCGCAGGGCCTCGGCGCGCCGGACGTCGCCGCTCGCCTCGGCCTGCTGGATGTCCTCGACGATCATGGCCCTGATGAGGTGTTCCCCTTCCGGGGTCTGGGCCAGGTGGTTGCCCAGCTCCAGGGCGGCGATTTCCGGGATGTGCTCGTGCTCCGCGATGGCGAGGATTTCCTCTTCGGTGAGCTCCGAAAAACCGAGGCAGTCCTGGAACGAGATCATGACACCTTCCGGGGAATGGGCCGATCCAGAGGGTGGGGACTTCGCGGAAACGCCAGCCGCCCCATGGCAGCCTAATGCAAGAGCCGGTTGCTGAGCGATCACTTACGCGCTCCCGCACTTCCGGTCGTCGTTTTTCCGGCCAGGGAGCCCGGTCCGGGCATAGAATGCCCCCACGGGCGAGCGCGCCCCGCTGCCGCATACGTCGATGCTGACCGCCGCCTACCGCTGGGTGGACCGCAACCTCCTCTCTTTGGGCCGGGAGATGCGGCTCTCCTACCTGCCGCCCCTGATGGTGTACATGGCGGCGGGAATCTCCGGCCTCACGGACATCGTGGGCGCCTTCTTCGTCAAGGATTACCTGGGGCTTTCCGCCGCGTTTCTGGCCGCCCTCGGGTTCTGGGTCAACATTCCCTGGGCCCTCAAGATGCCCCTGGGACACCTGGTGGACCTGGTGTGGCGCTGGAAGAGCGCCCTCGTTTACCTGGGAGCGACCCTCATCGCGGCGAGCCTCCTCATCATGGTGGGGCTGATCGGCCATCGGGAGGCCCTGGTCGCCCTCATACCGGCGGAGGCGTGGTACGTGCTTTCCGCGCTCCTCGCTCCCGTGGGTTATGTGCTCCAGGACGCGGTGGCGGACGCCATGACGGTAGAGGCGGTGCCGCGGGTAGACCCGGACGGACGGCCCATCGACCCGGCTACTCGCAAGGGCATGCACACCACCATGCAGACCCTGGGGAGGGTGGCCATCATCGGCGGCGCCGTGCTGGTGGCAATGGTCAACCTGTACGTGTTCTCCGGCACCCAGGCCCTGCCCATGGAAGCCAAGGCGCAGATCTATTACCGCGTCTACCTGATGGCCCTGGCGATTCCCGCCATTTCGGTGGCGGGCGTGGTGATCCATTCAGTGCGCAAGCGCCGCGACCTGCGGCGGCTCACGGCCCAGGGCTACGGCAGGGAAGCGGCGGAGGAGCTGGTGCTGGGGCCCGTCGCGCGCCCGGCCCCCAACGGGTGGATCCTGGGCGGAGGCTGCGCCTTCGTCGCCTTCACCGTGGGGCTGGGCCTGAGCGATGTGCCCTACAACCAGGAGCTGATCTTCGCTGGTTCCCTCGCCATCGTCCTGTTCCTCATCGCCAGGCTCACCCGGGAGCTCGATCCCTATGCGCGCGCCACCTTGATCGGCACGGCGGTCGTGATCTTCGCCTTCCGCGCGGTGCCGACGCCGGGCGCCGGGCTCACCTGGTGGATGATCGACGAGCTGGGCTTCGACGAGCATTTCCTGTCCGTGCTTTCCCTGATCGGCAGCACCCTCACCCTGGCGGGCATGTTCATCTTCCGCCGCTTCATGGCGGAGCGCTCCATCGGCTACGTGGTGGGTTTCCTCACCATCGCCGGGACGCTCCTGGCGCTGCCCATCGTCGGCATGTACTATGGACTGCACCGGTGGACCGCCGCCGTGACCGGTGGCCTCGTGGACGCCCGCTTCATCGCCCTGGTGAACACCGCCCTGGAATCGCCCCTGGGGCAGATCGCCATGATTCCGATGCTCGCCTGGATCGCCAACTCGGCGCCCGCCAACCTGAAGGCCACCTATTTCGCCGTCATGGCCTCGTTCACCAACCTGGCCCTCTCGGCGGCCCAGCTTGGTACCAAGTACCTCAATCAGGTTTTCGTCGTCACCCGGGAGGTGCGCGATCCCGCCACCGGGGCGGTCCTGGTCCCCGCTGACTACAGCGAGCTGGGAATGCTCCTCGTCACCCAGACCTTGATCGGCCTGGCGTTGCCTTTCGCCGCCCTCGCCCTCGCCCGGCTGGCCCGGTGGCGCACCGGGTAGGTGTTTTTCCGACAGGCGCCGGCGGCGGTGCAAATGTTTGACACGGCAGCGGGAGTCGGCTAAAAAGGCGGCGTGTTCGCTGCAAGGTTTGCACCACCGGTTGGCGGTTCGCAGTCTTGTAGGTCCGACATGGGAACGCGGTTACGGCCGCGGGTTTGGTTTGTTTTTTTGGAAAGGATTGTGTAATGGCCACCGGTACGGTGAAATGGTTCAACGAGGCGAAGGGCTACGGTTTCATCACCCCCGACGGGGGCGGTGAAGATCTTTTCGTCCACTTCTCCGCGATCCAGGGCAAGGGCTTCAAGACCCTGAAAGAAGGGCAAAAGGTATCCTTTGACGTGACCCAAGGCCCCAAGGGCAAGCAGGCGTCCAACGTCAATCCCGCCTGACGACGCAACCGTTCGAACGCATCAAACCCCGGCATGATCGTGCCGGGGTTTTTGTTTCTTGGAAGACTTAACACCCCGTGGTTTCGGTCTGCCGCCTCCAGGGTCAGAACCCTAGCGAAACGCCGGGGCTCACTTCCGCCCTCCGGCGGGCGGCCGGCGAGGTGGAGCAGGGGCCCCATCGGCACGATGGGGATGCGACCCGAGTCCGGACGCAAAGGGCCGCCGGCCGCTACAGCTCCCCACCGGGGGGCTCGCGTCCGCCGCCTCTTCGACCGCCTTCTCTCGCGGAGCCCGTGGGTGGTGGTGCTTCGGTCGAGCGTTTGGGTGTCGGCGGGCTTTTCGGGCGCTCGCTTGCCGTTGATCCCCGCCTTCGGCGTGGGCCCTCACCGGGGGGCTCGCGTCCGCCGCCTCTTCGACCGCCTTCTATGGCGAAGCGCATGGGGAATGGAGCTCCGGTCGAACGCTTTCGCGTCGGCGGCTTTTCGGGCGCTCGCTTGCCGTTGATCCCCGCCTTCGGCGCGGGCCCTCACCGGGGGGCTCGCGTCCGTCCCGTCCGTCCCTTAGGACGCGCCTCATGGACTCTCAGGGGGCGGCCGTGCAGCTCTTTGCCGTTGAGGCTCCGGATCGCCGCGAGGGCGTGTTGCTTGCCGGGCATTTCGATGAAGCCGAAGCCGCGGGAGGCGCCCGTGAACAGCTCCCGCATCACCTGGGCGGATCTCACGTCACCGAAGGCCTTGAACAATTCGGTCAGCTCCGCCTCGGTGGCTTGGGGTGGCAGGTTGCCTACAAAGATATTCATCCGGAATTCCTCCTCGGTTTGAGTTGGATGGAGACCGATCAGGCTTCGCTTCGGGACGAGGCGTTGAGCAGCGCGGGGGTTGGCCGGGTGCTGCGCCCCGCGCGGCGTCTCCTTTCGGCCGGCATCGCAGAAGCGGCGCCGGAGCCCGATGGCGGGTGGGCATGGGAGACAAACGGGCTTTTGCCACTCCCATGGGCCGCCCCATGAACGCCGGCGTGACTTCGTGCCCGGCCGCGGCTCGCGGTTGCGCGGGTGCCCCGAGGGTCACTGCCTGGGCGCTCACCGCGGAAGCCCGCTACAGCGTGGTGCGGGTGAGCGCCGGCGGCCGATTCGCTGCTGGCGGATCCAGCGCGAGAGTCTCGGCGAGCCTCGAAGCTCGGCACTCGATGGCGCTCCAGGCGGCGGTTGAGCAGCTTCTCGATGGCGCCGAGGAGGGGTTGCTCGCCCGGAGTCATGAGGGAAACGGCTTCGCCGCTCGCGCCCGCTCGGCCGGTGCGGCCGATGCGGTGCACGTAATCCTCGGCCACCTGGGGCAGGTCGTAGTTCACCACGTGGGGCAGGGCTTCGATGTCCAGGCCGCGGGCGGCGATGTCAGTCGCCACGAGTATGCGTATCTGCCCGTCTTTGAACCGCTGCAGCGCCCGCGTCCGCTGGGGCTGGCTCTTGTCGCCGTGGATCGCCTCGGCCTGGATCCCGTCCCGGCTGAGCTGCTGGGCCAGCCGGTTGGCGCCGTGCTTGGTCCGGGTGAACACCAGCGCCTGGCGCCAGTTGCCGGAAGCGATCAGGTGGGCCAGGAGCGCCCGCTTGTGCTCGACGGACACCGGGTACACCCGCTGAGCGATCTGTTCGGCCTCGGCGTTGCGCCGTGCGACTTCCACTAGCGCCGGCGCGTGCAGAAGTCCGCCGGCCAGCTTGCGGATCTCATCGGTGAAAGTGGCGGAGAAAAGCAGGTTCTGCCGCTTCGAAGGCAACAGGGCCAGGATGCGGCGGATGTCGCGGATGAAACCCATGTCCAGCATGCGGTCGGCTTCGTCCAGCACCAGGATTTCTACCCGGGACAGGTTCACCGTTTTCTGCTGCACGTGATCCAGCAGCCGGCCCGGGGTGGCCACCAGGATGTCCGCGCCCTGGCGCAGCGCCTGGACCTGAGGGTTCAGGTTGACGCCGCCATGGATGAGCGTGCAGCGCAGCGGGATGTATTTTCCGTAGGTGCGCACGCTCCCTTCCACCTGCGCCGCCAGCTCGCGGGTGGGCGTGAGGATCAGCGCCCGCACGGGATGGCGGGCCGGTGAGGTGGAGCCGTTGGCGGCGGGGGCCAAGCGCTGGAGCAGGGGAAGGGTGAAGCCGGCGGTCTTGCCGGTGCCGGTCTGGGCGGCGGCGAGCACGTCCCTGCCCTCGAGAATGAGCGGAATGGCCTGGATCTGGATCGGTGTGGGCGCCGTGTAGCCCTGTTCCTCCACCGCGCGGAGGAGCTCAGCCTGCAGGCCGAGCTGTGCGAACGATCGGGACAAAAGGATCTCCTGGGATCGGCCTGCTGCGGCTTCACGCCGTCAGAACCGGTTCAGGCAGATGCGCTGTTGCGTTGATGGAATTCGAGGGAGTTCGAAGAACAACCGCGAGGAGATTGCGACGCTGACCGGATGAACTGGCGCCGAATCCTGGCCGGCATTATACACGGTTTGCGCCGGCGCGCGGCGCTTCCCGCCGGCGGCCTCCGAGGGCGAGGAAACCGCGTCAGGCCAGCCGCTGCCCAATGAAGACGGCGCTCAGGCCCATGACCAGGCCCGCCGCGAACAGCAGCACCCATTCCCCGTGGCGGTCCCAGGCGGTGAGACGCCTGGGACCTGGATCCAGCCTGAGCTCGCGGCTGCGGCGCAGGTAGCAGGTGGAGACTAGCAGCATCAGCGCGCCGAACAGGATGGTCCCGGACCAGACGAGAAAGGCCGCTTCGGTGCCGACCCGGGAGAGATCGGGCCGTTCGGTCATCAACACGTAGGCGAGGGTGGCGTAGCCCCAGGCGAGGGGATGCATGCAGCGGGCATAGGTCGGAAGCCGCCGGGCCGCCAGCGCTTCCACTTGGGCCGCGAAGGATGGCACCCGGGAGTCCCGGGTTCCCTCGACGATTCCGTAGCCGCCGTGAAAGCGCAGGCGGGCGGTAGGAGCGGCCGTACCGGCCAAGGCCAATTCCAGCGTCAGGCCCTCAAGGGAGGGGCTCGCAGACGCCTTCAGCGCTTCCGGCCCGCTCAGACGCCGGTCCCCCTGATGCCAGGTGGCCGAGAAGCCGTGTTCCTCCGCCAAGCGATGGATTTCTTCCAGTCCTTGCCCGTCCACCTGGAACGCCGGAAAGCGGCGCCGGTACGAAGCGGCCGAAGGTGCTGGGGCGAAGGAGCGGGCTTGCAGGGTTGCCATGGAAGGGGCCTTGTCGAATCTCCGGATACGGGAGAGGGGATTGCGGGGTCACCTGCGGAACTCTGCGACAAAATCGACCCACGCCTCTTGGGCCGAGCAATCAGCGTGCCGCCCTGCGGAATCAACGGCTTGAAGGGTTCGCCCGGCGGGAGTGTAAAGCCCGCCGACTGGGCCTTGGCGTTTCAGGAACGGCTTCGGCCGGCGCCGATCCCCTCGAAGGGCGCGCTCGGGGCCGATGCCGGGCTCGCCGCCTGGGCCGGGCGGCGCGAAGCTCCCCGCCCTTTCCGGGTCGACGGGTCCGGGCGGTTTTCTACCCGGACCAGGTTGAACTGGCGGGTGAGGCCGGAAACTTCCAGCAGCCGGGTGACCTCCGGCGCGCAATCGAGCACCCACAAATCACCCTGGCTCGCCCGCCGGCGCAGGTACAGCAGCAGTCGTAGCTCGTTTTCGTCCACGGCGGTCAGGTTGCGCAGGACGATGACCACCGCCTTCCACCAGATCCGGGGAATCCGGTTATAGGCTTCGACGCATTCGTTCCAGGAGTCAGAATCGATCTGGTCCTTGAACTCGACGACGACCGGCTCGATGTCGTTGCCCACTTGGATGCGCATCGACATGACACCCTCGCTTTCTGCCGCCTGGCCGCGGCGATCCCCTTTTTCTTTATAGCCCAGTTCGGGATCGGCTGCTGGAACGGAAGTCCTTGATATTACGACCGACGCTCAAAGTGCCGGCGCGGGCAATCGGAGGCCGCGGACCGCCTCGAGGGATTCGGCGCTCAGGGTGATGATGTTGAAGCGCTGACGGAACGTCGGCGAGTCGAACAGGCGTAGCAGGTCCGGATGGCAATCCTCCAGGCACAACTCGCAGTCGGTCGCCTGGACGCTGAGGTAGGCCAGCCATTGCAGGGATGGTTCCAGGGCCCTTTTGTCCTGGAAGTGGCGCAGCACTACGATGAGGGGCCCTTTCCACCAGCCGGTGGAAACCCGGTTGAGCGCCTCCGCCAGCTCCAGCTCGAAGGCGCTTCCGCCCTTGCGCCCATCCAGCTCGATGACGATCGGCTCGCTGCGGCACAGCCTCTGGTCGAAATGCATGATCTATCCTCCTTCCTGCCGGGCCAACCCGCGTTTCGAGGCAGACGGCGCGGGCGCCGCTTCCGGCGAGATGGCTCACGAACGAGATACGAGCCAGAACCGTGCCAGAGACTTTGGCGGGCGCGGTTCCGAGCCGGACCGGGTATTTCCTAACGGATTGGACCGAAGACAGGGGCGAGATCCGCTCCTGCCTGGATGCTTTCGGAAAAATGGGCCGACAAAACGCCTGCTGCGATGTCGGCCGGATTTACAAATGGCGGTAATATTCCGGCATGCATCACGAAGTCAGGAATTAAATCTCTGATCCGTCTGTAAAGGTTCGGCTTGGCATGAAGGCTGCATTTTTTAATTTCGGCGACGTCTCTCGAAAGACGCGAGATGACGGTCAAAAGAGGCGACTATGGCAACGGGCTTCGGGCGCATCGCGCGATCGGTGGCGATCGCATGCTTTGCCCTGTATACGGCAACGGCCGGCGCGGCGATCACCAGTCTCTTCGTCTTTGGCGACAGCCTGGCGGATGCGGGCAACAACGCGGTTGTGTTCGATAGCCCGGCGCCGCCGGACATGCCCCGCACAGCCACGCCCATTCCGGACCCGAGCTTTATCCCCACGTTTCCCTACGCCTCGGACCGCTATTCGAACGGGCCGGTCTGGGTGGAGCAGCTCGCGGCGAGCCTGGGCCTGAGCGCCCAAGCCTCGCTTCTAGGCGGAACCAACTTTGCCTTCGGCGGCGCGCGCACCGGTCCCCTCGGCTCCTCTTTCCCGTTCAGCTTGCTCGATCAGATCGGCTTCTTCCTCGCCGGGACCGGCGGAATCGCGCCGTCCAGCGCCCTGTACGTGATCGTGGGCGGCGGCAACGACGCGCGGGATGCGTTCGAGATCGCAGCCGGCGGGGGCGATCCCACGGTGCTCATTTCGGACTACGCGGATAACATCGGATCCATCCTGACCCAGCTCGAGACGGCCGGTGCGCGGAAGTTCCTGCTCGCCAACGTGCCCGACATCGGCAAGTCGCCGGCGATCCGGGCGCTCGACGCCATGTTTCCCGGCGTGGCGACGCTTGCCACGGGGCTCGCCATGGCGATGAACCTGGCGCTCGCGGCGGAACTGACCACCCTGCCGGCGGACCTCCTGGGCGGCGTGCGCTTCCTGGACCTCTTCGGTCTGGTGAATGCCGTCGTCAGCGAACCCGGCGCCTTCGGCATTACCGATGTCACGTCGGCCTGCGCGGCGAGCCTCGCATGCATCGCCGACCCGAGCGGTACCTTCTTCTGGGACGGCATCCATCCCACGACGGCGGGCCACGCCGCCTTGGCGCACGCGGCCCTCGCCGTGATTCCCGAGCCTTCGACCGCGGTCCTCGCCGCGGTCGCGCTGGCGCCGCTCGCGCTACGCCGCCGCGGACGGACGCAGGCTTTCTGCCCGCACAGGTACCGGAACAGGGAGCGTGACCGGGATCAGGCCGTCGGCTCCCGCGCTTTCTGCCTGCACGCTATTGGCCGAGCACCTGAAGCAGTTCCGGAGAAAAGTTCTTCTTCTGCGCGGCATTGAAGCTGACGACGGCCGCCTGCCAGCGTTCCCATTCGGGGGAACCTTCCTGCAGCGCGAACAGCTTCATGCCCTTTTCCTGGGCGACGCCCAGAAACTGCTGGTAGCTCTGGATCATGAAGTTCTGGGCGGCGTTGCGCGCCTGCGCCGCCGCCTGCAGGATGATCTCCTGCTGCTCCTTGGAGAGGCTCTTGAACCGCTTGAGATTCATCACGTAGCCGTGGATGTAGGTGCCGAGCACGCCGTTACTGGCCATGACGTGTTTCGCGACTTCGTAGTGCTTGAGCCCCACCATGCCCTGGAGCCCGCCCACCGCCCCGTCCACCGTGCCCCGCTGGAGCGCCTGGTACACCTCGCCCACGGAAAGCACCACGGGGGACGCGCCCAGGGACTGGAGCAGCTCCGCGTGACCCTTGGATGTGGCCCGGATCTTCCTGCCTTTCAGGTCCTCCGGCCCGCGCAGCTCGAAGTTGGTGGAAACCACCGGCGGCCCGATGTCGAAGATGCACAGGATCTTGGCGCCGTTCTTCTGAAACTCCCGGTCGAACCAGTCGAAAATCGGATTTCCTGGAACGAGCCGCTCCCGCGTCCCTTGCATGGAGAGGGGCCAGAAGGGCATGGTCGTCACCGACACGTCGGGAATGCGCCCGGCCCAGCTATCCAGCGTGGTGAGGGCGATGTCCACCGTGCCGGTGGGCACGGCGTTGGGCACGAAGTTCTGCTTCACCATCTGGTCGTCGGGGAAGTATTTGAACTTGATCGCCCCGTTGGTCCTCTTTTCCACCGCCTCCATGAACGGCTGGGTGAACAGCTTCACCTGGGGGTGGCTGGAGGTGCCCCACGTCGCGAGGGAAAGCGTTTCGGCGGAAGCGCTCAAGGAAGCCGCCGCCAGCGCTGCGGCAGTCATAAAGCTCTTAAGCTTGGGTGTCATCCTCGCTCCTCCTCTCTAGGGTTTGCTCACTTGCGCTTCAGCAATTCGATGACTTTGCGCTGCGGATCGACCCGCACCCAGTCGCCGGTCTTGATGCACTCCCCCGGCGGGCGCGACCAGCCCTCGGTGATGGTCATGTGGGCGAACACGGCGCCCTGCACCATCACCGGATTGGTGATGCCGAAGACCAGCGCCTTGGGGGCGATGCCCTTGTGCTTGATGTCGTAGAAGGCCCAGCCGGCGGCGATGCCGCCCTTGGCGGTGGGAAAGAAGCAGATCTTGTCCTTGATCAGGGTCCCCTCCAGCTTGTGGCCGGGCTTGGTGATCACCCCGCTCCAGCGGTCCAGGTCGTAGCGAGGGCTGAACCCCTCCTCCGACACCACCGCCTCCCCTTCCACCACCTCGCCGAAGGCGCGGTTGACTCGAATCGTTTCCAGCACTTCGCTCATCGGATCCTCCCGGTCACGGCGATATCGACGCAATCCTGGGTGCGGCGCAGGATGGTGTTGAAGCGATGGGCGCCGATGATGTTCACGATCTTCGCCGAGTTGGAAATCATATTGGTCCAGCCGTTGCGCTCACGGAGCTGGGACAGGTTCTGCAGGATGTAGAAACACACGCCCTCCATGAGGGTAACGCCAGCCGCCTCCAGTTTTTGCACATAGCCCAGCTTGCGCGCGGCCGAGAGCACGCCGTTGCTCGAGGTCACGAACACCTGGGTCCCAGGATGCACCTTCTTGCCGTCGAAGCGCTCCGACAGGTCCTTGACTTCCCACAGGGAGAGCTGGGGACCAGAGAACACGATCAGGTCGCAGCGCCCGTCCTTGAGATCGTAGGATTGATACAGACGCTCCAGATCCGCGTTAGTGATGGTCATCACCGTGTGGGGCTTGTTGCCGCCCAAGGCCGCTTCCACGCTCGGCGCCTCCGGCGTAACCCCCACCATGTGGAACATGCCCATGGAACCGTAGCTCGCCAGGGCACAGCCCAGGTGCTTAAGCTCGTCGGCCACCGGGGTGCGCTTGAGCCCCGTGAACACCGGCACCTCGAAGTAATTCTGGTGCGGCTCGCCCACCAGCTTGCCGACGGCGCCCCAGTCGGCCAGGTCGTCCAAGTCCGCTTCCAGGTTCACAATGAAGGTGCCCTTGCGGTGGGCGTCGAGATGGAATCCATACTCCGGCACCCGCCGGGTGAGGGCGGCGGCCAAGGCCGCGGGCCCGCTCTCGAAGTTGGTGCGCGCCCCGAGCACCGAGTTGGCGTAGATCACGGTGCCGGTGTCACCCCAGGCCACGTGCTCGCCCAGGTGGGGCTGATACAGGGTCTGATAGTTGATGCAGGTGTCGGTGGTGGTGACGTTCATGCCGCGCAGCAGCCCGATCAGCTCCCGCTCCTCGGCCACCGCCTTGGGATCCTGCTGAAGCTTCTCTGTGAAGTCGAAATCAATGCAGCGGGCGTTGGTCGTGACGTTCACTGCGCAGCGTGCCTTCTTCTCTGCAGTGCACCTGAGCCAAGACAGGCCCCCTTCGCCCATCACCTCGATGTCGCCCATCATGTGCACGTTGGTTACTGGAACGAAGCGTCTTGCTCCGAAGAACTCACCCACCCGAATCTGGTATTCGAGCGCTTCCTTGACCGCGACGCCCAGGTCGCCGCGGAGCATGGCCCGCTCTTCAGCGGTCAATTGCATGGTGCTCACCTCCTATCGCTTGCGTTTGCGTTGAGAGACTGTCGCCGGTCCGCGGGGCGGTGGGACCACTTCCTGGATCTTGCGGGTGATGGCGAAGGGTCCGTGGACGCTCAGGCTGAACCGGTAGCTCTCGGGCCGGATGCTGAAGCGGGAGCATTCCAGCATCGCCCCTTCGACGGAGTAGGACACCCGCTCCATGACCAGCACTGGGCTGTTCGCCGGCAGCTCCAGCAGCTTCGCCTCCTCGGGTTCCGCCGTCCGGGCGAGGATGCTCACCTCGGCCCGGGTGACGCGCAGGCCCAGCAGCTCCTCCAGGATGGAGTAGATCGGGTTGCGGCTCGCCTCGTCCCAGGACACCCGCGCCGCCGCCGGCGGAAGCCACGCCCTCGCCAGCGCGAACGGATGACCATGCAGGGAATACACCCGCTGGAGGAACATCGCCTCGCGTCCGGCGGCGCCGAGGGCCAGCTCGATCGGCGCGGGCGCCTGCACCGGCTCGAACTTGAGGAGCCGCGTCTGCGGCGTGTGGCCCTTGTTGACAAGGGCGTCGTAAAAGCCCCGCAGGTCCTGTAGCTCGTGGCGCACCACCGGGGCCCCGACAAACGTTCCCTTGCCTTGCTTGGCCGACACCAGCCCCTGGCGCGCGAGCAGGGCGAGCGCCTGCCGCACGGTAACGCGGGAGACACCGAAGCGCGTCATCAAGGCAGGCTCCGAGGGCAGGCGCTCGAAAGGCTTGTAGCGGCCCTCGGCGATGTCCCGCGCCAGGCGGTCGGCGATCTGGACGTAGAGGGCGATGCTGCTCTCGCGTTCGATTTTCATGGGCAGACTACTCCCTTACCGCCCCTTAACAGCGACAAGCAAAGCGTCGCGAGCGGCCCGAGTGCGCGACAAAGCAATCGGGACGCGCAGCAGCTTTGCTAGCGTCCTATCATGTGCTGGGGCAGCCATAACGAGAGCGCCGGAAAGTAATACACCACGTACAGCATCCCGAGCTGGATTAGCAGGAACGGCGCCGCTCCCTTGGCCAGGTTCCACAGGGGTATGCGCGACACGCCGTGGATGGTGTACAGGTTGATGCCGACGGGCGGGCTGATCTGGGCGATCTCCATGGCGATGCAGGCGAAGACCCCGAAGGTGATCGGGTCCATGCCCACGTGCATGGCGATCGGGAAGAAGATGGGGATCGAGATCAGGAGCATCGCCGCGCTCTCGAGGAACATCCCGAGCACCAGGTACACCAGTATCATGAGCGTCACCGTGACGAAGGGCCCGGCGTCGTAGGCGGTGATCCACCCGGCGATGGTCTGGGGCACCTGCTCGAAGGTGAGGAAATGGGCGAAGTACTGGCCGAAAACCACCAGCATGAGCAGCATGCAGGTGGTCCGGGTGGCGGTGGAGCTCGCGTCCAGGAACCGGCGCCAGGTGAGCCGGCGCTGCACGAAGCCGAGCAGCAGCACGTACACGGCGGAGAGTGCCCCCACCTCGGTGGGCGTGAACAGCCCCGTGTAGATGGCGGCGATGATGACGATGGGCAGCAGCAGGATGCCGATGCCCCTGCGGGCCGCCTCCCGGCGCTGGCCGGGGCTGGGGGTATGCCTGACCACGATCCGCGGCCGGCTCGCCAGCACCACGTACAGCATGAAGAGGGACATCATCAGGATGCCCGGCAGGATGCCGGCGATGAACAGCTTGCCGATCGAGGTCTCGGTGATGACCCCGTACAGGATGAACGGGATGCTGGGCGGAATGATGATGCCGAGGGTCCCGCCCCCGGCGCAGAAGCCACCCGCCTGGGCTTGGGAATAGCGCTCCTGCAGCAGCAGGGGAATGGCGACGATGCCCACCGTGGCGGCGGTGGCGATGCTGGAGCCGCTGATGGCGGCGAAGACCCCGCAGGCGAGGATGGTGGCCGCGCCGAGGGAGTTCGGCACGTTGCCCACCCAGGCCTTGGCGAAGTCGAAGAGATCCCGCCCCGCCTCGATCTTCTCCACCAGCACGCCGGTGAAGATGAACAGCGGAATCGCCACCAGCTCGAAGATGGATGCGCTCTGCCAGACGATGTCGCCGAAGCTGGCGATCGCCAGGTCTATCCCCTTCACCATGACGAAGCCGATGAACGCCGCGAGCCCCATGGAGATGAACACGGGGATCGACAGCAGCATGAAGAGGAAGAGCAGGGTGATGGCGATCAGCCCGGCGGATTCCACGCCCGTCTCTCCTCACTCGAATTCCATGGCCTCCGCCGGCGCCTGGCGCAGCACCAGCATGGCGAGCGCCTGGAGCACCAGCGCCAGCCCGCCCAGGGGGATCATCATCTGGGGCAGGTAAAGGGGGACGTTGAAGATGGAGGCGGAGCGGATCCCGTTCACGAAGGAGTAGTGGGTCAGCATGCCGCCCGCCACCAGGATTACCAGGCCGAAGGCGAGGGTAGCGGCGAGGGCCAGGTCGTCCAGCAGGCGCTTCCAGCGGGGAAAGAGGGAGAATATGAGCTGGACGCGGAAATGGTTGCCCTGCCTGAGGGCGAAGGCGTTGGCGAGGAACGAGCCGGTGATGAGAGCGTACTGGCTCACCTCGAACACCCAGGTCGTGGGCGCGCCTGCCTTGCGGGCCAGGGCGTCGTAGAAGATGGGAAAGGCGAGCACGGCGATCACCGCCACCGCCGCCACGCTCATCGCCTGGCCGATGCGCTCCAACCGCCGCGCCAGCCCGTGCATGGACCTCCTCCTGATTCGGGCGCAAGCGCATCGGCCTCGCCCAACTTATATTAAGACGTATTAAGTCATAAAAGAGCGAGCCTGGCAAGGGGTGGGCATTGGCGCTCGGGATGTTCGCGGAAGGGAGATGCATCGGCGGCGCGGGGTTGAGTTTCCGGTCAAGGTTTGACGAACCATTGACCGCCATCACAGCTGCAGGGTGGCCTTGTCGCAGCGTTTGCCAGTTTCGTAGGGTGCGCCTTGGCGCACCGCTCGGGCGCCTCCGGGCGTGGCGTCGGTGCGTTTTGCCTGCCTGCCGCGACCCATGCGGCGCAGGCAGGCTTCGCTCTACGCATGCTGCCTGTTGTGGGATTGGGAAGGGGAGCGGGCCTGAGGAGGAGGCCAAGCATCGCCCTGCGGATCAAGCCCGAAGCCCGATCCGCATCAACCGGAGGAACGGGTGAATCACTCTCCGATGATCTTCACCAGCACCCGCTTTCTGCGCTGCCCGTCGAACTCGCCGTAGAAGATCTGCTCCCAGGTGCCCAGGTCCAGCTTCCCGCCGGTGACCGCCACCACCACCTCCCGCCCCATGATCTGGCGCTTGAGGTGGGAGTCGGCGTTGTCCTCGCCGGTATCGTTGTGGCGCCACTGGCTCACTGGCTCGTGGGGCGCGAGGCCTTCCAGCCAGCGGGTGAAGTCGGCGTGCAGCCCCGTCTCGTCGTCGTTGATGAACACCGATGAGGTGATGTGCATGGAATTGACCAGGCACAGCCCCTCCTGGATGCCGCTTTCCCGCAGCGCTTGGGCGACCTGGGGCGTGATGTTGACGAAGTCCGTGCGCGTCGGGGTATTGAACCAGAGTTCCTTGCGATAGGATTTCATGGACCGATTCCTAAGTTTCAGGCGAACCGCTGACTCCCTCCGGATGGAAGCCGATGGGACGCGCCGCCGATGTTAGCTGGCAGCGCGGGCGGGCTCAACGGGCGTCCCGGGGCAAGAACCCGGAGGCGTTTTACGAGGCCCTGGTTCAGCGGGTGATCGAAGCGGTGGAAAAGAGCCGGATCCCCCGCGCCCAGTACGGCACCATGCTGATCGACGAAGGCCACGACTTCCAGCCGGAGTGGCTCCAGCTCGTGGTCCAGATGGTGGACCCGGAAACCAACGCGTTTCTGCTGCTCTACGACGACGCCCAGTCGATCTACCACAAGGGTAAGCGGCGCAATCAGCCTGGCGGGCGCCGGCATTCGGGCCCGGGGGCGCACCACCATTCTCAGGCTCGACTACCGCAACACCGGGGAGATCCTGGCGGTGGCCTACGAATCCGCCCGGGACGTGCTTGCGCCGGAAGAGGCGGAAGAGGACGGCATTCCCCTGATGGAACCTTCCAGCGCCGGACGCCACGGCTCGCCTCCGGAGCTCGCCAAGCTGCCTAGCCTCAAGGCCGAAGCCAACTTCATCGCCCATCGGCTTCAGGCGCCGCACCGCCGCGGCCGGGCGTGGAAAGACGTGGCCGTGATCTATCGCTCACACTTCATCGGCGAGGAGATCACCCAGCGACTGCGCGCGGCGACGCTTCCGGTGGAGTGGCTGAACGGCAACCGGCGCAACCGCAACTTCCATCCGGCCGAGGACAGCGTCAAGGTCATGACCATGCATTCGAGCAAGGGACTGGAGTTTCCGGTAGGGGCGATCCCTGGCGTCGGCTTCAGGCCCTGCAGGGAGCAGGACCCCAAGGAGGAAGCGCGGCTCCTCTACGTGGCCATGACCCGGGCGATGGACGAGCTCCTCATCACCTGGCATCAGGAATCCGCGTTCGTGGCGAAGCTCGGTCAAGCCCGGGCTAGGCTGGCGGCCTAAGGGTCCCTCACTCCCACTCCCCTCCTTTCCTTTGCGAAGGGAAAAGCCAGGCTGCTTGCGTGCTTTTGCCAGGCTTCTTAAAGTTCACCGGAAGAAACTTGTCGCGATGCGGCTTCCGGTCAGAAAACCAGGTCCATCCGGGTTTGCCATGAGTCGCGGTTTGCGCTATGAAGCTTCTGCAGAGGGAGGGCTGTCATGCGCGATATACTGATCTTTACGGGCGGATTCTGGGGCTCGCCCGCGCCGTGGTTTGTGGGACATGTTGACCTCGATGTGGCGAAAGGGCGGGTGGATATTTGGCTGGAACATGAGCCTGGGGTAGCCGGCCGTGTCCCCGAGGTCAGCGCGAGCTGCCTGTCGCGATCACGCCGAGGAGCGGGTGTGGCGGCACCTGGATACCTGCCAGTTTGGCACTTAAGTGCATGCGCGCATTGCGCGGGTGGAGTGCCCGGAGCACGTCGTGGTGCAGGTGAGCGTGCCGTGGGCGGGTGCGCGCTCGCGTTTTATGCTTCTAATGGAGCGCTAGGCGATCGATGTGCTCAAGCAGTGTGCCACCATTGAAGGGGCTCGTGCGCTGCTGCGGCTCTCTTGGGACGAGCTGTGGGGCATCATGAGCCGGGCGGTGGCGCGGGGACGGACGCGCAAGCGCCCGCGCGCGATGCCGGTGATCGGGGTGGACGAGAAGGCGTTTAAGAAGGGGCACGCCTACATGACCGTTGCCTGCGATGCGCAGGAAGGCTCGATCGAATATGTCGCCCAGGAGCGCACCTGGACAATATCGTGATCTACTGCCCACATCGTGTGACCAACGCCGTGGCTGAAGGATTGAACAGCAAAATCATGGCGATCAAACGACGGGGTTGTGGATATCGCAATCCCGAACAAGACCGCCATTTACTTCTTCTGTGGTGTCCTGGACCTTTACTCACGCTAAACCCGGAAGAACCTGATTTAAATAACCCCGATGACGATAGCCCTTGGCGCCGGCGGCGCGAACGCCGCTACGGCCTGAAGCGATGGCTGACGCTCCTTTCTGGAAATTCCGCCGCATGCAGCCGGGGGAGATGAACATCGACCCGATCGAGAGCGAGTTCTTCTCCACCGAAGCCCTCGGCAGCCTGGCGGACGCTCTGGTGCGGGAGGCGATCCAGAATTCCCTCGACGCCCGCTCGCCGGGCGAGCCGGTGCGCGTACGGATCGCCTTTTCTCCGCCGGGCGCGTGGCTCCAGGGCGAGCGCGCGGCCCGCTATTTCGCGGGTCTGTGGCGGCACCTCGCCGCCGACAGGAGCGGCCTTGCCCGGCTTCCTTCGCCCGAAGAGCCGGTGGGCTTCCTGGTGGTGGAGGACTACGGCACCCGGGGCCTGCAGGGCGATCCCCGGCAGAGCGAGGATGAGGAGATCGGCCCCGGCGGCGCGCGCAACGATTTCTACTATTTCTGGCGCAATGTGGGCCGCTCGCGCAAGCAGTGGTCGGAGCTGGGCCGCTGGGGGCTCGGCAAGACCGTTTTTCCGGCGGCTTCGCGGATCAACAGCTTTTTCGCTCTCACGGTCCGCCGCGACGACGGACGCCGGCTGCTCATGGGCCAGTCGGTGCTGAGGATTCACAAGCTGGACGGCGCGCGCTATTACCCCTACGGCTATTTCGGCCGGTTCCAGGACGACTTCGCCCTGCCGGTGGAAGAGGCGGGCGTACTTGGCGCGTTCTGCCATGACTTCGCCATAAAGCGCGGTGACGAGCCGGGGCTCTCGGTGGTGATTCCCTATCCCGATCCCGATCTCAAGCCCGAGGCCATCCTGCCCTCCGTCGTCAGGCATTATTTTCTGCCCATCCTGGCGGGCGACCTGGTGGTGGAAGTGGCCCACGACCGGCGCACCGAGGTGCTGGATGCCCGCTCGGTGCTGCGCCTGGCGGAAAGCACGGGCTGGGCGGAGGGCCCGCGGCTCCAGTCCCTCATCGAGCTGGCCCGCTGGGGGCTCGACCTGCCCGAGGCGCGCTACGTGCGGTTGCCCGAGCCGCCCCCGGAGGCCGCCCCGCGCTGGGCGGGGGATGCCTCGGTGGACGCGGCCCTTGCCCCTTTGCGCGCGGCGTTCAACGACGGCCGGCGGGTCGCGGTGAGGGTGCCGGTGTGGGTCAAGCCGGCGGACGGGGAGGGCGCCCTGGCGAGCTTCGAGGTGTTCCTGGAACGGGACGATGCCCTCTCCGGCGCCGAGGAGCACTTCGTGCGGGACGGCATCACCGTGGCGGGGGTGCGCAGCGGGCTGCAGGGCGGGGTGCGGGCCATCGTCTGCGTGCGCGACCGGCGGCTCTCGGCGTTGCTGGGCGATTCGGAGAACCCGGCGCACACCGAGTGGCAGGAGCGCTCGCCCCGCTTCAAGGAGCGCTATCGTCACGGGCCCTTCACGCTGCGCTACGTGAAAAGTGCGCCGCGGGAGATCGTGCGCAGCCTCACCCGCCCGGCCCAAGGGCGCGATTTCCATCTGCTGCGGCACCTTTTCTTCCTCGAGGTTCCCACCGAAGAGACGGTGGTCACCAAGGACAAGCGCAAAGAAGAACGGATCGGCGTGGACGGTACCGCCGGGGACGGGCAGGTGGAGACCGTGGCGAAGGACCGGTTTTTCCAGTTGCAGAAGCTGCGGGGTGGTTTCCGCTTAACCGGCGCGCCCGGGGCCGGGGCCGTGCCGCGTTTCGTGGAAGTGGTGGCGGCCTACGAAGTCCGGCGCGGCAACCCCTTTTCCCTCTACGAGCCGTTCGACTTCGAGGTGGACCGTCCGCCCATCGACGTCCAGACGCGCGGCGCGCAGGCCGTGCGCCGGGAGCGTAATCGGGTGGTGGTGCGAATCGACGATCCCGGGTTCCAGGTGACGATGAAGGGGTTCGATCCGCGCCGCGACGTCCGGGTGAAGGTGCTGCGGCTCGAGGAGGCGCCGTGATCCGACGCCTCAACTACACCGGGCGCCGACGCATTCCCCGCTCCCACGTGACGGTGCGGCTCGTGCCGGCTGAAGACGGCGGATGGGCGTTCGACGCCGAGTTTGACCTGTCGGGATTCGGGTTTCCCTCCGCGTCCCGGGTGTTCATCGAGGCTTACAACGCCACGTCCTACATGCGCTTTCCCTTCGGCACGGTGGGCGAGCCGCTGATCCCGCCCGACCGGCGGCTCACCGATATCACCCCGACGCCCTTGCCCAAGTTCCGCCTGAAGGTGGTGGGCAGCGGGACGCGCAAGGGCCTGCTGCTGGCGGTGGCCGACAAGCTGGTGCCCCTGCGACCGGAGGAGGACCTGAGGCACAAGCAGTCCTTGTTGCCGGTGGTGTTTACGGACTTGGGAGAGCAGGTCTGGCGGCTGGACGTTTCCGACTGGCCGACGCTGGAGTTGAACCGCCGCATTGCCGACCTGGGGGAAGCCGCCCGCTCCGGAGATTCGTTCCTGGCGCTGGTGTATCCGGAGGTGGTACGCAGAATTCTGCACGAGATCGTGTTCGTGGAGGAGGTCACCGATCCGGACTGGGACGAAAGCGACTGGACCAGCCTGTGGCTGCGCTACGTATGCGCCCTGCCCGGCGTGGACACTCCGCCGGAGGGCAGCGGCGAAGAGGCGCGCCTGCGGCAGGAGGAATGGATCGACAAGGCGGTGCAGGCGTTCTGCCGGGCGCGGGGGGTGCGGGCGCGGTTCGAGCGCGCGGTGGCCAAGGCGAGCGGGTGATGGCGGAGCTGGCGCGGGCGCTCAGCAACCCGGGAATCGAGCGCTTTCGCGCGTATCTCGCCGAGCTGCGGGCCGGCGCGGCCGCGCCGCCGCCGGAAGCGCTCCTCACCGATCCGCGCTACTCCACCGAGCTTTCCGCCGAGGTGCGGGTCGAGCGCAAGCTCTTCGCCAGCCGCTGGGGCGCCGGCGAATACCTGTGGAACCGGTTGCAGCCGCTGCCGCAAGAGGAGATCGAAGCCAACCGGGGATTGTGGGCGTGGCTTTCCCTCTATTACTTCGATCAGGTGTGCCCGCATAGGCCCGACGGCTCCCGCAAGCCGGGACAGGATTATCGCCACGTGCCGGACTTCAGCTTCCGCACCCGCTACCGGCACCTGCTGTATGGTCCCTACGCGGTCTATCGGCGGCACCGGGGATACGCGATCCTGGTGCTTTCCGGTCCCCTGCACCGGGAGCAGCGTATCTACCGGGAAATCACCAGCCGCATCGACCTGATCGCGAGCCGGGGCGTGCTGGAAGCGTTGAACGCCCTCTATCTCGACCGCTCCTGGGGAATTCCAAAACGCGGCGCCCAGGCGGCCATTCCCAGGCCTGGCACCGTGCTGCGCTTCGTGCGGGTGCTGCAGCAGCTCGATGTGACCTACGACGTCTACGGCATGGCCGGGGACGAGATCCTCGAGCTTCTGCCCCCGGAATTCGACGAGTGGCGGGGAACAGGGGACAGTCCTATCCTGGACGCAGTGGCACCACGGCCCGCGATCGAATCCGAACGGGGCTGAGACAAGACGGTCGTTGCGGCGAAAAGAGAGGTGCCCGGGTCTTACCGTGTCATTTGCACTCATCGGTTTTTCCTCCCGATCAATCCGCCCCGCGGGCGCTTGGCATCGCTGCACGGGTGCGACAACCGGAGCTCATGAGGGAAAGGTGTCCACCTGAAAGCCAGCGGTGTTCGTCGACTCCCCTGTCCTGCCGCGTTTGCGCTGCGGGGGATGCTTGGGTTTAGCCCTGGCAAGGTGGCACAATAAGCCCCAAGCCCCCGCGCCGGGTTTCCGGTGGCAAGAGGAATAGAAGAAGAGCACCGGGGCCGAGATCCGAGACTCGTCTGTCGGCCGGCGTGTCGAGTCCGGGACGCAACCTCTATGGCCTCGGTCGTGCCCGCGCACGACTTCAGAGGTTCTTTACACCAGGGATCGTTTACGCCCATGAGAAACACGATCTGGTGGTTGACTCTGCTCGCTGCGTTGGCCGTCGTCATTGCGCTCTTCTATCCCTGGGGGGAAAAGAAGGTGCCGCAGGTTCAGCAGCCCAGTCCAGCGGCACCTCCGGCACCAGCGCCGACGCCTCGAGCCGAGGCGGAACCGCCCATCCGACATCCCATCGAACGCGCACTACCTTCCGGGGAGGAAGCGCCGCCGCAGCCGTCCCTGCCGCCCCTCAAAGAGAGCGATGGCGCGTTGCGGGAATCTCTGGCTGGTCTGTTGGGAACGAAACCGCTCGCGGATCTCTTTTATCTCACGGACATCGTGCGGCGCATCGTCGCCACGGTGGACAACCTGCCGCGAAAGCGAGTGGCTTCGCGCCTACTGCCGGTGAAGCCCCCCGCAGGGCAGTTCCTGGCGGCGCAGCAGGGCGACCGGTTGACGATCGGCGCTCAAAATCACCGGCGCTACGCGCCTTACGTGCGGCTCGCGGAGGCGGTAGACACCAAGAAGCTCGCGGCGGTGTACGTCCACTTCTACCCCTTGTTCCAGCAGGCCTACGAGGACCTGGGATATCCCGGCAAATACTTCAACGACCGCCTGATCGAGGTGATCGACCACCTGCTCGCGACGCCGGAGCCGAAGGAACCGATCGTCCTGGTACAGCCCCACGTGCTCTACCAGTTCGCCGACCCCAAGCTGGAGGAGCTGTCGGCAGGCCAGAAAATCCTCCTGCGCATGGGCCGCGACAACGCCCTCGTCGTCAAGGCGAAGCTGCGGGAGATCTGGCGGCAGTTGACCGGCCAGGAACTGCCCCGCTGAAAACCCGGTTACAGGGTGAACCGGAGCGAGCGCAGCAACGCCCCCGGCAGCCGGGCGCTGGCCTTGGAACGCTCTCCATAGGTGGAGGGGTCCAGCAGCAGCTCGGGAGCGCGAGTGAGGTCTGCCAGGTTCTCCCCCAGCATGCGGTAGATGGAATCGTCGAAGCGCATGGGCTCGACCGGGGAGACGATGCGCCCGCTCTCCACCCAGAAGGTGGCGAAACGGGTCATGCCGGTGATGCGGCCGGCGGGCCGGTCCGAGTAGTTCAAGTACCAGAGGTTGCCGACGGCGAGCCCCGTGTCCAGGGCCGCCAGGGCGTCCTTCTCGTCCAGCGTGCCGGGCGCCATGTCCAGGGACTGGGGCGTCTCGGCGGCGTTGGCCCCGTTGGTGGGAAGGCCGTACTCCCTGGCCGAGCGCGGCGACACCAGGGGCTCGCCGAGCCGGCCCCGGTCGATCAAGGTCACGGTGGCCGGTTTGATGAAGCCCTCCTGCTGGAACGGCGGCGCGACGCCCGCTTCGACCTTCTCGATCAGGGTGACTTGCGGCGAGAAGGTGGCCCCGTGCTCCATGCGCAGGAGCGGGCTCTGCCCGGTGGCTTGGGCTCGGGCCGAGAAGCTGCCCCAGCAGAGCAGCCCCATCAGCTCCTCCAGGGCCCGGGGCGCGAGATAGGCCCGGTATTCTCCCGGCTCGATCGTCCGCGGTGGGATCGAGAGGAGGGCAAGCTTCTCTGCCGCCTCCTCGAGTTTCGCTTCGAAGGCGGCGGGCTCCCAATCGAATCCGGCGTAGCCCGACTTCACCGCCTTGTCGCCGTGCAGGTAGAGGCTCCAATCCAGGTGGAAGCTCTCCACCTGGTGCCAGTTGCGCTGCCCGAAGGAGTTGGCGAAGCCGCGGTAGAGGGTCCCGGCGGCGTAGAAGCCCACCAGATCGCGCCCCCTCGCGGCGGCGACGACCTGCTGGGTGACCTCCGCGGCCGGCGCGAGACGGCCGCGGCGTTCCGTGCTGGTGGAGCGGGGCGTCTCGGCGATCATCAGCCACGGGTCTTCGGGAAGCTGGGGGAGGAGATCCCGCAGCCCCGCGAGGGCCGCCCGCGCCGCTTCCAAATCGCCGCCGTCGCCGGCTAGGGCCAGGGTAGCCGCCGCCTGGCGGGGTTTGCGCACCAGCCGCACCGTGAGGTAGCGCTGCTCCACGCTTCCCGCCTGGCGTACCTTGCCCTGGTTGAGGCGCACGAAATCCGAGCGTTCGCCGGAAAGGTAAAGAAGCAGGATCTCGTCCGGGGGCAGCGCCCGGCCCAGCCGGTCGGCCAGATCGAAGAAATGCGCTTTCATGCGCCTTCGCCGCCGAACACGTCCACGCCGGAGAACAGGCACGCTGGCGCCGCGTGACCCACGTGGATCGCTTGGTTGGGCTCGCCCTTGCCGCAGGTGAGCGTCCCATGCACCTGGAACGTGTCCGCGTCGCCCACCATGCGCAGGCTGCGCCAGAAGGCGCTGGAGACGCCCCGGTAGCACGGGTTCTTGACCACGCCCTTGATTTCTCCGTCCTCGATCAGCTCGCCCCACTCGCAGCCGAACTGGAACTTGTTGCGGGAATCGTCGATGGACCAGGACGCGTTGGTGCGCATCAGCACGCCCCGCTCGATGGAGCGGATCATCTCCGCCAGGGAGCTCTCGCCGGGCTCCACGTTGAGATTGGCCATGCGGTCGATGGGCGGGCGGTTCCAGCTCGAGGCCCGGGCGCTCGCCGTGCCGGGCAGGCCCGAGCGCCGTTGGGAGAGCCGCCCGCCGAGGGGGCGCTCCAGGATGCCGTTGCGGATGAGCCAGACCTTCTCCGCCGGCGTGCCTTCGTCGTCGAAGGCAAAGCCCGCGATCTCCCCGGGCACCGTCGGATCGTGGGTGACGTTGAGAAGGGGCGAGCCGTAGGCGTAGCGGCCGAACATGTCCAGGGTCACGAAGCTCGTTCCGGCGTAGTTACGCTCGTCCCCTAGGATGCGGTCCAGCTCCAGGGGGTGCCCGATAGACTCGTGGACCTGGAGCGCCATCTGGTCCGGCATGAGGAGCAGGTCCATCCGGCCCGACGGGCAATTGGGTGCCCCCAGGAGCCGCAAGGCCTCGTCCGCCAAGCGCGGGCCGCAGCCGATGAAGCCGCAGCGCTCGAAGGACACGAGACCGCCTTGGCTCGCATGAAGAAAGCTGCGCGCCTGGGTCTCTGTGCCCTGGTGCGCCGTGACCCGCCCGTGGGCGATCATGTAGCGGAACTGCTGGCGGACCTCGCCGCCCGTGCTGGTGAGATAGAGCGCGTCCACTTCCCGCCGCTCCAGGGCCATGTAGCGCTCGGCAATGCGCGGGTCGGCCTTCGCCCGCCGGCACTCCTCGGCGAGGAGGTCGTAGAGCTCCCGCGGGGAAGGCCTCTTGCCCGCTTCGTCCTTGAGCGCTCCCCTCGGGGCGGGCAGGTCCCGGGGATCGAAGCGAAGCACGCCGATCTCCCGAGTGGCCTCGGCCCACGCGGTGGCCTGGTCCAAGGCCCCCTGCAGCCCGGCCGGGGACAGGTCCCCCGTGGCGCAGTAGCCCCAGCCGCCGTCGGTGATCGCCGTGAGCATCACCCCGCGGTCCAGAGATCGATGGGGCGGCTCCAGGGTGTCCTGGCGCACGGCAAGCCATTCGGAGGACTGCTCGAAGTAGCGCAGGGACCAGAAAAGGGCGGACGAGCGCAGGGCGTGGAATCGGCTGCGAAGGGCGTCGGGGATGTCCATTCCGGATCGATACGTTAGCCTGAACGGCGAGGGCTTCGTCGCCCATATTGTACTTGTACGTCACCGCGTCCTGTGCCTCCGGGGGCATGGGCGTAGCACGCTCACCGGTGCTTTCGGTGCGTTTCGCTGGTGCTCGACGCACCCTACTCCCAAACCGTAGTGCGCTTCAGCGCACCGCTCCAAAGGTTCTCGTCTCATTGGCGGTGCGTTTCGCTACGCTCAACGCACCCTACCGGATTTTTTGAGATAGAGGTTTCCGCTTTCCGACGCGGGACCGGCTCCCGAGGATCGGCTTCGCGGCGGCGCAGGCGTTCCTCGAGGCCAGCGCCTGGGTAGCCCTGTGCGCCCGGGACCCGATCCGGCTCGAGAGCGCCGAAACCCAGCTTGCGGGCGACTGGTGAACGTCTCTTCTCAATCGATCCACAAGGGTCCCCGCTCCCGGGCCAGCCGCCAGGGAGCGCCGGGACGCTCGCGGCACAGGCCGAAAACGAAGGAGGGCACCCGCCATGGCAAGGTGAAGCGCAGGTCCACGAACCAGACGCACTGGGCTTCGCCGTCCTGGTCGATGCGATGGAGGGCGGGAAAGCGAGCGAAAGCGCGGAAATTCCGGAACGCCTCTTGCGCCCACGCCTCCCGGGCGAGGGCGCTTTCCCGGGCGTCGGAACCGAAACGCGGGTGCACGCGCCACTGGGGCGCCAGTCGGTATGCCGACGCCATGGGGGCGTAGCGATCCATCCCGGGTATCCGTTCCACCAGGCTGGGCCCGGGCAGCAGGTCCACCAGGGCCTCGTGGTAAGTCTCGCCGTGGCTCACGATCACCTTCCAGTGGAAGGGCGAAAAGGGCTGGGGCAGGGCGTGGGGTGTGGCGCTGACGAGCCCCAGGGTCTGGGCGTACGCCGCGCCGATGTCCGCCGCCCGCTGATGGAGCGCCGCCAGGAAGGCCACATAGCCGGCCAGGGCGAGCAGACCGAAGGCCGCCGCGGCCCGGCCCCGGGCCGGCAGCAACCACGCGGCGGCGAGCCCCGCCGCGATGATCCCGGTGAAGTACGGGTCGATCACGAAGGCGAGGGAAAGCGCCGCGCGCCAGCCGGAGACCGGGGCGAAGAGCTGGGTGCCGTAGGCGGTGATCACGTCTCCCGCGATGTGGATGCCGATGCCCAGGGCCGCCGGCCCGTAGAAAAGCCGCCAGGGCCGGTCGCATACCCGGCCTGCAACGAGGGCGATGAGAAGCGCCCATAGAGGCAGCAACAGGAGGGAGTGGGTGACGCCCTGATGGACGCGGCCCAGGTACCACAAGGTGTCCACCGCCCGCAGGGCGAAGTCGCCGTCGGGAAACGCGCCGGCGGTGAACCCCACCGCCATGCGCTGGCGCAGGCTCGGCGCGCCGGGGGAAGGATGGGCAGGCGCGGTGGCGCGGGCCAGCAGCGCCCCGCTCAAGGCGTGGGTCAGGGTGTCCACCGGCGCCCGAGGAAGCTCGACTACGGAGAGGGTTCGGTGCGGACGGCTTCGCCCGGTGTCTCCCTGGGCGGCGTCGGGCGGGCGAACACCCAGGAGGGCAGTCCCTCGGCCGCGGTCAGCAAGCGGTCCAGGAAACGGCTGGTGGAGGCCGAGTTCGCCGAGTCGTCGTGCATCCAGTAGAGGAAGGTGGCGAGGTAGATGCTCGTGGTCACGGTCTCCTCCAGCGCCCGGCTGAGGTAAGCGGCCTCCCGCCGGGCCCCCTCCCGGATCCACTGGACGGTACGGCTCACCCGCAGCAGTCCCCGCACCTGGATGTGCACGTGGCCGGGTTCCAGCTTTCCATAGATGATCTGTCGGGTCACCCGGCGGTGGGGCGCCAAGGCCCCGAGCCAGGCCATGATCAGCCGGTGCAGGCGCTCCCGCGGGGGAAGCGCCTGGATCTCGGCCCGAGCCGCGGCCCGCAGCATGGCCGCGTCCGCCCGGTCGAACCAGGCCTCGGCCACGTCTTCCTTTTCGCGAAAGTGCTGGCGCACCTCGTCCAGGGTGATGCCCAGCTCAGCGGCCACGTCGAACAGGCGCACGCGCTCCCAGGCGCTTCCCTCCGCCAGAGCGAGAGCGGTATCGACGATACGCTCCCGTAGATCGGACGGGTTTTCCATTTCGGCCTCCAGCGTTGCAAGACGAGGGATACGGTCCTTTCTTAGGATACGCTTCTCCCGCAGGCGGGGATGAAGGAAAAATGGCGCGGCTCGTGGGCGTGGACGGCTGTCCCAAGGGATGGGTGGCGGTGAGCCTGGGCGAAGACAGGCCCGTTCTGGACGTGGGTGTGCACCGCTCCGCGGCCGAAGTGCTCGCCGCCTATCCGGACGCCGCCGCCATTGCCGTCGATATTCCCCTGGGCCTCACCGAATCCGGCGCCCGTGCCTGCGATGGGCAGGCGCGGGCGCTCCTCGGGCGGCCCCGGGCATCCAGCGTGTTCCCCGCGCCGATCCGGCCCGTGCTGTCCGCCCCGACGCGGGAGGTGGCTTCCCGACTCCAGCGCGCCCTGGACGGGCGCGGCATCGGGGCTCAGGCCTGGGCCATCGTTGCCCGGGTGCGGGAGCGGGACGGCGCGGGGCTGCCCATGGCCATCTGGTACTAGCCCGGATATTCCTGTATAATTATCCACTCGTTAGGTGTGCGATAAGCACTCTCATAAGAGCCCCCTACCGGTTGACCCTCGGGGTTGACGTTGGTCGGGGGCTTTGCGTTTTTGAACCCGCAGCAGAAGGAGGCACCCTCATGGCCCGAACCTTAACCCCCGAAGAAGCCGCGACGATGATCATCCGGCGCCGTTTGCAGCAAGTTGAGGAGCGCAAGCATTCCCAGCAGCGCAAGGAGGCGGGGAAGCAGGCGCGGCGGGTCCCCGGTTCCCAGTCTTCCCGCTCCGGGCGTTGAGCCACCCTTGTCCCCGGCTTTGGCGCCGGCCTTGGCGCGCGTCTGGCACCTTTTGAGCGAAGGAGATTTCCCCATGGCAAAAGAAGAATTGTTGGAAGTGGAGGGCGTGGTGAGCGAAGTGCTGCCCAACACCCAGTTCCGGGTCACCCTGGACAACGGGGTCGACGTGGTGGCCTACGCCTCGGGCAAGATGCGCAAGTTCCGCATCCGCATCACCCGGGGCGATCGGGTCACGGTGGAGATGTCGCCCTACGACCTGACCAAGGCCCGCATCAACTTCCGTCACCGGGAGGGAGGCGCCCCCGCCCGGACGCCGGTTTAACAGGCTCCAAGCCGCTCGTCGTTTTCTCGCCGCCGGAGGTCCGGCGGCGTATCCTTACCTGCCCCCATCTCGGTACACTTATCGGCGCTGCGCCCGCCGGCGTCGGCGGGGCAGGGAGCGTCCATGAGCAAGCTTTCCCACGTGGGCCACGCCGACCAGATCCTGATCGAGATGGCGGCGCTCACCGTCATCTTCGGGCTGGCCATCGCGAGCTTCGGCATCGGGATGGCAAGGCCCGTTTCCCCTCCCGTGAAGCCCCCGGCCTCTTCCTCGCCGCCGGCGCCGAGGGTGGCGTCCCATCCGGCCGGCCATGCGTGCGAGGAGCGCGCCGGCGACGTGGGGCAACTGATGGGCTGCCTCCAGGCCGCCCTGGGGCAAGAGCAGGCCGCCCTCCAGAACGCCTACGCCCACTTGAGCCGTCTCGCTCCGGACGCGGGACAGGCGCTGGAACGTTCCCAGAAGACCTGGTCCGATTACGTGCGCGCCGACTGCGAGTTGCAGGCGGCGCCCTTCGCTGGAACGGAAGTGCAGCGGGCCATGCACCTCAACTGCGAATACGTGCGGACGGCGGCCCGGGTCCGGGCGCTGGAGGCGCTGGCCGCGGAGCTGGCCCAGCCCGCCGCCGGGAGCGGCGCACCCGGGAAGGACGCGCGCCGTTAGGACATTCTCAGGCGGCGACCACCGACACGCCGCTTCGCGCGAAGGCCGCTTGTTTCGGCGTCAGCTAGAAAGCCTGGTCGCCGCCTGCGCGGGGGTTCGGCGCGGTCTGTTTGGCGTTCAGGGAAGCGGCCACTCTTGCCCACGCTCGTCGATCAACACCGCCTCCTGGCGCTCCGGCTGCCCGCGCCTGGCGCGGATTTCGATCCCCTTGGGCTCCCGGGGCGGCGGGGCTTGCGCCCTCGCCTGGGCC
Organism: Pelomicrobium sp. P1; assembly: GCF_052805615.1. NCBI lineage: Bacteria > Pseudomonadati > Pseudomonadota > Hydrogenophilia > Pelomicrobium > Pelomicrobium sp. P1. The sequence goes on from NZ_JBRBEM010000006.1 coordinate 130,552, forward strand.
TCCTCTTCCCGGCGCAGGCGCTCGATGGCGGCGAGATAGTCCCGTTTCGCCTCCGGCGTGAGGTGGCCCAGGGCTTCGTTGAGCCGCATTTCCGAGAGCAGGGATTCGATCCGGGGCGACACCGGCGCGGAGCGCACCGGCGCGCCGAAGCTGCCGGCAGGCCGCCGCGCCGCCTGGGCGAAGCGCTCCGGCCCCGCCACCAGCCGGGCGATGCCCAGGTGCCCGTGGCGCATGGCCCACGCGAGGGCATCCTCGCCCCGCTCGTTGACCGCTTGAGTGTCGGCGCCGCGCTCGACCAGCAAGCGGGCGAGCCCCTCGCGCCCTTCCCGGGCGGCCATCATCAGCACGGTGGAGCCGTTGGGCGCCCGGGCGTTCACGTCCGCGCCCCGCTCGATGAGTAGCCTGGCCACTGCCTCGTGGCCGGCGAACACCGCGTAGTGGAGGGCCGACCATTCGTGCCCCTCCCGGTTGACCCGGGCGCCCCGGTCCAGCAACCACCGCACCGCCTCCAGCCGGCCTTTCCAGGCGGCGTGCATCAGGGCCTGCTCGCCGAACCGGTTGGTCTTATGAAGGTCGGCGCCCCGGGACAGGAACAGGGCCATCATGGGGATGTTGCCCTCCCAGGCGGCGATCATGAGCCCGGTGCCGATGCGGTCGGCCATGAAGTCCGGTGGGAGCCCCGCGTCCAGCCAGGCGGAGGCCGCGCGCAGATCGCCCATTTCGATGGTCACGCCGAAGCGCGCCGGATCGGGCAGCTCCACCGCCCTAGAGGGGCCGCCGGCCAACAGGGCGGCCACCGCTGCGGCGGCGAGCCAGTTGACTGCGCGCTCAGGCAAAATCATCCGGGGCTTGCCATCCGGTGGGAAAGGTCTCCATAGTCGGGAAATGATGCCCGATTGTCAAAATGCGGTGGTAGGGCTCGCCCCGCGAATTCCACGGCGCCCCGGTGTGCCGGATCGGCTGGGGAGGGGCTGATGGATCGTCCCTGGGCGACGTTCGGCTGGGCGCTGGGGGCATCGGCCGCGCTCCATGTTCTGGTGCTGGCGAGCCTCGACCCGGCCCAGGTGGGCGCCGGGGGACGGTCCATGGCGCACGCTCCGGTCCTGACGGCCTGGCTCGAGCCCCTTCCCGAAACCGGCTCCCGGTCCCAGGAGCGCCCGGACCCGCTGAGGCCGCCGGGAGCGAAGCCGCCCCGGAAGACCGCTCCCCAACCGCAGCACCCCCAGCCTTCCAGGCGAGAAGGGCAGATGCAGGTCGAACCCCTTCCGGCGGCGCAACTGGCCGAGACCCTGGAGCGGCTGTCGGAGGTGCTGCTCTACCCGCCGGAAGCCCTGCGGCTGGGGCTAGAAGGGGAGGTGGTGCTCCTCCTGGAGCTGGGGGAAGGCGGGCGCATCGTGGAGGCGTCGGTCGCCAGCAGCTCGGGGCACGCCCTGCTGGATCAGGCGGCGCTCAAGGCCGTCGCCCGGCTTGGCGCCTTGAGCCCCGCATCGGCGGGCAAGGCCATTCTCCTGCCGGTGCGGTTTAGAATTTTGTAATCCTCCATGCGTTACCATCCTCTCTCCGACAGCGATCTGAACGTTTCCGAGCGGAGCGGAAGGTGCCGCTCTTCGGCAACGCCCGGTTCGATCCGACGAAGGAAAGACAGGCGACCCCGAGGCTGGAGCAGATCGAGGCCATGGATGCCCTGGTGCGGGCGGGCATTCGTCCGGTCCACCTGGCCATCGCCTTCGTGCGCAACCGCGTCCAACATCCTCGGGGCCACGAGGATCGACCAGCTCAAGGAAGAGCTGGCCGCCGCCGAAGCGAGATTGGATGAGAATCTGCTGGCGCAGATCGACTTCATCCACCGTCGCTACACCAGCCCGGCGGCGGGGCTCTGAGCCGGAATCCCCTTCGCGCCCACCACTTGGACGAGCTGAGCCTGCGGCAGTACGGCCGCAGCGAGATCGTGATCGAGCAACTGCTGGCGGAAGCGCCCGACGACGGCGAGCTCTGGTTCGCCAAGGGCGAGGTCTACCGGTTGCGGTGGGACGAGGGGGACGCCCAGCGAGCCCTCGCCGCCTACGAGCGCGCGGTGAACGCGGGCGGAGCGCCGCCCGAGGTGCACCGCTCCCTGGGTCTCGTCGCCCTCAAGACCGGCGACCGGGCGCAGGCGAAACAGGCGTTCGAGACCTACTTGCGCGTGAAGCGCGATGCCCCGGACCGGGAAGCGATCCACACGCTCCTTGCCCAGTGAGGCGGCTATGAAGACCCACAGCATCCTGCTGGTCGCGGCACTGGCCGTGGCCGGCTGCGCCGCTGCTCCCTATACGCTGGTGCCGATCGAGCGCCAGGTGGTGGGCGGCGGAATTTCCATCGAGCCCGGTTCGGCCTGGAACCGCGTCAACCATGTCCTCTACGAGGGCAAGCTCGACGTCAGGACCCTCGATGGGATGACGCTCAATTCCCTCATGTGCTTGGCGTATGGGCTGCTTGAGCGCTGCCCGGCGTTCGATGCGTACGACGCCCGCTGCACTGCCCGGCCGGCATTCGCGCGCGCGTCGGCGATCGACGGGGAAGCCGCGACGCCTTGAGGGCCCGCTCGGCTCACGGGGCCCGGGCGGGGACGGGACGGGATTGCGCGCCGGTGGGCTCGGCGCGCGAGGCGCGGCGCCACCACAGGGGCACCAGCGTCACGCCCAGGACCAGCGCCGCCGCCGCCACCGGCCATGGCACGGCGGGATGGGGCAGGAGCAGCCGTCCGGCGCCGTAGAGGCAGAGGAACAGGGAGCTTGCGGCGAGGAGCGCGGTCAGCCCGTCCCGCGCCAAAGCCCGCAGGGGGCGCGACGGGTCGTCCCCCACCTTGGCGGCGGTGGCGCGCCACCATCCGTGGGGCCGGACGCGGCGGTAGAAGGATTCGAGCGTTTCGGGATCGGTAGGCGGTCCGAGGAACGCCGCCGCCACTGCCGCCGCCGTGGACGCGGCCGCCATGATGCCCAGGTTGAGGGCCTCGATCGCCAGCTCGTTGCCCGCGAACCAGCCCTCGGCGCGGGCCTGCCCCCCCAGGTGGAGCAGCAGAGGCGCCACCAGGAGGGAGACCGCCATGGCGGCGAGCTCCGACCAGAGATTGATCCGCTCCCACAGCCAGCGCAGCACCAAGACCGACCCGACCCCCGCGCCGAACAGGAGCGCGATTTGCCAGGCCTGCTGGATCGAGCTTAAGTTCACCATGACGACGAGGGCCAGGGCGATGACCAGCACGTTGGAGAGCCGGGCGACCAGAACCAGCTCTCGGTTCCCCGGCTCCCGCTTGAGCCAGGCGCGGCAGACGAGCCGCTGGTAGAGGTCGTTGCTCCAGTAGCTGGCGCCCCAGTTGAGATGGGTGTCCAGGGTGGAGGCGAGGGCGGCGAGCATGCCGGTCAACATGAGGCCCAGGGCGCCGCTGGGCATCAGCTCGTGGACGCCCCGCACGAACATGAGTTCCCGCCGCGCCGCGAAGCCCGCTTCCGTCTTCGCACTCTCGTCGAAGGGGTACAGCACCAGGAGCCCCACGGCGATCACCAGCCACGGCAGGGAGCGCAGCAGGATCTGCAGCCAGGCGAAGACGATGCCGGCGAAGCGCGCCTCCCGCTCGTCGCGGCAGGCCATGGTCCGCTGGGCCAGGTAGCCCGTGCCGTCGCTGTTCACCTGGAACAGCCACTGCAGGCCGATGACGGCGAGGAAAGGCAGGAGAAGGGCGGGCCAGTCCGGGCCGCCCGTCGCCTCACCGGCGAAGCCCGGGGCGAAGGAGAGGATCCGGGCCGCCCGCTCTTCCCCGTAGAGGTGGACCAGACTCGGCACCAGGGCGCGAAGCCCCCCGGCCGCTTGCGCGATGAACCAGGCGAAGAGGAGGGTGCCGGCCAGGGCGACGGCGAATTGCACAATATCGGTCGCCACCACGCCGCGCAGGCCCCCGGTCGTGGCGTAGAGGGCGGTGAAGAGAAGGATCAGCGCGATGCTGATGATGTTGTTGGCCGCTGCCAGGTGCTGCGGATAGGCGGGAGCACTGGAGGACAGTTTCGGTCCCAGGCCGGAGCGCAGGACGAAATCGGCGAGGGGATCGTAGAGCGCCGCGGGCAGCCACCGGTGCCAGGGCAGGAAGAGCTCGGTGATGCCGACGGCGGCGGCGAGCACCCAGGCGAGCACCACGCAGTTGAAGATCGTGCCGTAGTAGATCGCCTTGAACGTCCGCAGCAGCAGCGTCCCCCGGCCGCTGTAGCGGATCTCGGCCAGCTCGGCGTCGGTGAGTACCCCCGCCCGCTGCCAGAGGGCGGCGAAGACGAAGGCCATGAGCAGGAAGGCCAGGGCGTAGATCCACAGCCGCCAGAGCAGAAAGACGCCCCCCGTGGCCACCAGGCCCGCCACCAGCAGGGGCGTGTCGGCGGCGAACTGGGTCGCCGCCATGCTGGTTCCCGCTTGCCAGCCCTTCAGGCCTCGCCCGGCGAGGAAATACTCGTGCAGGTCGCGGGAAGCTTTGCGCCGGGCCGCGAACCCCGCCGCGATGGAGTACCCCACGAATGCCAGAACGATGAACAGGTCGAGCATGATGGCCCGGCGGACTGCCGGTCCGCCGCAAGGTTTCCCTCCGCTTGAAGCCCGGTCCGTGGGGATTATCCCACGCCGCGCCCGGGAGGCCGGGACGGCCGGGGCTTCCGGCGGGCGCCGCCTTGCCAGTGTGGGGCAGACAAGCCATCATGCGCTCCTGCCGGCAGCGCGGGCCCGGCGGGTCGCGCGCCGCTTCCTGGACGGTACCTCTTTATAACCCTGGCATGTCCCCGTGACCGCCCGCTACGCGACGTTGCTTCGCACCGGCGCTCGCATCCAGGGCCGCCACGCCGAGCTGCAAGCCCTGTTCGAGCAGGCCCGCGCCCTCTGCCGGGAGGGCTTTCCCTTCGACGAGACCCGCAGCCTCGACCCGGTGCGGGCCCGCCTGACTCTGGGCTTCGTGGAAGGACTGCGGGCCGAGCTGCAGGAGGCGCTGGGGCTGCCGGCGGGGGCGCTGAGCCTGGAGCGCTTCACCGTGCAGGGAGCGGGGCCCGTCAGCCTCCACGACGACGCGCGCAACTATCCCGACGTCTACTTCGTGATCGTGGTGGCCCACTCCGGGCGGCTGGGGATCGTGGACCGGAAAAGCCGGGCGGCGCGGCACGCGACCGGCGAGGTTCTGCTACTCGATCCGCGCAAGAAGCACGCCCTGGTGCCGGAAGGTCTGACCGCCGCCGAGTGGCCCTGCGCCCGCACGGGGGGATTCGCCCGCGATCCGCAGGACCAGTTCCTGTTCCTGGATTTCGAGGTGCCGCGGCGCTTCCTGCGAGAGCGTTTCCGCGCCGGCTGACCCTGTAAAATGACGTCTCCCGAGCGCCCCATGGACACGCTGCTGCGCCACGAAATCCTCGCCACCCTGGTCATCCTGGCCGGGGTCCTGTTGGCCAACTTCGCCATTTCCTGGATCCTGCGCGGCCGGGTGCACATGTCCCGGGAGGCCAAGCTGCGCACCTCGGTCTTCTGGCGCAACGCCTCGTTCCTGATCGCCGTGGTGGCCCTCGTTTTCGTATGGGGCTCGGAACTTCGGGCCGCCGCCCTGTCCCTGGTGGCCTTGGGGGTGGCCGTGGTGCTCGCCACCAAGGAACTCCTCATCTCGGTGCTCGGCTACGTCTATCGCACCACCTCGGGGGCGTTCCGCTTCGGCGACATCATCGAGATCCACGACGTGAAGGGAGAGGTGGTGGACCAGACCCTGCTCTCCACCACGGTGCTGGAAGTGGGCCAGCAGCACCAGTTGACCGGGCGGCTGGTGCAGTTCCCCAACGCCTATTACCTCACCCATCCCCTCAAGAACCTGTCCCGGATCGGGCGCTACCAGATCGGGCTGCTCACCGTTCCGGTGGCCGCCGGCGAGGACGTGGAGGCGTTGAAGGGCGTCCTGGAGCAGGCGGCGCGGGAAGTGTGCAGCGCCTTCGTCGAGCCAGCGGAAGCCGCCATCCGGGAAATAGAGGGGGAGCGCTTCATCATGATGCCCTCGGCCGAGCCCCGGGTGGCGGTGGCCCTGCCCGACGTGGACAAGGTGCACCTCATCCTGCGCTACCCCTATCCCGCGGACCGGCGCATGGCCACCGAGCAGCAGATCATCGCCCGCTACCTGGCGTCGCTCCCCGGGCGGCGCCGGCCCTCGGGCGCAGGCAGCGCGGCCGGCGAGACGGCCCGCCTCGCCCCGCCCGGTTAGGCCCGGGCCCGCTCCCGCACCGGGACCGCGGGCTCGATGCGCGCCACCGGGGCGCCTTCCGGCGCCGGCTGGGCGCCCTGGCGGGCGGTGCGGCCGGCCCGGGCGGAGATGGCTGCCGTGAGCAGCGCCGCCCCATAGGGCACGGCCTGGGCGGCCAGGATCGCCGCCCAGAGGGAAGCCTCCCGCTCGGTGCCCAGGCCCCACAGGGTCAATCCCGCCCCCAGGCTCAAGGCGACGAGCATGAGCAGCTCCTCCCGCACCACGCCCAGCATGGCGGCGAAGCGCCCGTGGCGGTGGAAGCTCTTCGCCGTGCGCACGAACACCCCCCGCTTCCGGGCCAGGCCCTGGAACACGCCTCGGGCGATGGCGTGGGACAGGGCCATGCTGGCCAGCGACGCGCCCAAGATGTCGCGCCAGCCGCAGTCCACCCGCGCCGCGTACAGCACCGGGCCGAACAGGGCCTTGGCGGCGAAGAAGGCGAGCACCGGGACGAGGAAGAGGTCCAGGGGCAGGGTGAAGTGCTTGGGCGCCGCCAGCATGCCGATGGTCCAGAGGAGAGCGCTCAGGGCGAAGGCGAAGTGCAGGGCGTCGGCGAACCAGGAAAACCACCCGGTCAGGAAGTGGTAGCGCTGGCCGGCGCTCAAGGGGCTTTTGCCGGTCAAGGCGGACCAATGCCCCTTGAGGATCTGCATGGCGCCGAAGGCCCAGCGCAGCCGCTGGGACTTGAATGCTTTAAAGTCGGCCGGCGTGAGGCCCCGGCCCAGCACCCGGTCCACGTAGCGGGTCTCGTAGCCCGCGCCCATGAGGCGCAGCCCCAGCTCCGCATCCTCGCAGATGCACCACTCGGCCCAGCCGCCCACCCGCTCCAGGGCGCGGCGGCGGATCAGCGTCATGGTGCCGTGCTGGATGATGGCATTGCGCTCGTTGCGGTGGTGCATGCCCACGCGGAAGAAGCCTTCGAACTCCCAGTTGCACATGCGCTGGAAGAAGTTGGCCTCGAAGTCTCGGTGGGCCTGGGGCGCCTGCACCACGGCCACCTGGGGCTCCAGGAAGTGGCCCATTAGCGCCGAGAGCCAGGTGCGGCTCACCGCGTAGTCGGCGTCCACTACCCCCACCACCTCGGCGCGCGGGTCCGTCTGCTGCAGGGCGAAGTTGAGCGCCCCGGCCTTGAATCCCGGCCACTGGGGCAGATGGAAGAAACGGAATCGCGGTCCTGCCTTCTCGCACCACGCCTGCACCGGCTTCCACAGGGCTTCGTCCGGGGTGTTGTTGTCGATCACCAGCACTTCGAAGTTCTGGTAATCCAGGTGAGCCAGGCTATTGAGGGTCAGGATCACCATCTCCGGCGGCTCGCGCGAGCAGGCGAGGTGGATGGAGACGAAGGGTTGCGCCTGGCCGGGCGGAAGCTCCCGCGGGCCGAAGCTCCGCTGCCAGCGGTCGCGCCACAACGCTTCGGTGAACTCGAAGCCGTTGGCTAGCAGGATGGCCGCCATGGCGAGGAAGGCGGGCGCGAGCAGCGCCAGCATGGCCCAGTCGAGGGGCTTCAGGTAGAACTCGAAGGGCATGGCGGCGAGCCACACCAGGAGGGCGGCCGCGGCCTGGATCAATCCGGCGAAGAACAGCCGTCCTGGCAGGCGGAAGCGCCGGAAGGCGGCGGCGAACCAGAGCATGAAGGGAAAGGCTAAGAGGGAGGCGGCGAGGGCCTTCTGCGGCCAGTGGGGATCCTCGATCACCGGGCCGCTTAAGGGAAACTTGGGGGTGCGGTCGGCGTGGAACACGCCCCAATAGGCCCCCGCCCGTCCTTCCTCGGCCCCTTTCCACGGCTGGTCGAAGGCCTCCATCAGGTAGTAGTCCAGAGGAAGGTCCCGGGCGCGGGCGAGAAAGGCCCGCACGAACTGGGCCTGGTGGGCGGTGGAGGCGAGGGCCTGGCGGACCCGGTCCCCGTGGCTGGGCCAGCCCACTTCGCCGATGACGATGGGTTTCTTGGGGAACTTCCGCCGCAGCTCTTCCAGCCGCAGGAACACGAACTCCACCGCCGCTTCCACGGGCACCCCTTCCCAGTAGGGCAGCAGGTGTACGGTGATGAAGTCCACGTGCCGGGCCAGTTCCGGGTACTTGAGCCAGACGTGCCAGGGCTCGGCGGTGGAGACGGGGATCTTCAGCCGGCGCTTGGCCGCTTTGAGGTAACCCGCCAGCTCCTTCACGCCGAGGTCGCCCCGCAGCAAGGTCTCGTTGCCGATGATGGCCCGGTCTAGATTGGGGTGGATCTTGGCCGCGGAGACGAGGGCGTTGATCTCCCGCAGGTTGCGCTCCCGGTCCCGGCTCAGCCAGGCGCCGGCGGTGACCTGGAGGCCCGCTTCCCGGGCGAGCCGGGGGAGTATCGGGTTTTCCGTCGCGGTATAGACCCGGATGCGTTTGGTGTGGCGGGCGAGCAGCCGCAGGTCGGCGGCCACCTCGGCTTCCGAGGGATAACGGTTCTCCAGGGGGCTCTGGTGGCGCTGGAAGGCGCTATAGGCCATGCCCCGGACCCGGCCCTCGAATTCCGCCGGCGCGAGGGGCCGGTTGAAATAGGCCCACGACCCGTAGTTGAGGGATGCGATCAGCAGGGCGATGAGGGCGGCCGGGACAAGCGCGCGGACCGGCTTTCCGGCGGGTAAGGTCAAGGAGTCGGTCTTCACGATCACCCTTTGGCAAACAAGAGGCCCGGCATCTCTGCCGGGCCCCTCCGTATGGTTCTTTTCCGTGACCCGCCGCCACGGCGGGCTGGCTTTTGGCTTCGCTGCAAGCGCCCTGGCGTCAAGCAGGGTCCATGCCTGCATGCCAAGTGCTTATGCCGCGCGCACTTGCGTCTGGCTCTGGCGTAGAACCAGGAAAATGCTGTCGTCAACCGACGACAGGGCGAGGATCCACAAGCGAAGCGGCGCGAATTCTATCGGATTTTTGTCCGGCGTGCCGATCGACGTGGCGGGTCTGGACTTTCGTCTGGCATGGCGCATGCCGTATGCTGGAGCGTCCGCTCAGACTCCCGCACCTAAGCCGGGCGCGGGTATCCGATTCATGGGTAAGGCCTTCTTCCCTTGGAGCGCCATCGCCGCAGTCGGGCTCCTCGCCGCCGCCGCCCGCTACGGGCTGGTGGAGCCTGCCGCCGTCGCCCATCTGTGCGACGGGGGCTCGGGACCCTGGTGGTGTGGCCTGCGCCGGGCCGTCATCGCCGCCTTTTCCGGCTACGGTCTGGGGTACGGGGCGCTGGGGACCGGTGCGCTGGCGGTGGCGCTCCCGCGGCCGTGGATCGCCTGGACCGCCGCGGCGCTGGGGCTCGCCGGGCTGATCCTGTACTGCTTCGAGGCCTCGGCGGTGGGGTTTCTACTGGGCGCCCTGGTGCTCGCCCGGACGGGTTCGAGCCTGTCGTCGGGCGGCGACATGGGGAGCGAGCACCGCGGCCGCCAGTGCCAGGCTTAGCGCCGCCCAAAGGACGGCGCTCCCGTTGGTGAGCCCCTCCCTCGCCACGATGAGGGGGGCGGAGGCGGCGAGCCCGCCTGCCAGCAGCCGTTCCTCCCCCTCCGCCGGGGGCCAGGCCCTCCATTCCCCGGCGCCAGCCAGGGCGTGCAGCAGGAAGCCCAGGGCGGGCGGCCCGAAGAGGGCCAGGGGAAAGTCTCGATAGCGGGGGTCGAAGACGAGGAGCAGCGCCACCACCGCGGCGGCGAAGAGCCAGGCGAAGCGCAGGAACCCCAGCCAGTCCGCCGCCCTTTTCGGCGGGCGCGGGATGTGGAGGAGGGAAGCGGGAGGCGCGAGCCGTTCCCAGTCGCCCGCCCACCGGGCCAGCCCGTAGGCCAGGACCAGGGCAGTGGCGAGCGCCAAGGCCGTGAAGGCGCCGGTCAAGGCCCACTCGAATAGGTCCTGGTTGGCCGCCGCCATATGCCGGCACTGGGCCGCCAGGGCCACGCCGGTCGCGAAGCCCGCGAGCACGAGAACCGGCAGCCCCCGCCCGCCCGGCCGGGGGTTGCCGATCCATGCCATCAGGGAGAAGAGAAACGCTAGGGCGCCGCCAGAATAGAAACTCGCGCGCCAGTGGGGGTCCTCCACCACCGGGCCTTGCAGGGGAAACTTGGGCCGCAGCGCGGCGTCGTACAGGCCCCAATGGCCTCCCACCGTCCCCTCCAGGCGGCGCTTCCAGGGCTGGTCGAAGGCCTCGATCAGGTTATACGCTACCCCCGAGCGGTGGGCAAAGGAAAGGAACTCCCGAAGGAAGCGGGCTTCGTTGACCTGGCTGGGGACCGCCTCCCGGCGCTGGCGTCCCCGGCTCGGCCAGCCCGTTTCCCCGATGAAAGTTTCCCGCCCCGGAAAGGCGGCCCGCACCCGACCGTAGATCCGCTGCACGTGGGGAACCGCTTCCTCGATCCCCACGGGATCGTCTTCCCAGTAGGGCAGGATGTGGATGGTGACGAAGGACACGGCCTGGGCCAGGGACGGGTGCTGGAGCCAGAACTCCCACACGTCGGCGTAGGTGACGGGAAGGGGCGTGGCCGCGCGCACCCGCTCGATGTAGGCGCGCAATTCTTCCTGCGGCAGCTCCCGCCGCAGCAGAACCTCGTTGCCCACGATCACGGCGCGCACCGTGGCGGGATGGGCGTTGGCGACGCGGAGACCGAGGGCCAGTTCCTGTTCGTTTTCCTCCCGATCGCGCCCGAGCCAGAGGCCCAGCAGCACCTGCATGCCCAGCGTCTCGGCCACGGCGGGCACCTCCGCGAGCCCCTGGCTGACCGAATAGGTGCGCACGCACCGGAACCGGGTGGACAGGAATTTTAGCTCCGCTTCGATGCGAGCGCGGGACACCTGGGTATTGGGATCGAGGGGGCTTTCCCCCGGCAGGCGAAAGGGCGTGTAGGAGACGCAGTCGAGGGGCTGGGCGGGCCCATCGGGCAGGGGCACCGGCCGGCCCCGAAACCAGGCGTCGTATCCGGCGGCGACGCAGGCAAGGCCCAGCACGGCCAGGAGGAGGCCGTACCGCAGCCTCGGGCCGCTCATCTGGGGCGTGGAAGCGGCCCCTCAGGCACGAGGGGACGGCCCGTGGCGCAGGCCCCGGCGACGGCGGTGGAGAACGCGGCGCCGGGTGTTCTGGCTCGCGTCATTCCAGCTTTCGGTCATGGCGGTTTCTCCGCGGGGATTCATTCGGCTCGGGCGCGGTTGCGCGCCAGGATGCAATCGGTGTTGGACACGTACAGCAAGTGGGCGATCTTGCGCACGAAGTGATCCTCGTGGGCGTCCAGTTGGCCGTCGGCGTGGGCGATGCGCCACAGCGCCTCGATGAACGCTACTCGCTCTGGAGCTCCCCAGCGGCGCTTGAGCAGGGACACTGGTGCGTAGTAGGAAGCGAAGCGCCGCGACCGGTCCCCCGCCTCCGCCAGCAGGCCGTCGATGGTCTGCGGGTCCGAAGCGAAGAGGGTGGTCAGGGCCTTCGCCGCCACGGCCCGCTCCTCCGGACGCTCCTGCAGGTCCACCCGCATCAACTCGGCGACGAGCCCTGCCGCGGCCGCCAACAGTTCCCGCTGGGCCACTGCCGCGCCCGGAAGGGCGGGAGCGTCCTGGCCGGCTTCCATCCAGCGCTTGAGGGCCTTCAGCATGGAATCCTCCCTTCCGCCCAGCGTTCCCACGGGCGGCCCGGCCTTCGGGACGCCCACGCTTCGCCCACACCCTTCACGGGATCAGACCCTCCGCCCGCATCGTGTCCCTCACCGCCGGCCGCTCCGCCACCCGGGCCATGTATCCCCGGAGCGTCGGCCACTTGTCCATGTCCACGTGAAGGAAATGGGTCCAATTGAGGACGGTGAAGAGATAGGCGTCCGCCACCGAATAGCGGTCCCCCATCAGGTACGTTTTGGTGCCCATCTGCCCCTCCAAGAAGTCGCAGCGTCGGCCGAACAAGGCGAGCTGGTTTTCCCGCCATTCCGGGGTGATCTTGGGGTTGTAGAGGGCGCCCAGTTGCTTATGCATTTCCGTGGCGATGAAGTTGAGCCATTCCATGAGGCGGTAGCGCTCCAGGGTGCCCGGCGCGGGCGCGAGGCCCGCCGCCGGCTTCTGGTCCGCCAGGTACTGGAGGATCACCGCCGACTCGGTGAGGATCTCGCCGTCGTCCAGCCGCAGGGCGGGCACGTAGCCCTTCGGGTTGATCCGGCGATAGTCCTCCCCCGAAGCGGTTTTCCCGGTGGCTAGCTCCACCTTTTCCAGGTCGAAGGAAAAGCCCGCCTCCCGCAGGACCATGTGGGACGCCATGGAGCAGGCGCCCGGGGCGTAATACAGTTTCATGGCGGTCTCCGGTGTGTCCGAAGTGACGCAAGATTACATCGAAAAACCCGAAGCGAAGCTCCTCGCTTCCCGCCGGCTCCGCAGAGCGAGGGTTTGACCGCAGGCGCCGGGGAGAGTTTGGCTCAGGCGTGCAGCTCTACCACGTCCCCGTCCTCCAGCCGGTGCTCCCGCCCCACCTGCTGGCCTTGGATGCCGGACTTTCCCCACACCCGGGCGTAGCGAAGCTGGCGCGCCAGGTCCTTGTGCACCAGTCGCGCCACGTCCTCCACCGTCTGGCCCCGGCGCAGGGTGAAGGGGTGGCTGCGCTCCGCCGGCTTGCCAGGGGCCTTGGTGTAGACGCGCACGATGTCCAGATGCTCGAACAGCCAGGGGCCGATGTCCCCCAGGCCCCGGCCGCTCTGGGCCGAGACGATCAGGCTGGGGTAGCGAAGCCTGGCGAGCTCCAGGAACGTCCGCAGCTCCTCCTCCGGATCGGCCAGGCGGTCCGCCTTGTTGGCCAGGAGCAATGCCGGAAGCCGCAGGGCGAAGGGGTCCTCTTCGTCGGCCGCGGACTCGTCCAGGCTCCACCGTTCCGTGAGGGTCACCCGCTTATCCCGCAGCAAGGCGTGGAGCGCCTCCACCTGCTCCACGCAGGCGGGGTCGCCCAGGTCCACCACCAGCAGGCAGGCGTCCGCGGTCTGGAGGGCGGCGGCGAGCCAGGGAACCGGGTGCTCGGGGGACACCGCCGGCAGGTCCACGAGCTGGAAATGGACGTCCTCGTGGGGCAGCATGCCCGGCTGGGGGTACTGGGTGGTGAACGGGTACGGCGCCACCTCCGCCCCCGATCCGGTCAGGCGGGCGTGCAGGGACGACTTGCCGGCGTTCGGGGGACCGAGCAGGGCGATCTGGGCCGCCCCTTCGGGGCGCACCACCAGGGCCGGGCCGGTGCGGGCGCCCCCCTTGCGCGGCCCCTCCAGCTCCTCGGAGAGCTCCTTGATGCGGCGCTTGATGTCCGCCTGCAGGTGGTCCGTGCCCTTATGCTTGGGGATGACCCGGAGCATCTCTCGCAGCCACTCCAGCCGCTCGCGGGGGTCCCGCGCCTTGCGGAAGGCGGCCTCGGCGGCCTTGTACTCGGGAGTGAGGTTGGCGGGCATCGGGATACCCGGGGGCCATCGCCCGTAGGCGGCTTTCATTTTAAACGCGGCCGCGTGGCCTGGGCTCGGAGGTTTTATACTGCCGGTGGAAAATCGAGGAGCCCCCGGATGAAATCCATCGACAGCCTGGAAGCCCTGCGCCAAGCGCTCGCCGAGTTCGCCGCCGAGCGGGACTGGGATCAGTTCCATAATCCCAAGAACCTGGCCATGGCCCTGGCGGGGGAGACGGGCGAGCTGCTGGAGCACTTCCAATGGCTCACCTTCGAGGAAAGCGCGAACCTGCCGCCCGAGGTGCGGGCCGAGGTGGAGCTGGAGATGGCCGACGTGCTGCTGTTCCTCACGCGGCTCGCCGACAAGCTGGGCGTCGACCTGCTGCGGGCGGCGGAAAAGAAGCTCGCCCTCAACGCCGAGAAGTACCCGGCGGACAAGGCCCGGGGCAAGGCCACCAAGTACAACCGGCTCTAGTCCGTATCTTTCGCGGATATTGTGACCGGGACCCAGGCTGCGGGGCATGCTCGCCTATCGTCACCTTTTCCACGCCGGTAACTTCGCCGACTGCTTCAAGCACGCCCTGCTCGCCCAATTGATCCTGGCGCTGGCGGGCAAAGAGAAGCCCTTCTTCTATCTCGACACCCACGCCGGCATCGGGCGCTACGACCTGCAGCACGAGTGGGCCCGCAAGCTCGCCGAGTGGAAGGAAGGGATCGGCCGGCTGTGGGACGCGCACCCGGTGCCCGAGGCCATCGCCCCGTACCTGGCGTGCGTGCGCGCCGAAAACCCCGACGGGAAGCTGCGCTTCTACCCGGGTTCGCCCTGGATCGCCAGTCGGCTCATGCGACCCCAGGACCGGCTGGTGGCCACGGAGCTCAACAAGGCCGATTGGGCCGAGCTGCGGGCCCTTTTTGGCGATGCGCCGAACACCACGGTGGAGTGCATGGACGGCTACCAGGCCCTGCGGGCTTACCTGCCGCCCCGGGAGCGCCGGGGTCTGGTGCTGGTGGACTCCTCCTTCGACCGGGCCGGGGAGTACGGGCGCATCGGGAAGGCCCTGCGCTTCGCCCATGGGCGCTGGGGGACCGGCATCTTGGCCTTCTGGTACCCCTTCATGGCGCCGGGGGAGGTGCGGGCCTTCGAGCGCAGCGTGGCGGAAAGCGGCGTCACCAAGATCCTGAAGCTTACCCTGGCGGTGCACCCGGCGGGCTGGAGCGCAAGCCTCCGGGGGTGCGGGATGCTGATCGTGAACCCCCCTTGGAACTTCGAAGCCTTCGCCTCGGCCCTGCTGCCCTGGCTCTGGGAGCGGCTCGCGGTGAACGGCGCCGGCGGCTGGGAGGTCGAATGGCTGGTGCCGGAATCGACCCCAAAGGACATGAAAAAGCTTCCTGCCGGTAGGCGCCCGCCCGGGGATGCCCCCAAGGGGCCGCGGCCGCCTTCCACCAACCCCCAACTCTATGCCCAGACCCGCAAGGTGCTCTCCCAGCACTACCGGGCCAAGTACGGTGTGAAGAAGTAAAAAAAGTGCCGTTTTCCCGCAGCGTTCAATCGGCGGCCCTCCGCGCCTCTCGCCCGCACATCTTCCCCCAGGCAGGGTGGGCGGCGATCCGGGCAAGGGCTTGATGGAGCAGCGCGCGGCCCGGCTCGGTGCGGTGCCAGGGGGAGGCGCCTGACGGGTGGGGGAGGGGCACCACGTCGGTCTCGAAGCCGAAGAGCCGCACCTTGAAGAGCCGTCCCACCACCGCGTCCAGCTTGCCCACCGGCAGGAACAGGCCGATGGCGAGCTTGCCCGCGGGAATCACCAGCCGAGGGCGCAGGAGCTGGAATTCCGCGGCGAGCCAGCTCGTGCAGTTTTCCACCTCCTGCCGGTCGGGGACCCGGTCGCCGCCGCCGGGATTTTTGCCGGGAAAGCAGCGGCACACGGCGGCCATGTAGACCCGGCGGCGAAAACCCTCTTCGTCGAGGCCGATGCCGCGGAACCAGCCGAACAGGGTCTTGCCCGCGGTCCAGGCGAAGGGGCGCCGGCGCTCGATCTCTTTGGCCCCGGGCGCCTGACCCACCAGCATCACCGGCGAGACTACCGGGTAGCCCATCACCGGCGGGCCGATCATCTTGGGACACCGGGTGCAGCGGGCGAGCTGCCGTTGATGCCGCCGCAGGGCGTCGAGGGTCGAATCCATAATCCCATTATGCCGGGGGCGCAAGCGCTGAACGCAAGATGCGGCGTGGACTACGATCCCGGGCATGCCGGAAGCCCCTCATCCCTACGCCCGCTTGACGCCGGAGCTCACCCTCGATGCGGTGGAGCGCTTGGGGCGCTTCATCGGCCGCCTCCACGCCGTAGGGGCCGCGCGCCCTTTCCGCCACCGGCCCGCGCTGGGCGTGGAGAGCTTCGGCGTCGAGCCGTCCTGGTTCTTGCAGGAGAGGGGCTTCGTGCCCCCCCGAGCCGAGGGAGACGTGCCGCCGACTGGTGGAGCACCTCCTGGACCGGGTCCGGCGGGCATTCGAACGGGCCGCTCCTCTGCGCCGGCTGCGGCTCCACGGGGACTGCTACGCGGGCAACGTGCTCTGGACCGACGACGGTCCCCAGTTTATCGACCTGGACGACGCGCGCATGGGGCCGGCGGTGCAGGACCTGTGGATGCTGCTTCACGGGAGCCGCGAGGACATGACTCGCCAGCTTGGCTGGCTGGTGCGGGGCTACCGGGAGTTCTTCGACTTCGAGGCGCGGGAGCTTGGCCTCGTCGAGTCGCTGCGAACCCTGCAAATGATCCACTACGCGGGGTGGCTGGCCCGGCGCTGGGATGATCCGGCGTTTCCGGCGGCCTTCCCCTGGTTCAACACCCCACGCTATTGGCAGGAGCACTTGCAGCACTTGCGGGAACAGGCGGCACGCCTGGAGGAGCCGCCCCTCCCCCTGGCCCTCTGGCTGACTGGTCCCGCGTTAGAATGGGCGCTGATAGGGGGACGAAGGAGCTCGCCCCATGGTCACCGCTTGGTTTCGCTTTTACGAAGAGCTGAACGACTTTCTCGCCCCCGAGCGCAGGAAGACCGAGTTCGAGTACCGCTGCGCCCGGGCGGCGACGGTGAAGAACGCCATCGAGGCGCTGGGGGTGCCCCACACGGAGGTGGAGCTGATCCTGGTGAACGGGGAGTCGGTGGATTTCTCCTACCGGGTGCGGGAGGGGGACCGGGTGAGCGTCTATCCCAAGTTCGAGGCGCTGGACGTGGGGCCCCTGGTGCGGGTGCGGCCGCGGCCCCTGCGGGAGACCCGCTTCATCGCCGACGCCCACCTGGGGGGACTCGCGCGGCTTTTGCGCATGCTCGGGTTCGACACCCTGTACGACAACACCTGCGACGACTTCGACATCTGCATGCAGGCGAAGCGGGAAGGTCGCATCATCCTCACCCGGGACCGGGAGCTGCTCAAGTGCCGCAGCATCACCCACGGCTGCTACGTGCACGCGCGCAAGCCCCAGGAACAGCTCAAGGAGGTGGTGGAGCGGCTGCAGCTCGCCTCCAGCGTGCGGCCCTTCTCCCGCTGCCTGCACTGCAACCTGCCCCTCGCCCCCATCCCCAAGGAGCAGGTGCTCGAGCGCCTGCCGCCCACGGTGGCCCAGGTCCACGAGCGCTTCAGCACCTGCGAGGGCTGCCACCGGGTGTTCTGGGAAGGCAGCCACTGGGAGCGCATGCGGGCGCTGCTCAGCGATTGCCTGCCGCTCGCAGGCGCGGGCGGCGTGGAAAGGGCTGGCGCATGAAGGGGGAGGATTGGGCCGGGCTCGCCAGCGCGCGGGCGGTGTGGGACTTCACCACCGGCGACCCCAGGCGCTTCCAGGACCGGCTTTCCCTGCTGCTTCACGCCCTGGCACAATTCCGCGGCCAGGGCATCGAGCCGGATTTCGTGCTGCTCCTGCACGGCCCCGCCACCAAGTTCGCCGCCCGGACCCTGGCGGGCACCAAGTTCGACCCGGCGGAGGAGGCCGCCCTCGCCGAAGGTCGTGCCCTGATGCACGGCGCCCTCCAGGCCGGCGTGCGCATCGAGGTGTGCAGGATCGCCATGGAGCGTTGCCGCATCGGAGAAGACAACCTGCTGCCGGGCCTGGAGGTGGAGGAGAACGTATTCGTCAACGCCATCGCTCTGCAGAATCGGGGCTATGCCTATATCCCGATCGGGTAGCGGGACCCGGGACGGGCGCGGGATCAATGCCTTGTGGTAGCCGCTTCCTGCGCCTGCCATGCCTCGCGAAGCCGGCGCTCGGCCTCCTCCAGGCGGCCGCTCGCCTGGCGCTCCGCCGCCCGGGCCCGCTCGAGCCGAGACTCGGCTTCCTGCGCTTCGCGGCGGGCGCGGTCCAGCGCCCGCTCCGCCTCCGCCACCCGCTGCCGGGCGGCTTGGAGCGCTTCGGTCGCCTGGGCCGTGGCGGCGCGCGCGGCCTCGAGCTCCCGGCGCGCGAACTCGAGCCGGTACTGCAGCGTGGTGATGGGTTCCGGGTCCGCGGCCGGCGCCATCACGGCGGACCCCATCCCGACGACGAGGGCGATCGCGGCGCGCAGCTTGGGGCTCATGGGGCTCAGGGCTGCTTGACCCGGATGGCCAGGGCGTAGCACAGCAGCCCCTCCCCCCGGCCGATGGCCGCCAGATCGGTGCAAGCGAGGTGGGCCACCCCATCCGCCCCCGCTTCGGCGGCCGCCGCCCGCGCCGCGGTGGCCGCCGCCTCCCGGGTCTCGAACAGGGGGTAGCGGAACATGGCGGGGATCGATTCCACCCACAGCCGTTTCACCACCGTGTACCGACTGGCCACGAGGTGGGCGGGCTCGTAGACCCGGACGCCCTCGCTGGGCGCCTGGGGCCGGGCCGCTTCCCATGGGACGAGCAGGGCGGCGGTGAGGACGAGGGGTAGCGGGCGGCGGGGGGACATAAGCCTAGCTCCTCCATGGCGTGAAAAGACCGGCGGTCCGGCGGCTCGCCGGCGACGCCGTGATGATGCTTATTGTACGGCGCCGTCCGGGTAGCCACCCATCCCGATTCGCCGTAGACTTCGGCGGTGCCGCCCGTTGCGGCGGCCGTTAGCGACGAAAGGAGTTCATGAGCACCAAACAGACCACCCAGAACATGGCGCTATTCTGCGACTTCGAGAACATCGCCCTCGGGGTGCGCGACGCCAAGTACGACAAGTTCGACATCAAGAAGGTGCTCGAGCGCCTCCTGCTCAAGGGCAACATCGTGGTGAAGAAGGCCTACTGCGACTGGGACCGCTACAAGGCGTTCAAGCCGGCCATGCACGAGGCGGCGTTCGAGCTGATCGAGATCCCCCACGTGCGCCAGTCGGGCAAGAACTCGGCGGACATCCGCATGGTGGTGGACGCCCTGGACCTGTGCTACACCAAGTCCCACGTGGACACCTTTGTCATCATCAGCGGCGACTCGGATTTCTCGCCTCTGGTGTCGAAGCTGCGGGAGAACAACAAGATCGTGATCGGCGTAGGGGTGAAAAAATCCTCCTCTGATCTCCTTATCAGCAACTGCGACGAGTTCATCTACTACGATGACCTGGTACGGGAAGCAGAGCGCTCTCAGCGCAAGCGGCGCAGGACAAAAGCCGCTACGGCGAAACCCGAGGAGAAGAAGGCGGAGTCGAGCGAGGAGGAGAAGAAGCAGGAGGCGCTGGATCTCGTGCTCGCGACGGTGGAGGACCTGTTCGAGGAGCGGGGCGAGGAGGAAAAGGTATGGGGGTCGATGGTCAAGCAGGCCATCAAGCGCCGCAAGCCCGGCTTTAACGAGAGCTACCACGGGTTCAAGACCTTCGGGCAGCTTCTGGAAGAGGCCCAGGCCCGGGGGTTGCTGACTCTGGAGCGGGACGAAAAGTCAGGCGGCTACATCATCCGGGGCTTCGCCCACGAGGATTGAGGTCATCCGGCGCCGGCGGCGCGGGTTGCTTCCGGGCGCCGTCCTGCTATAAATAAAATCGATAAAACCAGCCCAGCGCCCGCTGCGCCGGAAGGGACCTCTGAACCATTCAGGGGCCTCTAAGGAGGTGCTCATGTCAGTCCCTTTTCCCTCCC
The DNA here is from genome assembly GCF_052805615.1 of Pelomicrobium sp. P1. Taxonomy (NCBI): domain Bacteria; kingdom Pseudomonadati; phylum Pseudomonadota; class Hydrogenophilia; genus Pelomicrobium; species Pelomicrobium sp. P1. The sequence continues at coordinate 150,280 of NZ_JBRBEM010000006.1, forward strand.
CGCTCCCGGAAGAAAGCCTCGACTTCGATGAACTCCTCGCCTTGCGGCTGTCCCGGCGCACCCTGCTCAAGGGATCCTTGAGCGTGGCTGCCCTGTCGCTTTTCGGCGGCTGCCGCGCCCTGGAAATGACGCAGAAAAGGGGGCCGCTCCTCGGGTTTACGCCGGTGCCCGTCTCCAGGGCGGATACGGTGGTGGTGCCGGCCGGGTACACCTGGCAAGTGGTGAATGCTTGGGGCGATCCCATCATGCCCGGCGCCCCGGACTTCAAGCCCGATGCCAGCAACACCGCGGCCGAGCAGGCCATGCAGTCGGGCATGTTCCACGACGGCATGCACTATTTCCCTCTGCCCAAGGGCTCCGACTCCTCCACCCATGGGCTGATCGCCATCAATTACGAGTACACCGACGACAACCTGCTGACGCCCGAGGGCATGGACCCCTGGACCGCTGAGAAAGTGCAGAAATCCAAGAACGCCCATGGACTGGGGGTGTACGAGGTGCGCTTCGAAGGGGGCCGCTGGCGCACGGTACGGGATTCACGCTACGGTCGCCGTATCACCGCGGACACACCCTTTACCATCCGTGGCCCGGCGGCCGGTCATCCCTGGATGCGGACAGTAGCAGACCCGGCTGGGCGTACAGTTCTGGGCACATTCCAGAACTGCGCCAACGGCGTCACCCCTTGGGGCACGTATCTCTCGTGCGAAGAGAACGTCAACGCCTATTTCATCAACGACACCGGCAAGATCAGCCCGCTGGAGGACCGCTACGGCATCGGGCCGTCCAAGGATAGCTGGGGCTTCCGCTGGCACGAATTCGACGAGCGCTTCGACGCTGGCAAGCACCCGAACGAGCCCAACCGCTTCGGCTGGGTCGTGGAGTTCGACCCCTTCGATCCGAAGAGCGTCCCGGTGAAGCGCACCGCCATGGGCCGCTTGGCCCATGAGGGAGCGATGCTGTCCCTCGCCCCAGACGGGCGGGTAGTCTACTACATGGGAGACGACGACTACCGCTCCAAGTTCGAACATATCTACAAGTTCGTGAGCAAGCGGCCCTGGGTGAAGGGGGGCGGCGCCGCAGAAAATCAGGACATCCTGGACGAGGGGACCCTCTACGCCGCCCGCTTCCACGCCGACGGTACCGGGGAGTGGCTGGAGCTTATTCAGGGCAAGAATGGGCTCACCCCGGAACGGGGATTCGCCTCCCAGGCGGAAGTGCTCATCAATGCCCGCACTGCCGCAGACGTGGTGGGGGCCACCTACATGGACCGGCCCGAATGGATCGCAGTCCACCCCCGCACCAAAGAGGTCTACGTGAGCCTGTCCAACAACACCGCCCGCGGCAAGGGCAAGCCTTTGCAACAGAAAGATCCGGTGGGCGCGGACGCCGCCAACCCACGTGCTCCCAACCTCATGGGCCATATCGTGCGCTGGCGGGAAGCGAACGGAGATCCCAGCGCCACCCGTTTCACCTGGGACGTGTTTCTGCTGGCGGGTGATCCCGCCCACCCAGATTCCTTGAAGCGGGGCAACGCTCCCGGAGGCGTTGCCTTCGCCCAGCCCGACGGCCTCTACATCGACCGGCGCGGCGTGCTGTGGATCCAGACCGATTCCTCCGCCCAATTGATGGCCACCAAGGATTGGGCGAACATCGGCAACAACCAGATGCTGGCCGCCGACCCGGGGACCGGGGAGGTGCGCCGTTTCCTGACTGGCCCGGTGGGCTGCGAGATCACCGGGATCCAATTCACCCCGGACCACCGCACCCTGTTCGTCAACATCCAGCATCCGGGAGAAGCGCCCCTGCCGCACCCGGGGCGCAACGACCCGAAGAACCCCAAGGCCATCAGCGCCTGGCCGGAGGGTGAAAAGGGTGGCCGCCCGCGCTCGGCCACCATCGCTATCCGCCGCGCGGACGGCGGCATCATCGGCACATAAGGGAGCGCGGTTCCTTTCTTTCACCTGGCGGGCCGACCCGCCAGGCCCCCCTTCAGGTCGGGTGGTGGCCGCCGCTCGCCTCGATGAGGCCGTATTCCTCGGTGACGTCCAGGGGCGAGACGATGGCCAGCAGCACGCCCACGATGACCGCGTCGGCAGTGGCGGCGGTGGACTCGCTGAAGCCCATGATTACGCGAAAAGGGCCGTCATCACGACGGCCCTTGGGAGCATCAGGGCGGTACCGCAGCTCCTCTCCGCCCCTCGAGACCTGCGAAGGTCTCGTCTTTCGAAGCGAACGCCATCTCAAGCCTGGTGACCCTTGCGCCAGGCCAGGTGGCCGGCATGCGCCATCGCCCAGAACGTGAAGCCGATCACCAGGATACCAACCGCGACCGCGTTATAGGTCGCCGCCGCGAAGGTGCTGAAACCCACCACCCACGGCGAGATGATCAGCCATACGCCAAAGGCGACGTTCAGCCACTCCTCCCACACCTTGGGCGTATAGAGGCAGACGACGGAAAAGATCGCCACCGCAGCGCCAAGGAGATAGGAGTTCCACGCGACGGCGCTCATCTTATCCTCGAACCCCAATACCCAAGGGGAGATGAACAGCCACACCCCCAGCGCCAGGGTTACCCAGTCCTGCCAACGCTTGGTGGTGCCCATTCAGTCACCTCCTTTCGCTAGCTTGCCGGGTTTATCTCCATCTCCTTTCTTTTAGACCGCCGCCGGAAACCCCGTGTTCCGTCACACTCCTTCAGGAACAACGAGTTGCTATGCAACAAGGGGGCCTCACCCGAGGGCTTTTTCTACCCCCCGGAGGGGCCGCCCGCCGGTATATCGCCGGACATGGCGGAAGCGAGGCATCCCCCTGGGGCCCTCCCGTGCCAGAAGACGCCGGCGAAGGTGGCCTTGGCCAGGGGCGGAGCGGGCTGGGCCGATGCACCGGCGCTCGGGGTCGGAGAGCGGCCCGCGGCGTTGCCCTGACGAGTCGCGGGGGCGGCCCCTCGTTACTCCCCGCGCGGCCCGTGCCGGCCGCGGTCCTTGCGCAGCTCCTTCATCTTCTCCAGCACCGCCGGCCGCTGCGCCAGTGACTCGGCAGGCATGCGGCGCCGGTGCTGGCCGTGGACGCGGTGTTCGAGCCGTTCTTCGACGCCGACGGCACGGCTAATCGCGGCGGCTACGGCCTCGGGCTGGCGATCGCCAAACGCGCCGTCGAGGCCCACGGCGGCTGGATCCGCGCCGCTAACAGCCCGGAAGGGGGCTGTGCGTCGAGATCACGCTGCCACGGGGCTAGTCATGCCGGCTCATTTCACTTGCGGGCTTTGCCCCACAGCGCTTCCAGCCGCTGGTCCCGCCCGCAGCCGTTGCGATAGAACGCGTAGCGGATCGGGTTCTTCTTGTAGAAGTCCTGGTGGTATTCCTCGGCCGGGTAGAACTTCCCCGCGGGTACGATCTCGGTCACGATCGGCTCCTTGAAAGGCTTGGTCTGTTCCAGCTTCCGCTTCGAGGCCTCCGCCAGCCGTTTCTGCTCCTCGTCGTGGTAGAAGATGGCGGTGCGGTACTGGTCGCCCACGTCGCAGAACTGCCGGTTGGGGGTGGTGGGGTCGATGCTGCGCCAGAACACTTCCACCAACGCCTCGTAGCCCACTTTCCTGGGGTCGTAGACCACCTCCACCGCCTCGGCGTGACCGGTCCCGCCCGCCGAGACCTCCTTGTAGGTGGGATGGGTTGTGTGCCCGCCGGTGTAGCCGGAGGTGGTGGAGACCACGCCCTGCACCTTGTCGAAGTCGGCTTCCACGCACCAGAAGCAGCCGCCGGCGAAGGTGGCCTTGGCCAGGGGCGGAGCGGGCTGGGCCGATGCGCTGGCGCCCAGGATCGCGGCCAGCAGGCCCATGGCAACGCAGGTGACGGATTTCATCGGCAACCCCCTCCCTTAGGAATCCTGCTCAACCCTTAGACCGTCTGACGGCGTCGGCGCTTACACGGGGCGATCCGGCTTCTGCTTTTGATCGATTTTATCGATCATTAAACCAAATACAATTCGTTTCTCTCTATATGGGAGAATGATTATTATTGGCTTCGAACGCGGACAACACGGCCGCATGAGGAACAAAACGAGGCCTGCCATGATCAAGACCATCACCTTCGGGATCGTGCACTTCAGCGTCGCCTTCGGCGTGGGCTACGCCCTGACCGGCAGCGTAGCCTTGGGCGGCGCCATCGCCCTCCTCGAGCCCGCCCTCAACACGGTGGCCTATTTCTTCCACGAAAAGCTCTGGGAGCGGCTCCGCGCCCGGCGGTCCGCCGGCAAGCGGAGCCGCCCGGCCGCCGGCGCGGGCTGGCTAGTTCAGGCGGGGGGTGCCTGAGGGGGGGTCCCAAGGCGGCGCGGAGGGCGCCGCCTTTGTGTTCGGCACCAGCGCCTTCTGTTACAGTCTGTCTTCGACCCGCGAGCTTGCGGGCGAGGAACAGGAGGCGCTGCGGGGGCTCCATGCGAAAGGCGATCGGCAGGACGTTTCTCACCGGCGTGCTGACCGTGGTGCCGGTGGTGGCGACTCTCTACCTGGTGGTGTGGCTGGCGGCCACCGCGGAAACTTTTCTCGGAGGATTGCTGAAGGCGGTCCTCTCCGAGCATCTCTATTTTTACGGCATGGGCATGCTGGCGGGCGTCGGCGTGATCTTCGCCGTGGGGTTGCTGATGCAGACCTGGGCGGTGCGGCGCCTGTTCGAGCTGGGAGAGCGCCTGCTCCTGCACATGCCCCTGGTGAAAACGGTCTACGGCGCGGTGCGCGACTTCTTCGGCCTGTTCTCCAGCGAAAGCCGCAGCGCCGCGGGACGGGTGGTGGCCGTGGAAGTGCCGGGCACCGACCTGCGCCTGGTGGGTTTTCTCATGCGCGACGACTTGACCGGGCTACCGGCCGAGCTGCACGAGAGCGGGCGGGTGGCGGTCTACCTGCCCATGAGCTACCAGGTGGGGGGCTACACGGTCCTGGTGCCCGGCTCGGCGGTGACCCCGGTGCCGTGGTCGCGGGAAGAGGCCATGCGCTTCGTCCTGACGGCGGGCTTGAGCGGTGTGCCCGCGGACGGGCCGTAGTGCCTGCCCCTGGAAGGGGGTAAGTGCGACCCGGGAGCGAGCGAGGGCGTGCCGCACCCCGCGGGCGATGCACGCCTTCGCGGTCGCAACTCCTGAGGGGCGGTCGGCGGAGCGCAGATGATCCAGGAGGCCCAGCGTGGATTCGTTGGATGAGGAGGCCCAGATGATGTGGATGTTCGGCTCCAAGCTGGTGATGCCCGCGCCGGAGGAGGCGTTGAAAGGCCGGGGGACGCCCCTGCCGGTCACCAACAAGCATTTCGTGCACGGGCGCCCGATCAAGCCGCCTTTCCCCGAGGGGATGGAGCAGGTTCAGTTCGGCATGGGCTGCTTCTGGGGCGCCGAGCGCAAGTTCTGGCCCCTGGAAGGGGTCTATACCACAGCGGTGGGCTATGCCGGGGGCTACACCCCCAATCCCACCTACGAGGAGGTGTGCAGCGGCCTCACCGGCCACGCTGAAGTGGTGCTGGTGGTCTACGATCCCCGGGTGATCTCCTTCGAGCGGCTGCTCCAGGCTTTCTGGGAATCCCACGATCCCACCCAGGGAATGCGCCAGGGCAACGACGTGGGCACCCAGTACCGCTCGGCCATCTATACCTCTACGGAAGGCCAGCGGCGGGCGGCGGAAGCCTCCCGCGACCGCTACCAGGCGGCGCTCAAGAAGGCGGGCTACCCAGAGATCACCACCGAGATCCGGGACGCGCCGCCGTTCTACTACGCCGAGGACTACCACCAGCAGTACCTGGCGAAGAATCCTCACGGCTATTGCGGTCTGGGCGGCACCGGCGTTGAATGCCCCGTGGGCGCCGGCGCCCCGTAGGATGGGTTGAGCGCAGGCGAAACGCCCCGCGCCCGGAAGCGCCTCCCGCGGGGAGCCGGCGGGTTCCCCGAGCCTGCGGGTAATACCCGGGGGATTCAGTCGCCCCCTTTAGGAGCGGGCGTGGGCCTGGGCCGGGATCGCCGGGCCGGCCCGGCGCTCGGCGATGCGGCGCCAGACTTCGGCCTTCTGGGCCTCGGTATAGGAGGGCCAGCCGGCGATCTCCTCCAGGGTGCGGAAGCAACCGCGGCAGAATTGGGTCGCCGGGTCCATGGCGCACACCTGGACGCAAGGGGAGGGGACGCCGTTCATGGGTTGCGCCTGGCGAGGATGGCCCGCGCCGCCTTGGAGTTGCTGGGGCGGCCGAGGAAGCCGCAGATGAACTCGCCCGCGTCGATGAGCCGCTCCAGGTCGACGCCGGTCTCGATCCCGAGGCCGTTCAGCAGGTACACCACGTCCTCGGTGGCTACGTTGCCGGTGGCGCCCTTGGCGTAGGGGCAGCCCCCCAGGCCCGCTACCGCGGCGTCGATCGCCGCCACCCCCCGCTCCAGCGCCGCGTAGCAGTTGGCCAGCGCCTGGCCGTAGGTGTCGTGGCAGTGCACCGCCAGGTTTTCCACCGGGATTTCCCGGGCGACGGTTTCGATCAGGGCCTTCATCCTGCCGGGCGTGCCCACGCCGATGGTGTCCCCCAGGGACACTTCATAGCAGCCCATGCGGTAGAGGGCCGCCGCCACCCGGGCCGCAGCTTCAGGCTTCACTTCCCCCTCGTAAGGGCAGCCCAGCACGCAGGACACGTAGCCCCGCACCCGCACGCCCGCTTCTAGGGCCGCGGCCGTCACTTCCCGAAAGCGCTCGAGCCCCTCTTCGATGGTGCAGTTGGTGTTCTTGCGAGAGAAGGATTCGGTGGCGGCGGCGAACACGGCGATCTCCTCCGCCCCCGCGGCCAGGGCTGCCTCTAGGCCCTTCAGGTTGGGCACCAGCACCGGGTAGGAAACCCCGGGCCGGCGGCGGATGCCTGCCAGCACCTGGGCCGTGTCCGCCATCTGGGGCACCCACTTGGGGGAGACGAAGCTGCCCGCTTCGATCACCGTGAGCCCCGAGTCGGCGAGGCGCTCGATCAGCTCGATCTTGACCGGGGCGGGCACCGTCTTGGGCTCGTTCTGCAGGCCGTCCCGCGGGCCCACTTCCACCACTTTTACCCGGACAGGCAGGCTCATGGCTACGCCTCAGCTTCCAGCACGATCAGCTCCATCCCCTCCCTCACCTGTTCGCCGGGAGTGCACCGCACCGCCTGTACGACGCCATCGGCCGGCGCGACCAAGGTGTGTTCCATCTTCATGGCCTCCAGCGTGGCGAGGGGCTGGCCTTTCACCACCCGCTCCCCGGGCTTCACCAGAACGCTGGTGACGATGCCGGGCATGGAGGCCGTGAGGCTTCCGGCGGGATGCTCCTCGGCCAGAGCCAGGGCCACCGGATCATCGAGGCTCAGCCGGTAGCAGCGGCCCTCGGCGATCAGGATGAGATCGGTCCCGGAGCGCACCACCGCAAGCCGCGCCCGCACTCCGTCCAGGTCCGCCAGCAGCTCTTCCCCCTCCAGGGCGCCCCGGGCGCAGAAGCTGCGGGACGGAAGCTCCAGGAGATAGTAACCGCGCCGGTGGCGGGCCGTCACCTGGACGCTTGCCCGTCCGTCGCGGAAGCGGAAGACCTGGCGGCTGTCCTGGTTGAGCCGCCAGCCGTCGCGCCAGTGCCAGGGGGAATGGGGATCGGAGGAGCGTTCTGCGGCGGCCTCCGCTTCCCGGTCGATGCGCAGGAGCTCCGCCAGGGCCGCCGCCGCCACGATCCACTCCGGCGTGGAGCGCTCGCCCGGGATCAGATCGTCCCGGTGCCGCTCGATGAAGCCGGTATCCAGGTCCGGCTTCAGGTAGGTGGGATGGGCCGCCAGGGCGCTCAGGAAAACCACGTTGGTGGCCACACCGGCGATGCGCGCTTGGGCAAGGGCGTGCCTCAGCCGGCGCAGGGCCCCGGCCCGGTCCAGGTCCCAGGCGATCAGCTTGGCGATCAGGGGATCGTAGTGGACGCCGATCTCGTCCCCTTCGGCCACTCCGCTGTCCACGCGCACGTGGGGGCTCTCCTCGGGCAGGCGCAAATGGAGGATGCGCCCGGGGGAAGGCTGGAAGTCCCGGGCGGGATCTTCGGCGTAGATGCGCGCTTCCACCGCGTGGCCGTTGCAGGCGATTTGCTCCTGGGAAAGGGGCAGGGGCTCCCCCGCCGCCACCCGCAGTTGCCACTCCACCAGATCCAGGCCGGTCACCATTTCGGTGACCGGGTGCTCCACCTGGAGCCGGGTGTTCATCTCGATGAAGTAGAACTCCCCGTCCTCGGCCAGGAGAAACTCCACGGTGCCGGCCCCCACGTAGCCCACCGCCCGGGCGGCGGCCAGGGCAGCCCGGGTCATCTGGGCGCGGCGCTCCGGGGCGAGCGCCGGCGCGGGCGCCTCCTCCATCACCTTCTGGTGCCGGCGCTGCAGCGAGCAGTCCCGCTCGTAGAGGTGCACCGCGGCGCCAAACCGATCGGCGAAGACCTGCACCTCCACGTGGCGGGGCCGGTGGAGGTACTTTTCCAGGAGCAACTGGTCATGGCCGAAGGCGGAGGCCGCTTCCCGACGGGCCGCGGCAAGGGCCTCGGGGAGCTCCTGTGGACGGGCGACGACTCGCATCCCCTTGCCGCCTCCGCCGAAGGCGGCCTTGATCAGAACCGGGTAGCCCAGGCGCTCGGCCTCGGCCTGGAAGGTCTCCAGCCGCTGGTCATGGCCGTGGTAGCCGGGCAGCACGGGCACCACCGCTGCCTCCATGAGCTCCCGGGCGGTGCTCTTGGAGCCCATGGCCCGGATCACTGCGGCGGGCGGCCCCACGAACACGATGCCGGCGGCGGCGCAGGCTTCCGCGAACTCGGCGTTCTCCGAGAGGAACCCGTAGCCCGGATGGATCGCCTCTGCGCCGCAGCGCTTCGCCGCTTCCAGGATACGGTCGATGCGCAGGTAACTCTCGCGCGCCGGCGCCGGGCCGATCAAGTGGGCTTCATCCGCCATCGCCACGTGGCGCGCCCGGGCGTCCGCCTCGGAGTAGACGGCCACGGCGCGCAGCCCCAAGCGGCGGGCGGTACGGATGATGCGGCAGGCGATTTCCCCCCGGTTGGCGATGAGGAGCTTGTTGAACATGGCGGCCGTCGGTTTCCCCTCGATCCAGATCAGGCCGCAGCGAACAACGAGCGCTCCACCAGGGCCGGCACCACCAGGGCGGCGAAGAGGGCGATGCCGGTGAGAACGAGGCCGAGCAGCATCAGCACGCCGCCCCGCAGCCGGGCGGCACGGCCTTGGGCGATCCGGGTGTCCACGATCACCCGGGCGCCGGGCGGGGGAAAGCGGCCGGCCTGCACGGCGCACCGGCCAAAGGAAAAAAGATAAACGCCGATGGGGATGAGGGGAGCGAAAGCGGCCAGCATCAAAAGCTTCAAGGCTCGCACCGCCTCGCGCGGATCATGCTGGAACTTCGCGACCAGCCAGGGCGCTACCAGCTCCAGCGCCAGGACCGCCAGCGCCACTAGGGCGAGGGCGGCGAAGGCGATGCGCCGTCGCAGCCGGCGGTCTGCCCGCAGGATATCGGGGGCCGGATCGCTCATGCCCTTGTGGTCCAGCGCGGAGCCCGCTTCTCCAGGAAGGCGGCCATGCCCTCCCGCCCTTCGGCGCTGGCCCGGGCCGCGGCGATGCGGCGAGCGGTTTCCAGGAGGAGCGCCTCGTCCAGCCCCCGCCCGGCCACGTCGGCCACCAGGCGCTTGGCCGCCCCCTGGGCGCCGGGCGCGCCCTGGAGCAGCGCCGCCACCAGCCCCTCCACCGCCTGATCCAGGGCGGGCGTGTCGGCCACTTCGTGCACCAGCCCCAGGCGCCGTGCAGTCTCGGCGTCGAAGCGCTCCCCGGTGGTGAAGTAGCGGCGCGCTTGGCGGGGGCCCAGGGCGGCCACCACGTAGGGCGCGACGGTGGCGGGGATCAGGCCCAGCCGCACCTCGGACAGGGCGAACTGGGCGCCGCGTGCCGCCACCGCCAGGTCGCAGCAGGCGATAAGCCCCACCCCGCCGCCGAAGGCGGAGCCCTGGACTCGGGCCACGGTGGGGCGGGGCAGGGCGTCGAGCCGCCTGAGCACCCGGGCGAGCTTCAGGGCGTCCTCCACGTTCTGGGCCTCGGTGTAGCCGGCCACCCGCCGCATCCACTGGAGATCCGCCCCGGCGCAGAAGCTCGGGCCCTCGGCGGCCAGCACCACCACCCGCACTGCCGGGTCCTGCTCCAGGTGATGCAAGGCGTCGCCCAATTGGGCGATCAGGGCGTCGTCGAAGGCGTTGTGCACCTCGGGACGGTTGAGCCGCAGCGTGGCCACGCCGCGCTTGTCAATGTCGAGCAGGATCGATGGGGAGCTCATGGGCGTCGCAAGGTCGAAGAAGCGGGGCCACGCGTCACATGCGGAAGACCCCGAAGGCGGTATTTTCAATGGGGGCGTTGAAGGCGGCCGACAGGGCCAGCCCCAGCACCCGGCGGGTCTGGGCCGGGTCGATCACCCCGTCGTCCCACAGGCGGGCAGTGGCGTAATAGGGATGACCCTGGGTCTCGTACTGGTTCCGGATCGGGGCCTTAAAGGTCTCCTCCTCTTCGGGGCTCCAGCTCTTGCCTTCTTTTTCCAGGCCGTCGCGCTTGATCTGGGCCAGCACCGAGGCCGCTTGCTCGCCCCCCATCACCGAGATGCGGGCGTTGGGCCACATCCACAGGAAGCGGGGGCCGTAGGCCCGGCCGCACATCCCATAGTTGCCAGCGCCGAAGCTGCCGCCGATGATCACGGTGAACTTGGGCACCCGGGCGCAGGCCACCGCGGTCACCATCTTGGCCCCGTCCTTGGCGATGCCGCCGGTTTCGTATTTCTTGCCCACCATGAAGCCGGTGATGTTCTGCAAGAAGAGCAGCGGCACGCCCCGCTGGCAGGCGAGCTGGATGAAGTGGGTGCCCTTCAGCGCGGATTCGGAGAACAGGACGCCGTTATTGGCCAAGATTCCCACCGGGTAGCCGTGGATGCGGGCGAAGCCCGTCACCAGGGTGGTGCCGTAGCGGCTCTTGAATTCGTCGAAGCGGCTGCCGTCGACGAGGCGCGCGATCACTTCGCGCACGTCGTAGGTCTTCCGGAGATCGGTCGGCACCACGCCGTAGAGCTCCTCCGGGGGATAGAGGGGTTCCTCCGGCTCCGCGGGCTCGAAGGGAAGGGCTTTTTTACGGTTGAGGTCGGCCACGATGCGGCGGGCGATGGCAAGGGCGTGGGCGTCGTTTTCTGCCAAATGATCCGCCACCCCGGAGACGCGGGTGTGCACATCCCCGCCCCCCAGCTCCTCGGCACTCACCACCTCCCCCGTGGCGGCCTTCACCAGGGGCGGGCCGCCGAGGAAAATCGTGCCCTGGTCCTTCACGATGATGGTCTCGTCGGACATGGCCGGCACGTAGGCGCCCCCCGCGGTGCAGGAGCCCATCACCACGGCGATCTGGGGGATGCCCAGGGCCGAGAGGTTCGCCTGGTTGAAGAAGATACGCCCGAAGTGGTCCCGGTCGGGGAACACCTCGTCCTGGGCCGGGAGATAGGCGCCCCCGGAATCCACCAGGTAGATGCAGGGCAGGCGGTTTTCCCGGGCGATCTCCTGGGCCCGCAGGTGCTTCTTGACCGTGATGGGGTAATAGGTACCGCCCTTCACCGTGGCGTCGTTGGCGACGATCACGCATTCCTGCCCCGAGACGCGCCCGATAGCCGTGACGATGCCGGCCGCGGGCACCTCGTTGCCGTACATGCCGTAGGCGGCGAGCTGGGACAGCTCCAGGAGCGGCGTGCCAGGATCGATCAGGGCGTCGATGCGCTCCCGCACGAGGAGCTTGCCTCGGGCGAGGTGCCGGCGCCGGGCCTCCTCCGGCCCGCCCTGGGCTGCCTCCTGCACCTTGCGGCGCAGGTCCTCCACCAGGGCGCCCATCGCCGCGGCGTTGGTGCGGAATTCCTCGCTCTTGGGGTCCACCTTGGACTGGATCGCCGTCATGTCACCCGGTTTCCGCAAAGAGCTCCCGCCCGATGAGCCAGCGGCGGATCTCGGAGGTGCCCGCCCCGATCTCATAGAGCTTGGCGTCGCGCCAGAGCCGCCCGGCGGGGTACTCGTTGATGTAGCCGTTGCCGCCGAGGCACTGGATCGCCTCCCCCGCCATCCAGGTGGCCCGCTCGGCGGCATAGAGGATCGCTCCGGCCGCGTCCTTGCGGGTCACTTCCCCCCGGTCGCAGGCCTTGGCCACGGCGTAGACGTAGGCGCGGCAGGCGTTGAAGGTGGTGTACATGTCGGCGAGCTTTCCCTGGATCAACTGGAATTCGCCGATGGGCTGGCCGAACTGCCTGCGCTCGTGCACGTAGGGCAGCACCACGTCCAAGCACGCGGCCATGATCCCCAGCGGGCCGCCGGCGAGCACCAGCCGCTCGTAGTCGAGACCGCTCATGAGCACCGCGACGCCCTCGTTCACCGCCCCCAGGACGTTGTCCTCGGGCACCTCGCAGTCCTGGAACACCAGCTCGCAGGTGTTGGAGCCGCGCATGCCCAGCTTGTCCAGCTTCTGGGCGGTGGAAAAGCCCTTGAAGCCCCGCTCCACGAGGAAGGCGGTGATGCCCTTGGCCCCCGCCGCTGGATCGGTCTTGGCGTACACCACCAGCACGTCCGCGTCCGGCCCGTTGGTGATCCACATCTTGGTGCCGTTGAGAATATAGCGGTCGCCGCGCTTGTCCGCCCGGAGCCGCATGGACACCACGTCGGAGCCGGCGCCGGCTTCCGACATGGCGAGCGCCCCCACGTGCTCTCCGGAGACGAGCTTCGGCAGGTAGCGCCGCTTTTGCGCCTCGGTGCCGTGGCGGCGGATCTGGTTGACGCACAGGTTGGAATGGGCCCCGTAGGACAGGCCCACCGAGGCGCTCGCCCGGCTCACCTCCTCCATGGCCACCACGTGGGCCAGATAGCCGAGCCCGGCGCCCCCGTACTCCTCCTCGACCGTGATGCCGAGCAGCCCCAGGTCGCCGAGCTTGGGCCACAGATCCCGGGGGAACTCGTTGGAGCGGTCGATCTCCGCCGCCCGGGGCGCGATCTCTTTCGCGGCGAAGCCGCGCACGGTTTCGCGCAACAGGTCGATGGTTTCGCCTAGGTCGAAGTTAAGGCTTACAGGGTTCATGATCGGCGTGGCTTCGGGAAATCAGGCAATCTGCACAGGGGCCGATGGGTGCAGGGTCGGAAATTGCTCACCACCCGCCGGTCTCGAGCCAGCGCTCGAGCTGATCCATCCGGTCCACGCCCCAGAAGGGCTCCCCGTCCACGATGAAGAAGGGCGAGCCGAACACGCCCCGGGCGAGGGCGGCGTCCGTCTCGGCGCGCAGGCGCTCCTTCACGGCGGGCTCCTGCAGCGCCGCGCGCAGCGCCTCGCCGGGAAGTCCCATCGAGGCGGCCACGTCGGCGGTCACTTCGGGGCTGGAGATGTCCCGGTCATCGACGAAGTACGCATGGAAGAGGGCCGAGGCGAGCGCCTTGGCCTTGGCGGGGTCCCGGTCCCAAAGCCAGTAGGTAGCCCGGGCGGGGGCCTGGGTCGCCACCGGGAACTTGGAGGGGATCCTCAAGGGGATGCCATAGTAGCGGGCGCAGCGGAGCATGTCCCGCCGGGCGTAGTCGCCTTTGAGGGGGACCGTGGGAAGGGGCTGCCCGCCCGTGACCTTGAAGACGGCGCCGAGCAGGATCGGGCGCCAGACCACTTCCCGGCCGTGCCGGGCGGCGAGGGCCTCGATGCGGGTGCTGGCGAGATAGCCGTAAGGGGAAGAGTAGTCGAAGTAGAAATCGATCGGTGCGCTCATGGCCTCTCCACTGCCATGGCGGTGGCCTCGCCGCCGCCGATGCACAGGGCGGCGAGGCCGCGCTTCAAGCCGTACTTCTCCAGGGCGTAGAGCAGGGTCACCAGGATGCGGGCGCCGGAGGCGCCGATGGGGTGACCCAGGGCGCAGGCGCCCCCGTGCACGTTCACCTTCTCGTGGGGGAGCTTCAGCTCCTCCATGGCCGCCATGGTGACCACGGCGAAGGCCTCGTTGATCTCGTACAGGTCCACGTCCCGGTCGGTCCAGCCCACTTTTTCGTAGAGTCTGCGGATCGCTCCCACCGGGGCGGTGGTGAACCAGGCCGGTTCCTGGGCGTGGGTGGCGTGCCCCCGGATGACGGCCATGGGTTGGAGGCCGCGCTTTTCCGCCTCGGAGCGCCGCATCAGCACCAGCGCCGCCGCGCCGTCCGAGATGGAGCTGGCGTTGGCGGGGGTCACCGTGCCGTCCTTCTTGAACGCGGGCTTCAAGGTCGGGATCTTGTCCGGGCTGGCCTTGAGGGGCTGCTCGTCCTGGGCCACGACCCGCTCTCCGTCCCGGGCTTTCACCGCCACCGGCACGATCTCCCGGGCGAAGGTCCCGTCCCGGGTGGCCGTCTGGGCGCGGGTCAGGGAGGCGATGGCGAAGCGGTCCTGGGCTTCCCGGGAGAAGCGGTAGCGGGCGGCGCACTCCTCGGCGAAGTCGCCCATGAGGCGCCCCTTGTCATAGGCGTCTTCCAGCCCGTCGAGGAACATGTGGTCCTTGAGTTCCCCGTGGCCGAGCCGGTAGCCGCCCCGGGCCCGCATCAGCAGGTAAGGGGCATTGCTCATGCTCTCCATGCCGCCCGCCACCATCACCCGGTTGGTTCCCGCCCGCAGCAGGTCATGGGCCAGCATCACCGCCTTCATGCCGGAGCCGCACATCTTGTTGATGGTGGTGCAGCCGGCGGAAAGCGCTAGCCCCGCGCCGAGGGCCGCCTGGCGCGCCGGCGCCTGGCCCTGGCCGGCGGAGAGCACGTTACCCAGGATGACCTCCTCCACGTCCCCGGGGACGACGCCCGAGCGCTCCACCGCCGCCCGGATGGCGGCGGCGCCCAGCTCGTGGGCGGTGAGCGGGCTCAAGTCCCCGAGGAGCCCGCCCATGGGAGTACGGGCGGCGGAGACGATGACAACGGGATCTTCCATCATGGCGGCACCTTTCTGTCGAGCCTCCGGTAAATCGACGACCCGGCGGGCGGCGCAGGCTCCGTCGGCCGCCCGCTCAACCCTGCACCTCCGGCTTGCCTTGGATCGTCATGAGGGTCTGCAGCAGGATGGCGCAGAGCCGTTCCGTCCCGTCCTTGACCACCGCCACGTCGGCCTGGGATACCACCAGGGAGTGGCCGGCCTTGATCACCCGGCCCCGGGCGATGAGCAGCTCGCCGTCGCCCGGAGCGAGCAGGTTCATCTTGTATTCCACGGTGAGCACGCCGGCGTCGGCCGGCATCAGGGTGAAGGCCGCGTAGCCCCCGGCCGAATCGCCGAGGGTGCCGATGACGCCCCCGTGGAAGTAGCCGTGCTGTTGGGCGAGCTCCGGGCGAAACGGGAGCCGGATCTCGCAGTAGCCGGGCCTCACCTCGGTGAGCGCGGCGCCGAGATGGCCCATGATACCCTGGCGCGCGAAGCTCGCCCGCACCCGTTCGGCGTACCTCGGGTCAGGGGCCGTGAATCCTGCCGCTTCCCGTTTCACGCCATGCCTCCGCGACGCTGCGATGGTTCAGGGGCCGGACGGGACGGCCACGCTGGCGCGTTGCCCGAGCCTTTCTTCCATGATCCGGCGGCATTGCTTTTCGAACGTCTCGATCTCCGCCAGCATGGCGTCGATGTCCCGGCGCTGCTGTTCCAGCGCCGTCTTCCGCTTGTCGAGAATGACCAGGAACTGCTGGAGCTGGGCGGTTTCGTCCCGGGCGTCGTACAGGTCGAAGAGCTCCTTGATCTCGCTTAAGGAGAAGCCTAGGCGCTTGCCCCGCAGGGTGAGCTTGAGGCGCACCCGGTCCCGGTGGGAATAGATCCGGTGACGCCCTTCCCGGGCGGGGCTCAGCAGCCCCCGGTCCTCGTAGAAGCGGATGGTACGGGTGGTCACGCCGAACTCCCGTGCCAGCTCGGTGATGGTGTACGTGGCCTCTTTCATTGTGTGTTGCAGCATGACCCCGTAGAATAAAAGCCACTATAGTTCCATCTTACGTAAACGTAAAGCCAGACCCCCCACACCCATCAGGGACCGCCATGCCCGCCAGCGTCGAACCCGTTCCTGCTTCCGCCCCCTCTGAATCTTCGCCGGAGCCGGCAGCGCCCTCCCTCCACTACCCGTTCGGCCAGCAAGCCCCCGGACCCGGGGAGCTCCTGGAAGTGGCCGACGGGGTGGGGTGGGTGCGCATGCCCCTGCCCTTCGCCCTGGACCACATCAACCTGTGGGTGCTGCGGGACGGGGACGCCTGGACGGTGGTGGACTGCGGCTACGCGGGGGAGGCCTCCCGGGCGGCGTGGGAGACCCTGCTGGCGGGCCCCCTGGCCGGGCGGCCGGTCCGTCGGGTGATCGTCACCCACTACCACCCGGACCACGTGGGGCTGGCCCATTGGCTCATTCGGCGCTTCGGCGCCGAGTTGTGGATGACCCAGGCAGAGTACCTGACCGCCCACGCCGTGTGGGACGGCCGGGCCGGCTTCGGCAAGGAACCCCTCATGGCCCTTTACCGGCGCCACGGCCTGGACGAGGCGCGGCTCGGGCACTTGAGACTCAAAGGGGAGACGTACCGGCAAGGGGTGCCGGAGCTCCCCACCCGCTACCGGCGCATCCTGGACGGGGAGGCGATTCCCATCGACGGGCGGGCGTGGACCGTGCGGGTGGGCTACGGCCACGCCCCCGAGCACGCCGCCCTCCATTGCGAGGCCCTGGGGCTTTTGATCTCCGGCGACATGGTGCTGCCCCGCATTTCCACCAACGTGAGCGTCTGGGGCAACGAGCCGGAGGGCGACCCCCTGGGCTTGTACCTGGACTCCCTAACCCGTTACCGGACGTTGCCGGAGCAGACCCGGGTGCTGCCTTCCCATGGCCTGGTCTTCACCGGGCTCAGGGCCCGCATCGACGCGCTGCGCCGGCATCATGTCGAGCGGCTGGGAACCTTGCGGGCCGCCTGCGCGCAGCCCCGCACGGCGGCGGAAGTGATGCCGGTGCTGTTCAAGCGCGCCCTGGACCCCCACCAGTTGTTCTTCGCCCTGGGAGAGACCCTCGCCCACATGAACTATCTCTGGCGCCGGGGACGGCTCGAGCGCCTGGAGGCGGAGGGCGTGTACCGCTTCCGTGCCCTGGCGAGCCCCCGTTTCGTGGAAGCGCCCGCTGGGTTGGACTAGACTTGTTTTGATTCGATCGTTAAGGAGAACGGCCGTGAGCAGCGCAGCCCCCGAGCCGCCCAAGCCCGAAATCCCCGACCCCGTGGAACTCGCCCGCAATTTGAGCGACATCGCCCAGCGCTCGAGCAAGGTACTGTCCGAGTTCGTCTCCCGGCAGGCGACCCAGGGGCAGCTCGGGCTCGCCGACGAGCTGGGCATCGCCAAGGCGTTCATGGACATGGCGGCGAAGCTGATGCTGGACCCCATCAAGCTCGCCCAGGCCCAGGTGAACCTGTGGCAGGACTACATGGCCCTGTGGCAGAACAGCTTCCTCAAGATGCTGGGCCACGAGGTGCCGCCGGTGGCGGCGCCCGCCAAGGGGGACAAGCGCTTCCAGCACGAGGCGTGGGAGGACCACTTCCTGTTCGACTACATCAAGCAGTCCTACCTCATCGCTGCCCGCCACCTGCACAACGTGGTGGGGAGCGTGGAGGGGCTGGACGAGCAGACGGCGAAGAAGATCAACTTCTACACCCGCCAGTACATCGACGCCCTGTCCCCCAGCAACTTCGTGCTCACCAATCCGGTAGTGTTCGACGAGACGGTGAAAAGCGGCGGCCAGAACCTGCTCAAGGGGCTGTCCAACCTGCTGGAGGACCTGGAGCGGGGCAACGGGCAGTTGCGCATCAAGATGACCGACCCGGAGGCCTTCAAGCTGGGGGTGAACATCGCCACCACGCCGGGCAAGGTGATCTACCAGAACGGGCTAATGCAGCTCCTGCAGTACCAGCCGGCAACGGAGACGGTGTTCAAGCGTCCGCTGCTCATCATCCCGCCCTGGATCAACAAGTACTACATCCTGGACCTGCGGGAGAAGAACTCCTTCATCAAGTGGGCGGTGGAGCAGGGCCACACGGTGTTCGTCATCTCCTGGGTGAACCCGGACGCGGAGCACGCCAAGAAGACCTTCGACGACTACCTGCTGGAGGGCCCCCTGGCGGCGCTGGAGGCCATCGAGCAGGCGACCGGTGAGAAGGAGGTGAACGCTATCGGCTACTGCCTGGGCGGGACGCTCCTCGCCTGCACCCTGGCGTATCTCGCGGCCAGGCGCCAGTCCTCCCGCATCGCCAGCGCCACCTTCTTCACCACCATGATCGACTTCTCCGAGCCGGGCGAGCTGGAGGTGTTCATCGACGACGAGCAGATCGCCGCTCTGGAGCGGCGCATGCAGGAGCGCGGCTACCTGGAAGGCCACGAGATGGCCACCACCTTCAACATGCTGCGGGCCAACGACCTGATCTGGTCCTTCGTGGTGAACAACTACCTCCTGGGCAAGGACCCGTTCCCCTTCGATCTCCTCTATTGGAACTCCGATTCCACCCGCATGCCCGCGGCCATGCACAGTTTCTACCTGCGCAACATGTACCATCGCAACCTGCTCAAGGAGCCGGGTGGCATCCAACTGGCGGGCGTGCCCATCGACGTGTCCAAGATCAAGACCCCGGCGTTCTTCGTGTCCACGGTGGAGGATCACATCGCTCCGTGGAAATCCACCTACGCCGGGGCGCGGCTGCTCTCCGGTCCGGTCACCTTCGTGCTGGGGGGCTCGGGCCACATCGCCGGGGTGATCAATCCCCCCGCGGCGGGCAAGTACGGCTATTGGGTGAACGACCGGCTGGTGCCGGATCCGGAGACCTGGTTCCAGGAGGCCCAACACCAGCCGGGTTCCTGGTGGACCCACTGGGCGGCCTGGGTGGAACCCTTCGGGGACGGGCGGGTTCCCGCCCGGATTCCGGGGGCGGGCAAGCTCAAGCCCCTCGAAGATGCTCCCGGCTCCTACGTTCGGGTGAGAACCGACGGGGGAAACGAGTAACCGGAAAAGCGACGCCGGCGCCCGCCCGGCGGGCGCCCAAAACCCGGAAGTGACGCGAGGAGGGGAACCGATGACCGATTTGAGCGTTCAAGTGGCGCCCCAGCCCTACAAGCTCGTCAACCGGGTTCGCTTCGTCACGGCGGCAAGTCTCTTCGACGGCCACGACGCCTCCATCAACATCGTGCGCCGGCTGCTCCAAGCCCACGGCGCGGAGGTGATCCACCTGGGCCACAACCGCTCGGTGGAGGAGATCGTCACCGCGGCCCTGCAGGAAGACGTCCACGCTGTCGCCGTCAGCTCCTACCAGGGCGGCCACATGGAGTTCTTCAAGTACATGGTGGATCTCCTCAAGGAGCGGGGCGGGGCGGGGATCAAGATCTTCGGCGGCGGGGGCGGGGTCATCATCCCCAGAGAGATCCGGGAACTGGAGGCCTACGGGGTCACCCGCATCTATTCCCCCGAGGACGGGCAGAAGCTGGGGCTGGCCGGCATGATCCGGGACATGCTGGAGCGGGCGGACGCGGACCTCACCCGGGACTGTCCCAAGGATCTGAAGCCGGTGCGCGCCGGCGACCGGCGGGCCCTGGCGCGGCTCATCACCGCCCTGGAGAACGAGGCCCTGGAGCCCGCGCTGCGGGACGAGCTCAAGCGGGGCGCGGCGGCCAAGGTGCCGGTGGTGGGCATCACGGGCACGGGGGGCTCCGGCAAGTCGTCCCTCACCGACGAGCTTATCCGTCGCTTCCGCCTGGACCAGGAGGACCGGCTGCAGATCGCCGTCGTCGCCGCCGATCCCACCCGCCGCAAGACCGGCGGGGCGCTGCTGGGGGACAGGATCCGCATGAACGCCATCGACTCCCCCCGCATCTACATGCGCTCCCTGGCGACCCGGGTGGCGGGGAGCGAGATCCCCGCCACGCTGCCCGACATCATCGCCCTGGTGAAGCTCGCGGGCTTCGACCTGGTGCTGGTGGAGACCTCCGGCATCGGCCAGGGGGACGCCGCCATCGCGCCTCTGGCCGACGTGTCGATCTACGTGATGACGCCGGAATACGGGGCGGCGAGCCAGCTCGAGAAGATCGAGATGCTGGACTTCGCGGATCTCGTGGCGATCAACAAGTTCGACCGCCGCGGCGCGCTGGATGCTCTGCGGGACGTGTCCAAGCAGGTGCAGAGGAACCGCGCCGCGTTCGGCAAGAGCCCCGACGAGATGCCGGTCTACGGCACCATCGCCTCCCGCTTCAACGACGACGGGGTCACGGCCCTATACCAGGGGCTCGTGGGGCTGCTCTCGGAACGGGGCTACAAGCTCCCCCCCGGCCGGCTCTCGCGGGTGGAGGGACGACATTCCACCGGCGCCGCCTCCATCGTGCCCCCGGCCCGGATCCGCTATCTGGCCGAGATCGCCGAGACCGTGCGCGGCTACCACCGGGAGGCGGAGCGGCAGGTGGCCATTGCCCGGGAGCGGCAGCAGTTGAAAGGCGCCAAGCGCCTCCTGGAGGAGGCGGGCAAGGACGCCTCCCACCTGGAGCCCCTGATCGAGGCGCGGGAGCGAGCCCTAGATGCGCGCTGCAAGAAGCTCCTGGAGCTGTGGCCCCGCACCCGGGAGGTCTACGCCGGCGACGAATACGTGGTGAAGATCCGGGACAAGGAGGTGCGCACCACCCTGCACCACGCCACCCTGTCCGGCACCCGGCTGCCCAAGATCGCCCTTCCCGCCTACGGGGACGAGGGGGAGGTGCTCAAGTGGCTGCTCAAGGAGAACGTGCCGGGCAGCTTCCCCTACACCGCCGGCGTGTTCGCTTTCAAGCGCGAGTACGAGGATCCCACCCGCATGTTCGCCGGCGAAGGCGATCCTTTCCGCACCAATCGGCGCTTCCACTATCTCTCCAAGGACTCCCAAGCCAAGCGCCTGTCCACCGCCTTCGACTCGGTGACCCTGTATGGCTTCGACCCGGACGAGCGGCCGGACATCTACGGCAAGATCGGCAACTCCGGGGTGTCGGTGGCGACCCTGGACGACATGAAGGTGCTCTACTCGGGCTTCGACCTGTGCGATCCGCTCACCTCGGTCTCCATGACCATCAACGGGCCCGCGCCGACGATCCTGGCCATGTTTTTCAACACCGCCATCGACCAGCAGCTGGAGAAGTTCGAGCGCGAGAACGGCCGCCCGCCCACTGAGGACGAGCAGGAGAAGATCCGGGAGTGGGTGCTTTCCACCGTGCGCGGCACGGTGCAGGCGGACATCCTCAAGGAGGACCAGGGCCAGAACACCTGCATTTTCTCCACCGAGTTCGCACTGCGGATGATGGCGGACGTGCAGGAATACTTCGTCCGCCACAACGTGCGCAACTTCTACTCCGTGTCCATCTCCGGCTACCACATCGCCGAGGCGGGGGCGAATCCCATCACCCAGCTCGCCTTCACCCTGGCGAACGGCTTCACCTACGTGGAGGCCTATCTCGCCCGGGGCATGCACGTGGACGAGTTCGCCCCCAACCTGTCGTTCTTCTTCAGTAACGGCATGGATCCCGAGTACGCGGTGCTGGGGCGGGTCGCCCGGCGCATCTGGGCCACCGCCATGCGGTTCAAGTACGGGGCCAACGAACGCTCGCAAAAGCTCAAGTACCACATCCAGACCTCGGGCAGGTCGCTGCATGCCCTGGAGATCGATTTCAACGACATCCGCACAACCCTCCAGGCCCTGATCGCCATCTACGACAACTGCAACTCGCTGCACACCAACGCCTACGACGAGGCGATCACCACGCCGACCGAGGAGTCGGTGCGCCGAGCCATGGCGATCCAGCTCATCATCAACCGGGAATGGGGGCTCGCCAAGAACGAAAACCCCAACCAGGGCGCCTTCATCATCGAGCAACTTACCGATCTCGTGGAGGAGGCGGTGCTCAAGGAGTTCGAGCGCCTGTCAGAGCGCGGCGGCGTGCTGGGGGCGATGGAGACCGGCTACCAGCGGAGCAAGATCCAGGAAGAGTCGCTTCTCTACGAGACCGAGAAGCACGACGGGACGCTCCCCATCATCGGGGTAAACACGTTCCTGAACCCCAACCCCAAGCCGGCGGCGGAGGCGATCCAGCTCGCCCGCTCCACCGAGGAGGAGAAGCAATCCCAGCTCAAGCGCTTGCGGGACTTCCAGGCGCGCCATGCCCACGAGGCGGGGCCCATGCTGGAGCGGCTCAAGCAGGCGGCCATGGGGGGCGAGAACGTGTTCGCCGTGCTCATGGACGCGGTGCGGGTGTGCTCCCTGGGGCAGATCACCCGCGCCCTGTTCGAGGTGGGCGGGCAGTACCGGCGCAACATGTAGGCGGGCCCGTGCGCATCCCAGGCAGCGCGTTCCTCGTCGCCGGCGGTGCCTCCGGGCTCGGCGCCGCCACCGCCCGGATGCTGGCCGCCGAGGGCGGCTCGGTGGTGATCTTCGACTTGAACGAGCCCGCGGGTGCCGCCCTCGCGCAGGAGCTGGGTGGCCGTGCCCGGTTCGTGGGCGGCAGCGTGACCGAGGAGGCGGCGGTGCAAGCGGCGGTGGCGGCGGCAGCCGAATTGGGGCCCTTGCGGGGCGCGGTCAATTGCGCCGGCATCGCGCCGGGGGAGCGGGTGGTGGGCAGGCAAGGACCCCACTCGCTGGAATCTTTCAACCGCACCCTCCAGGTGAACCTGGTGGGCACCTTCAACGTGCTGCGGCTCGCGGCCGCCGCCATGAGCGCCCTGGAGCCCCTGCCGAGCGGGGAGCGGGGCGTGATCGTCAACACCGCTTCAGTGGCCGCCTTCGACGGCCAGATCGGCCAGGCGGCCTACGCCGCCTCCAAGGCCGGCGTGGTGGGCATGGCGCTCCCCATCGCCCGGGAGCTCGCCCGCTTCGGCATCCGGGTGATGACCATCGCCCCGGGGATCTTCGACACCCCCATGGTGGCGGCCATGTCCGAGGAGCTGCGGGCGTCCTTGGCGGCCCAGGTGCCGTTTCCGCCCCGGCTGGGGCGGCCGGAGGAGTATGCGGCCTTGGTGAAGCACGTGTTGGAAAACGAAATGCTCAACGGCGAAGTGATCCGCCTGGATGGGGCGGTGCGCCTGGCGGCCAAGTGAATTCTTCTTTCATCCTCATCCTTTTTCCTCCATGGCCTACGAAAACCTGATCCTGGAACAAGTCGAGCACGGCATCTACCGCCTGACCCTCAACCGCCCGAAGGCGCTCAACGCCTTGAACCCCGAGACCCTCGCCGAGCTGGGCGCCGCGGTGGGCGAAGTGGCGGCGGACCCGGCGGCGCGGGCTCTGCTCGTGACCGGTGCGGGGGACAAGGCCTTCGTGGCTGGCGCCGACATCTCCCGCATGGTGGACATGAACCCCGAAGAGGGCCAGCGCTTTTGCGAGGCGGCTCTTCAGGCGTTCCGCGCCATTGAGCGGCTGCCCATTCCCGCCATCGCCCTGGTGAACGGCTACGCCCTGGGGGGCGGATGCGAGCTGGCTATGGCCTGCGATTTCATCGTCGCCTCGGAAAACGCCGTCTTCGGCCAGCCCGAAGTGAACCTGGGCATCAATCCCGGCTTCGGCGGCACCCAGCGGCTCCCCCGCCGGGTGGGCACCGGCTTGGCCCTGGAGCTGCTCCTCACCGGCCGCCAGGTGAAGGCGGAGGAGGCGAAGCAAATCGGCCTAGTGAACCACGTGGTGCCCAAGGATAAGCTTCAGGCCTTTGGCCTGGAACTCGCGCGCCAGATCGCCGCCAAGGCGCCCCTGGCGGTGCGCTACACCAAGCACCTGGTGCACCGGGGGAAGGACCTGGACCTGGACAACGCCTGCGCCCTGGAAACCCAGGCCTTCGGGCTCCTGTGCGCCACCGAGGACAAGCGGGAAGGCATGCGGGCGTTCCTGGAGAAACGGCCGGCCGTGTTCCGCGGGCGCTGAGCGATCGCACCCGCGCAGGACGCGAGCATAAAAAAACGGGCGGTTTCCCGCCCGTCCGGATTGGCCGGCCTCAGGCTGCGGCCCGCAACGGCATCTCGACGCAGAAAGGCTCGTCGCCGATCATCCGGGTCTCCTCGGTCCAGGGCAGCCCCTTCGCTTCCGGGTGGACCCGCCGGACCTCTGCCTCGGACATCGTCTGGGGCGTCAGGCGCCCCTCGCCCGTCGTCGGGTCCCGGTA